>CAMNRF010000053.1 GCA_946551795.1 uncultured Oscillibacter sp.
CTTCCTTCTCTTCCCGCGCTTCGCGCCTGGCCGGCTCCGTGCGGGAAAGAGAGTTGGTCTACCGCCAAGAGGAGGGCAGGCTTGCCTAAACGTGCCCGGCCAGGCGCGAAGCGCGGGAAGAGGCGCTGAGGGCCATGCGTCAAAGATGCAAAACACCCTCGATGGTACCACCAAATGCGGCGGAGCGCCAACGGGCGGAACGGGGTCAGCCGCACCTGGTAGAGGGCTGGCAATTCAACTTGGCACCGGTTCAGGCCAGCCCCCGTACTTTGGGCGAAATTTGACGAACGTCAAATTCTCGCCCGGCGCCTCTCTTTTCTCTTTGGACCGTGCACGGCCCGTTTCTCTTTTCTCTGGCAAGACAGAGAAAAGAGAAATGGGGGGTGCATTGCCCAGCCATCATCATGGCTGAATTCTGCCCCCGCCCGCCAGGGCGAGTATACGCCACCCCTCCCGGCGGGAGAGACTATCAATATATTTTACCAAATTCCTCCCGGAAAATCAACGCGGCAAAACTCCCCTTGAAAGATTTGCTAAAAAATTGTTAAAACTCCGACACTCCCCTTGAAAAGGACATCCTTTGCATGATAATATAAATCAAATATGCATTTTGAGACAAAGGGGGCGGCACAGTTGCAAGGCAGTCTGCGGGCGCGCTGGCGCGAAAAGGTGGGAAATACCCGCACGATTCTGGGCGAAAAGGTCCGGGAGGCCCTGGCCTCCGTGCTGCCCATCACCACCATTGTGCTGGTGCTGTGCTTCACCATCTCCCCGGTGCCCACCGACACCCTGCTGGCCTTTCTGATGGGCGCGGTGCTGCTGATTGTGGGCATGGGCCTCTTCACCCTGGGGGCGGAGATGGCCATGACCCCCATCGGCGAGCGGGTGGGCGCCCATATGACCCGTTCCCGGAAACTCTGGGTGGTGGTGGCGGTCAGCTTTCTGATCGGCGTAGTGGTTACCATCTCGGAGCCGGACCTCCAGGTGCTGGCGGAGCAGGTGCCCAGCGTGCCGGGAGCCGTGCTGATGGGCGCGGTGGCCGTGGGCGTGGGGGCCTTCCTGGTGGTGGCCCTGCTGCGCATCCTCTTCCGAATTCCCCTCAACGGGCTTTTGATCGCCTCGTACTTGGTGGTCTTCACGCTGGCCTGCTTCGTGCCCAAGGACTTCCTGGCCATCGCCTTCGACTCCGGCGGCGTCACCACCGGGCCCATGACGGTGCCCTTCATCATGGCCCTGGGCGTGGGCGTGTCCTCCATCCGCAGTGACGAGAACGCCGCCCAGGACAGCTTCGGCCTGGTGGCCCTCTGTTCCGTGGGGCCGATTCTGGCGGTGCTGATTCTCTCCCTGGTGTACCCCGCCTCCGGGACCTATGTCCCGGCGGAGGTGGCAGCGGCGGCGGACAGCCGGGCGCTGTGGGGGTTCTTTTTGGGGGCCTTTCCGGAGTATGTGGTGGAGGTGGTGGTGTGCCTGGCCCCCATCGCGGTGTTTTTCGCCGCCTTTCAGGTGGCCTCCCTGCATATGAGCCGAAAAAAGGTGTTGAAAATTGTGGTGGGTCTCCTGTATACTGGTCTTGGACTGGCGGTGTTTCTCACGGGCGTCAACGTGGGCTTCCTGCCGGCGGGCACCTACCTGGGCCAGCAGATCGCGAAGCTCCAGTGGAACTGGATTCTGGTGCCCATCGGGATGCTGATGGGCTGGTACATCGTCCAGGCGGAGCCGGCGGTCCACGTGCTGAACCACCAGGTGGAGGAGATCACCTCCGGGGCCATCCCCGGCAAGGCCATGAGCACCAGTCTGTCCATCGGCGTGGCGCTGTCCATTGGACTTGCCATGCTTCGCATTTTAACCGGAATTTCCATTTTTTATTTCCTGGTGCCGGGGTATCTGGCGGCCATCGGCCTGTCCTTCTTCGTGCCCAGGATTTTCACGGCCATCGCCTTTGACTCCGGCGGCGTGGCCTCTGGCCCCATGACGGCCACCTTCCTGCTGCCCTTTGCCATGGGAGCCTGCCAGGCCCTGGGGGGCAATGTGGTGACCGACGCCTTCGGCGTGGTGGCCATGGTGGCCATGACGCCGCTGCTGACCATCCAGCTGCTGGGGCTGGTCTACCAGTGGAAGCTGCGCAGGGCCGCGGAGCCGGAACAGGCGGCGCCGGAGGAGGAGGTCATCGAGCTGTGAGGCCGGACAGCTGCCGCAGAGAGGAGAGAGTGCCATGGGCGCAGCCAATCTGATCATTACCATTACGGACCGCAGCCGGGGCGGGGAGTTCGCCGCCTGGTTTCAGAGCCGGGGCGTCCCCCTGGTGCTGACGGTCCTGGGCCAGGGCACGGCCACCACGGAGATCCTGGACTGCCTGGGCCTGGAGGCCACGGAGAAGGCGGTGCTGCTGTGCGTGGCGCCCCATTCCCCCCGCCTGGTGCGCCGGGCGGCCAGGGAGCTGTGGCTGGACATCCCGGGCCGGGGCATTTTGATGGCGGTGCCCGTGTCCACCATCGGCGGCGCGGCCGCCAGAGACTATCTCTTGCAGCAGGAGGCGGAGGAGCGTATGGAGAGGGAACAGACCCACGAGCTGATTATCGTGATCACCAACCAGGGCTGCACGGACAAGGTCATGGACGCCGCCCGGGCCGCCGGGGCCACGGGGGGCACCTCCATCCACGCCAAGGGCACCGGCGCGGAGCTGGCCCGGAAGTTTCTGGGGGTGTCCATCGCGGCGGAGCGGGAGCTGATTTTTATCCTGGCCCGGAAGGAGGACCGCTCCCCCATCATGAAGGCGGTCATGAGCCAGGCGGGCATCCACTCGGCGGCCCAGTCCCTGGCCTTCTCCCTGCCCGTCAGCGACATCGCGGGACTGCGGCAGCTGGACGGGGAGAATTGAAAGTTTAGGGCCGCCCTTTTCAAAGGGCGGTAGGGTCTGGGGCAACGCCCCAGCGGGTCTGGGCGGAGCCCAGTATTTAACTGTACTGTATAAAAAGCCCGGGGAAGTTTTGAAAAAACTTCCCCGGGCTTTTTTGTATTTCGTAGAATTTATAATTCCTACAAAAGACGAGACGCTGCTTTTCACCGCCTCCGGATCAGTCCCCGCAGCCACGCCAGGTCCCGCCAGCGCACCACCCGCAGCAGCGTCCACAACAGCAGCAGCGCCGCCAGATACCACGCCCCCGGCAGCAGAACGCCCCGGAGCCCCGATGTCTTTGGCAGCAGGGAGGTGCTCCAGAGCGCCGCCGCGGCGCAGAGAGCGGCCCGCAGGGAGAGCCCTGCCTCCAGCCGGGCCCCGGAGACCAGCAGCAGGCGGCGGAGGCTGAGGCAGAAGTTGATGAGGTGGGTGACGGTAAAGCTGAGATAGTACCCTTTCAGCCCATAGCGGGGCAGCAGCAGCCACAGGAAGGTCACGTCCAGGAAGGAGGTCAGCAGGTTGTACCGGGCGTTGGCGTTCTGCTGGCCCAGGCCCTTGCAGATGGCGTCCACAATGGCGTCGGTGTACAGCAGGGGGACCAGAGGGGCGTAGAGCCGGAGGGCGGGCCCCACGGCCTGATCGTGGTATAAGAGCTCCCCCAGGGCGCCGGCCCCGGCAAAGAGGACCCCGGCGGCGCAGAGGCTGAACAGCAGCGACACCCGCAGCCCCCGCCGCACTAGGTATCGGATGCGGGGCGTCCGCCGCCCGGCGGCACAGCGGGAGAACTCCGGCACCAGCAGCTCCGCCAGGGAGAAGAGGATAGCGGCCGGGAACATCAGCACCGGAAACACCATGCCCTGGAGGACGCCGTAGTCCGCCAGGGCGTCGGCGGTGCCGGTGAAGCGGGCCAGCCGCTTGGGGACAATGAGGTTTTCAATGGTGTTCAGCCCGGAGCGCAGGTCGTCCGCCACGGCCAGAGGCAGGGCGATGCGGAGAATGCGCCGGTAGGGCGGCTTTTGGGGCTCTTTCTCCGGCGGCAGGGACCCCCGGTGGAGGAGCCGCAGCGCCCGGTAGGACACCAGCGCGGCGGCGCCGCCGCCCAGGACCACGGAGAGGCAGGCCCGGCCCGTGTCCGCCCCGGCCCAGCGGGTGAGCAGCAGAAAGGTGACGGCCATGGCGCAGCCCTGCTCCAGAAACTCCACCCCCACCAGATCCCCGATGCGCCCGGCGGCGGTGAAGTACCCGGTCATGACGCCGTACAGGCAGCAGATGGGCAGGATCATGGCGCATACCCGCAGGGAGGGGATGGCGGCACTGCCGCCGATCCAGTTCTCCGCCAGCCAGGGGGCCAGCTGCCACAGGAGGAACAGCGTCAGGATGCTGCACGTCAGGCTGTAGCGAGAGCACCCGGCCAGCACGGCGTGGACTCCCTGGGGCCGGCCGCGGCCGAACTCCTCGGCGGAGAGGTACATGGAGCAGGTGCGGATGCCCGCGGAGCCGACCGTGAAGGACATGGCCTTTACGGAGAGAATCAGCTGCAGGAGGCCGACTCCGGCGGCTCCGATGCGCCCGGAGAGATAGACCTGAAAGCTCATGCCCGCCAGCCGCAGCAGCAGGTTGGCGGCGGTCAGGAGCAGCGTGCCCCGCACGATGGGGGACCCTGTTTTTTCGTTCAACATTCCCACCTCCCTATACTATATGGACAGGGCGGGACAACATGACGAAAAAAGCTGTCCGGAGCGATCCGGACAGCCTTTCCATGATTCAGGGTTTCTCCTTCTCCTCCGGACACTGCGCGGGGCAGTCCCGCCGGGCGATCCGCCGGGTGTAGAGGTCGATCTTGTAGTCCAGCCGGTCCAGGGACGCCTGCATGTCCTCCATGCGGGCGGTGAGCTGCTCCCGCTGGCGCACCAGCAGGGCCCGGCGGGCCTCCAGGGTGTCGTCCCCCTGCTGGGCCAGGGCGGCGTACTCGATCAGGGCCTCGATCTGCACGCCGGCGGCGCGCATGCACTTCATCAGCTCCACCCACTGGCAGGACTCCTCGCCGTAGTCCCGGGCACCGCTCTTATTCCGGGGCACCGGCGGAATCAGGCCGATGCGCTCGTAATAGCGCAGGGTGTCCGCCGTCAGGCCGTATTTTTGGCTGACCTCTCTGATGGTCACAGGCAAATCTCCTTTCCGTTCAGGCGCCGAACAGGGCGGCGGCCTGCCGCATGTTCTCCACGATGGGCACGCCGAAGGGGCACCGCCTCTCACAGGCGCCGCAGGCGGCACACTCCGCCGCCCGATGGGGCAGGAGGGCGTAGTGTTCCCGCACCGTCTCCGGCACGGTGCCCTGGGCCCGGCACAGGTTCAAAAACTTGGTGACGGACGCCACGTCGATACCCTTGGGGCAGGGGGCGCAGTGGCCGCAGTACATGCAGTGGCCCTGCCAGCTGATTTTGGGCAGGGCGGCCAGGGCGGCGGCGTAGTCCCGCGCGCTTTCCGGTGCGTCCTCGTAGGCGGCGCTGTGTTCCAGGTCCTCCAGCGTCCGGGCGCCGCACATGACGGAGGCCACCGCCGGGCGGGTCAGGGCGTAGTGGAGGCACTGGAGGGGCGTCAGGGCCTTTCCCGCGGGGGAGAGGGTCTCGCTGAGCAGGTCGCCGCCGCCGAAGGCCTTCATGACGGTGATGCCCACCCCCAGCCGCTGGCAGGTCTCATACAGCTCCTGCCGCTGGGGGTCCATGTTCACCAGGCTGCTTTCGTAGTTCTTGGGGGCCCACAGCTCCTCCACGTCCTCCCCGGCGGGCTGGAGGTCGTAGCAGGGGTTGACACTGAACATCAGCACGTCGATCAGCCCCGTGTTCACCGCCGCCAGGGCCACCTCAGGGTTGTGGCTGGAGAGGCCGATACAGCCGATGGTCCCCGCCGCCTTCAGCTCCCGGGCGTAGGCCATGACAGGGCCGTTTACCACGGTGTCCCAGTCCGCCATGGAGTCCACGTAGTGGATCATGCCGATCTCCGTGTGGTCCGTCTCCAGCCGCCGGAGCTGGTCGGCAAAGCCCTCCCGGACTTCGTCAATGTTCCGGGTGCGCTTGTACTGCCCGTCCTTCCAGACGGAGCACAGGTGGGCCTGGAGGACGAACTTCTCCCGCCGCCCCCGCAATGCCCGGCCCAGGTTGGAGCGGACCTCCGGGTTGGAGGTGTAGAGGTCCACGCAGTTGATTCCCAGGGCCTCCATCTTGTCCACGAAAGCCAGAACCTCCTCGTAGGACTTGTCCACAAAGCCCTCGCAGCCCATGCCGATCTCGCTGACCTGAATGCCCGTGCGGCCCAATGTACGGTATACCATGATTTCCAGTCTCCTTTTGGATATGTTTAGGTAGAGTGTACTCCCTGGAGTTCACTCCATGTCAAGGGCTTTTTGAGGAAAAAACAGATCCCGCCCGTGGATGGCAGATGGCTCAAAATCTCTTGCGGCGGCCTCGGCGGTTTCTTCTTCGCTCCAGCCCCGGTGCTTCCGCTGAACGGGCGGGCGAGGGTGCCCGCCTCTGCTTGTGAGAGTTCGGCATTGTTCACAGGGAACCGGAAGGGGCGGCGTCATTCAGGCGGCTGCAGGGGGAGAGAAAAACCGGCGCACAGCTGTGCGCCGGTTTGGATGTTTGCTGCCTGTGCGGGCCGCCGCTTAGTACATCCCGCCCATGTCAGGGGCGGCGGGAGCGGGAGCGGGGGGCTCGGGCTTGTCGGCCACCAAAGACTCGGTGGTCAGCACCATGGAGCTGACGCTGGCGGCGTTCTCCAGGGCGGAGCGGGTCACCTTGGCGGGGTCGATGATGCCGGAGGACACCATGTCGCAGTACTCCTCCTTGTAGGCGTCGAAGCCGTAGCCGGTCTTGCCGGAGGAGCGGACCTTCTCCAGGATCACGGAGCCGTCCAGGCCGGCGTTGGCGGCAATCTGGCGGATGGGGGCCTCCAGGGCCTTGGCCACGATCTGCACGCCGGTCCTCTCGTCGCCCTCCACGGTGCTCATCAGAGCCTCTACGGCGGGGATCACGTTGACGAAGATGGTGCCGCCGCCGGCCACAACGCCCTCTTCCACAGCGGCGCGGGTGGCGTTCAGGGCGTCCTCGATGCGCATCTTCTTCTCTTTCATCTCGGTCTCGGTGGCGGCGCCCACCTTGATGACGGCCACGCCGCCGGAGAGCTTCGCCAGGCGCTCCTGGAGCTTCTCCTTGTCGTAGTCGCTGGTGGTGTTGGCGATCTGGGAGCGGATCTGAGCCACGCGGTCGGCGATGGCCTGCTTCTCGCCGGCGCCATCCACGATGGTGGTGTTCTCCTTGGTGACCTTCACCTGGCGGGCCCGGCCCAGCACAGAGAGGTCGGCGGTCTTGAGCTCCAGGCCCACCTCCTCGCTGACCACGGTGCCGCCGGTGAGGACGGCGATGTCCTGCAGCATCTCCTTGCGGCGGTCACCGAAGCCCGGGGCCTTGACGCACACCACGTTCAGGGTGCCCCGGAGACGGTTGACGATCAGGGTGTTCAGGGCCTCGCCCTCCACGTCCTCGGCCACGATCACCAGCTTCTTGCCGGACTGGACCATCTGCTCCAGGATGGGCAGGATGTCGGCGATGACGGAGATCTTCTTGTCGGTGATGAGGATATAGGCGTCGTCGATCACGGCCTCCATCTTCTCCATGTCGGTGGCCATGTAGGGGGTGATATAGCCCCGGTCGAACTGCATGCCCTCCACGACCTCGCTGTAGGTCTCGGCGGTCTTGGACTCCTCGATGGTGATGACGCCGTCGGCGGAGACCTTCTCCATGGCGTCGGCAATCAGCTTGCCGATCTCCTCGTCGCCGGAGGAGACGGCGCCCACGCGGGCGATGTCCTTGGAGCCGTCCACGCTCTTGGACTGCTTCTTGACCTCGGCGACAGCGGCCTCCACGGCCTTGGCCATGCCCTTCTTTACAACAATGGGATTGGCGCCGGCGGCCAGGTTCTTGAGGCCCTCGTGGATCATGGCCTGGGCCAGCAGGGTGGCGGTGGTGGTGCCGTCGCCGGCCACGTCGTTGGTCTTGGTGGAGACCTCCTTCACCAGCTGGGCGCCCATGTTCTCAAAGGGGTCGTCCAGTTCGATCTCCTTGGCGATGGTGACGCCGTCGTTGGTGATGAGGGGAGAGCCGTACTTCTTGTCCAGCACCACGTTGCGGCCCTTGGGCCCCAGGGTGATCTTGACGGTATCGGCCAGGGAGTTGACGCCGGCTTCCAGAGCCTTGCGGGCCTCGTCGCCGCGCTTGATGAGCTTAGACATAATCGCATTACCTCCGATAGAAAAATATGAAAGTTTCGTCCACCTTTTCAAAGGTGGCGGGGTGCAGGGGCGGAGCCCCTGCAAGGGCCGCCGCTTCGCGGCGGCGCATGGAAAGATCAGCAAAACAGCTTTTGCCGCTGGAAGCGGTGAAAGCGTCTTTTGCGGAAGGAAGTGCCGGAGCCTCCTGCCCGGAGATGACCACAGTGCCATACGCCTGCTCCATGGAAGATCATCGAGAGGCAAGAGCTCATGCACCCCTGCCAGAGACAGCCGTCCCCGGACTCTGCGTTACTCTACGATGGCCAGAATATCGTTCTGTCGGACGACTACGTATTCCACATCCTCCAGGGTGACCTTGGTGCCGGCGTACTGGCTGGTGATGACCTTGTCGCCGGGCTTCACGGTCATGGTGACTTCCTTGCCGTCCACGGTGCCACCGGGGCCCACGTAGATGACCTCGGCCACGGAGGGCTTCTCCTTGGCGGAGCCGGTGAGGATGATGCCGCCCTTGGTGGTCTCCTCGGCCTCCACCATCTTCAGGATGACGCGGTCTGCAAGCGGGGTGAGTTTCATGTCGGGTTCCTCCTTATAATATTAAAAAATTAGAAAAAAACAAATCGCACCGTTAGCACTCTTGTCCTCTGAGTGCTAACGGTGTTATCATAGCGCAGTTGACCCGGTTTGTAAAGGGGGTATCTATGAAGATTTTGTGAATTTCCAAAAAAGCCGGAAAATTCCAGGGGAAGTTCTTCGGGCTCCGGGCTCAGCGGGCGGTGGCGTTGGGGTCGCAGCCCCTGGGACCGAAGAAATTCACCCGCTTGTCCGCCAGGCGCAGGACCACCTCATGGCTCCGGAAGCACTCTCCGTCCAGGCAGGTGACGATCTCCTCGTCCGCTGAACGGATGCGGACCTCCCGGGCGGTCACCACCCGGGCCGCCTGGGGGACCTGCCGGTAATTCCCGGCGGAGTAGGCGCCAAACAGCCGGGCAAAGGCCAGCTTGCCGATCTTCCGCACCAGGATGGTGTTGAGAATCCCGTCGTCCATCCGGGCCTCCGGCACCGGAGTGGAGCCGCCGCCGTAGTGGCGGCCGTTGCACACGGACACCAGGGCGAAGTCCCCCTCCTCTGTCTCACCGTCCAGGGTGACGGTCCAGCGGTGCCCGATGGGCCGCAGGAGAACGTTGGCGGCCACTGACGCCAGATAGCTGCCCCGCCCATTCAGTAAAGGAGAGCGGCCGTACAGGTGGACACCCTCCGCCACCTGGGCGTCGATGCCGCTGCAGGCGATGGTGAGGCAGTACCGCCCGTTGCAGTCAATGAGGTCCAGGGGGAACACCGGGCCGTCCCACAGGTTCTCCGCGTCCCGGAACTTCTCCATGTCCGGTCCGAAGTTCTTCAAAAAGTCGTTGCCGGTCCCGGCGGGGATGCAGGTCATGGCGGCGTTGGGGAAGCCCGCCAGGCCGTTGGCCGCCTCGGAGACGGTGCCGTCTCCGCCGCAGGCGTAAACCCGCAGCTCCCCGCCGTCCTCCGCCAGACGGCGGGCCATCTCCGTGGCGCCGCCGGGGCGGTCCGTCAGCATACAGGCGCAGTCCAGGCCATGGACGGCGCGCAGGCGGTCCGCCATCTCGTAGATCCGGGCGGTCTGGTCCCGTTTCCCCGCCTTGGGATTGATAATGAAGACGTGGCGCATGGACAGGGCCCCCTTTCGCTTGATGATTTTTTGTATTCTCCTGTCGAAAAATTACCTTCCGTATAGAAACGCGTCGCATTTCAACATCCCGTTGTAGAGCTTCCGCTTTTTGTCGGCGGGCCGGCCGAAGCACCGCTCAAACTCCGTGTGGGAGCTGAGGACCACCATCCGCCACTTCGGCGGCAGGTCCCGCACCGCCCTGCCGAAGCGGCGGTACAGCTCCTCAGCCTCCTGCTTCTCCAGCAGGCGCTCGCCATAGGGCGGGTTGGTCACCAGCTGGCCGTACTCGCTGCCGCGGTGGAACTTCCCGGCGTCCGCCGCCTCAAACCGGACGCAGTCCTCCACGCCCGCCAGCTCCGCGTTGTGGCGGGCCAGCTCCACGGCGGCGGGGTCGATGTCCCCGCCCCAGATGTCGTAGGTCCCGTGAAACTCCTGATCCTGGGCCTCCTCCGCCGCCTCCAGCCACAGGGCGCTGTCCATGTTCCGCCACCGCTGGGCGGCAAAGGACCGGTCCAGTCCCGGGGCCCGGTTCTTGGCGATGAGGGCCGCCTCGATGGGGATGGTGCCGCTGCCGCAGAAGGGGTCGCAGAAGGGGTCTCTGCCCCGGTAGCGGGAGAGGGTCACCAGGGCGGCGGCCAGGGTCTCCCGCAGGGGCGCACCCATGTTTTGGGCGCGGTAGCCCCGCTTGTACAGCCCCTCGCCGGAGGTGTCCAGATACAGCGAGGCGGTGTCCTTGACAATGGCGAACTGGATCTGATACCGGCTGCCACTCTCCGGCAGGGTCTCGCAGCCGTAGGCGTTCCCCAGCCGCCGGGCGGCGGCCTTTTTGACGATGGCCTGGCAGGCGGGGACGGAGTGCAGGGCAGATGTCAGGGAGTAGCCCTTTACAGGAAATTCCCCGTCCCGGGGGATGTAGTCCTCCCAGGGCAGGGCCAGCACCCCCTGAAACAGGGCCTCAAAATCCGGCGCCGGGAAGGAGCCCAGCTCCATCAGCACCCGGGCGCCGCAGCGGAGGTTGAGATTCAGGCGGGCGATGTCAAGCATAGTCCCTTCACAGTGGACACGGCCGTTTTCGGCCCGGATGCTGTTCAGGTTCAATCGCCTCATCTCGCCGGAGACCAGGCTCTCCAGGCCGAAGAGGCAGGGGACGGTCAGTGTCATTGGGAGGGCTCCCTTCGTTTTTGTATTAAAATATCATTGTTATAGAAAAATGTCAAACTATAATACAATCCCCGGCCAGAGGCCGGACGCTCCTCCTGCGCCTGGAGGCACCCGCTTGGCCTCTGGATTTTCTAAAATTTCCCACCCCGGAATTGTTACCGAATTGAAATGAATTTCCCTATGAAGTATGCTATAATACAAACAGAACAGAGAAGCCTTATTGGTGAAAGGAGGCAATTGGATCATGATGTGGCTATGGCTGTGCGCCGCTGTCCTCTTCGGCGTGGTGGAGGCCGTCACGGCGGGACTGGTGTCCGTATGGTTCGCGGCGGGCTCCGTGGGGGCGTTTTTCGCCGCTCTGGCCGATCTGAGCGTGACGGTTCAGCTGGTGATTTTCGCGGTGGTCTCCGCCGCGGCTCTGGCGGTGAGCCGCCCGCTGGCGGCGCGGCTGGGGAGAGGCCAGCACGTCCCCACCAACGCGGACCGTGTCCTCGGCAGGACCGCCGGCGTGACGGAGGACATCGACAACGACGCCGCCACCGGCGCCGTATACGTAGACGGCAAGACCTGGACCGCCCGCAGCGCCGGCGGAGAGGTGATCCCCGCGGGGAGCCGGGTGGAGATCCAGCGAATGGAGGGCGTAAAGCTCTTTGTCAAAAAAATTACGGAAAAAGCGGAGGTAGTGTCATGAACTTTGGAGTCATCGCAATTGTTGTTCTGATTGTGCTGATCCTGATCCTGCTGATCAGCAACATCGTCATTGTCCAGCAGTCCCGGGCCTATGTGGTAGAGCGGCTGGGGGCCTTCCGGGCAGTGTGGAACGTGGGTCTGCACCTGAAAGTGCCCTTCATTGAGCGCATTGCCAAGAAGGTGTCCCTGAAAGAGCAGGTGGCGGACTTCGCCCCCCAGCCGGTCATCACCAAGGACAACGTCACCATGCAGATCGACACGGTGATCTATTTCCAGATCACCGACCCGAAGCTGTACACCTACGGCGTGGAGCACCCCATGAACGCCATTGAGAACCTGACGGCCACCACCCTGCGAAATATCATCGGCGACATGGAGCTGGACCAGTCCCTCACCAGCCGGGACATCATCAACTCCCGGATGCGGGCCATCCTGGACGAGGCCACGGACCCCTGGGGCATCAAGGTCAACCGGGTGGAGCTGAAGAACATCATCCCGCCCCGGGAGATCCAGGACGCCATGGAGCGGCAGATGAAGGCGGAGCGGGAGCGCCGGGAGTCCATCCTCCAGGCCGAGGGCACCAAGCAGTCCCAGATTCTGGTGGCCGAGGGCGAGAAGCAGTCCGCCATTTTGAAGGCCGACGCCGCCAAGCAGGCCGCCATTTTGAAGGCCGAGGGCGAGCGGGAGGCCCGCATCATGGCCGCCGAGGCGGAGGCCCAGGCCATCATGAAGGTCCAGCAGGCGCTGGCGGACTCCCTGAAGCTCCTGAATGACGCCGCCCCCAACGACCAGGTGGTGAAGCTCAAGGCGCTGGAGGCCATGCAGAAGGTGGCGGACGGCAAGGCCACCAAGATCATCATCCCCAGCGAGATTCAGGGCCTGGCGGGCCTGGCGGCCAGCGCCAAGGCGGTGTTCGAGAGCGAGGAGCCTAAGCAGTAAAGTTAGGGCCGTTTTGACAGAGAGACCCCTGCCGCCGCAGGCAAAGCCGCGGCGGCGGGGGTCCTTTTGATGAGAAATACGCCACACACGACTTTGACGCCGTGCTAAACCTGTACTACGCCAAGGCCCGGTGTTGCAGTTTCTGTATAAGGAGGAATAGAAATAAAAAAACGAAGGAAGCTTGTAATTGCTTTTGCGCTACTATTAGTTGCCTTTTATTGTATTTCATTATTCAGGTGTGAGTTTTTAACAGCCGTGTATGGGCACGAGTTTGAAAGCCTTGAGACGAATACAAATATGTTGGAAAAATCAGATTATTTAAAGGTTTTAGACTATTCCGACACGGATGCAACCGTATACTATGTTGGACCAAATCGAAGTTATGCAAATGTTTTCAGTTTTTTCAGAAATGATAAGACCGGCCAATGGGCTCAAGTCAAATGGAACACAATTTGGTCAAAAAATGGCAGTGCTGATGGATTTATATGGCCGTATATCCGTTGACTAGAGATATGAATATGTGGAATACAGAGCACAGGTTCTTCTGATAGTGAATTGTCCATTAGGCCTCGCGGAACCTCCTCAAAAAGGCCCGGGACGCCATGGCGTCCCGGGCCTTGCTTATCAATTCAAAATCGCGCTTACTTCACGATCAGCGTCTTCCCGTCCATCTCCGGCGGACAGGCCAACCCCATCACATCCAGAATGGTAGGCGCGATGTCCGCAAGACGCCCGTCCTTCCGCAGCTCCGTGCCGGCGCCGCAGAGGATGAACGGTACCAGGTTGGTGGTGTGGGCGGTCATGGGGCTGCCGTCGGGCTCCACCATCTGCTCGGCGTTGCCGTGGTCGGCGGTGATCATGGCGATGCCGCCCATTTTCAGCGTGGCGTCCACCACCCGGCCAACGCAGGTATCCACGGTCTCCACGGCCTTGACGGCGGCGTCAAACACGCCGGTGTGGCCCACCATGTCGCAGTTGGCGAAGTTCAGGATCACCACGTCGTAGGCCCCGGACTCGATGCGCTCCACGCACTTGTCGCACACCTCCGGCGCGCTCATCTCCGGCTGGAGGTCGTAGGTGGCCACCTTGGGGGAGGGCACCAGCACCCGGTCCTCGCCGGGGAACTGGGTCTCGCTGCCGCCGTTGAAGAAGAAGGTGACGTGGGCGTACTTCTCCGTCTCGGCGATGCGCAGCTGGGTGAGGCCCATCTGGCTGAGGTACTCGCCCAGGCCGTTTTTCACGGTGTTCCGGGGATAGGCCACCTCCACATTGGGCATGGTGGCGTCGTACTCCGTGTTGCAGACGAACGTGACGGGGAAGAGCTGGCGGGTGAAGCCGTCGAAGTCCGGGTCCACCAGGGTGCGGGTGATCTCCCGGGCCCGGTCGGGCCGGAAGTTGAAGAAGATGACGCTGTCGTTGTCGGAGATGGTGCCCTCGCTGTCGCAGACCACGGGCTCCACGAACTCGTCGGTGACGCCGGCGGCGTAGGAGGCCCTCACGGCGGCCACGGGGTCGGGGTTGGAGACGGCGCTCTCGCCGTAGACCATGGCGTCATAGGCCTGCTCCACCCGGTCCCAACGCTTGTCGCGGTCCATGGCGTAGTACCGGCCCATGACGGTGGCGATCTCCCCCACGCCGATTTTTTTGCACGCCTCCACCGTCTGGGCCACGAAGTCCGCGCCGGAGGTGGGGGACACGTCCCGCCCGTCCAGGAAGGCGTGGATGTAGACCCGGGTGAGCCCCTTGTCCTTCGCCATCTTCAAGAGGGCAAAGAGGTGGGTGAGGTGGGAGTGGACGCCGCCGTCGGACAAAAGACCCATCAGGTGGAGGGCGGAGCCCTTCTCCAGACAGGCGTCCATGGCGCGGCAGTAGGCGGGATTGGTGAAGAAGTCCCCGTCGGCAATGGACTTGGAGATGCGGGGCAGGTCCTGGAAGACCACCCGGCCGCCGCCGATGTTGGTGTGGCCCACCTCGCTGTTGCCCATCTGCCCGTCGGGCAGGCCCACGTCCAGCCCGGAGGCGGACAGCTCCGTGTGGGCGAACTCCTGGAAGAACTGGTCCAGCCGCGGCGTTCTGGCGGCGTGGACCGCGTTGCCCGTGTCGGAATCGCTCATGCCGAAGCCGTCCATGATGATCAGAGTAGTCGGTGTCTTGTTCATAAAAACCTCTCATTTCGCCGTTCCCTCCCCGCGCCCCGCGGGGCGCAGGGAAAGGGGCCAGGGGAAACCCAGGTTTCCCCGGTTGATCCGCCGGAGGCGGATCAATAAAATGAAATCATTTTCGCCGCGGCGTGTACGTGGCGAAAATACCACGACCTGTGCGCCCTTGGGGCGCACACACCAGTGACGCTGCGTCACTGGTGTTTAGGACGCAGTACGGTAGATCTCCATACCCCCGTTTGCCCCCAGTCCCTCGGTAGGACAGGGGGAATAGCGGAGCCGGGCCTGCCCGGCGGAGCGTAAAGGGGGGACGCCAGTCCCCTCTTTACTCTTGATTCGCGGCGTTGATGATGTCCACAAACTGCTCCGGCTTCAGAGCGGCGCCGCCGATGAGGCCGCCGTCGATGTCGGGCTGGGCCAGCAGCTCCGCGGCGTTCTTGGGATTCATGGACCCGCCGTACTGGATGGTGACGCTGCGGGCAACCCGCGCGCCATACAGGCCCCGGATGGTGGCGCGGATGTTGGTGCAGACCTCGCCGGCCTGCTCGCTGGTGGCGGTCTTGCCGGTGCCGATGGCCCAGATGGGCTCATAGGCGATGATGCAGCGGCGCAGCTTGTCGGCGGGCACGCCGTACAGGGCGCTCTTCACCTGGAGGGCGATCCACTCGTTGGTGATGCCGGTCTCCCGCTGCTCCAGGCTCTCGCCCACGCAGATGATGGGGCTCATGCCGGCGTTCAGCACGGCGTGGACCTTCTTGTTCACGGTTGTGTCGGTCTCGCAGAAGTACTGGCGGCGCTCGCTGTGGCCCACGATGACGTACTTCACGCCCAGGTCCTTGAGCATGTCGGCGGACACCTCGCCGGTGTAGGCGCCCTTCTCCTCGAAGTAGACGTTCTCGGCGCCCACGGAGATGCGCAGGTCCTTGAAGGCCTTGGCGGCGGTGGAGATGTTGCAGGCGGGGACGCAGATCAGCGTCTCGCACCACTTGGCCCGGGGCAGGATCTTCTTGATCTCCTCGGCGAATTTCTTGGTCTCGGTGGCGGTCATGTTCATCTTCCAGTTGCCGGCGATGACGGTTTTACGGTATCTGCGATTCATAGCGTTTCATGTCTCCTTTTGTTGATGATGAAAATCCGGGCCCTGCCCGCCGGCGGACCCGGCGGCGCTGAGGTGGCGCGGGAATAAACCAATAAACCAATGAACTCATATTTTATAGCGAAAAACCCGGCAGTTGTCAAGTATTTTCCCCATAAAAAGCATTTTTAGCGGAATCGATACGGGGAGAATACGCGCATCTCCGCCGGACGCCCGGCGGTGGCGCGGGAATTATTTGTCCAGCAGGCAGGCGACGCCGGGCAGTTCCTTGCCCTCCATGAACTCCAGGGAGGCGCCGCCGCCGGTGGAGATGTGGGTCATCTTGTCGGC
>CAMNRF010000054.1 GCA_946551795.1 uncultured Oscillibacter sp.
CCTTCGCCGACGTGGCGGGCCAGGACGAGGCCAAGGAGTCCCTGACGGAGATCATTGACTTCCTCCACAACCCCGGCAAGTACACCGAGATCGGCGCCAAGCTCCCCAAGGGCGCGCTTTTGGTGGGCCCTCCGGGCACCGGCAAGACCCTGCTGGCCAAGGCCGTGGCGGGAGAGGCCAACGTGCCCTTCTTCTCCATCAGCGGCTCCGACTTCGTGGAGATGTTCGTGGGCGTGGGCGCCAGCCGTGTCCGGGACCTCTTCAAGGAGGCCAGCAAGGTGGCCCCCTGCATCGTGTTCATCGACGAGGTGGACACCATCGGCAAGTCCCGGGACAACCGCATGGGCGGCAACGACGAGCGGGAGCAGACCCTGAACCAGCTCCTGGCGGAGATGGACGGCTTCGACCCCACCAAGGGCGTCATCCTCCTGGCGGCCACCAACCGCCCGGAGGTGCTGGACCAGGCTCTGCTGCGGCCCGGCCGGTTCGACCGCCGGATCACCATCGACCGGCCCAACCTGGCGGGGCGGGTGGCCACCCTCCAGGTCCACACCCGCAACATCAAGCTGGCGGAGGACGTGAACCTCAAGAAGGTGGCCCTGGCCACCGCCGGATGCGTGGGCGCGGATCTCGCGAATCTGGTCAACGAGGCGGCTCTGCGGGCCGTCCGCAAGGGGCGCAAGCTGGTGACCCAGGAGGATATGCTGGCCGCCTTCGAGCTGGTCATCGCCGGCACGGAGAAGAAGGGCAGCGTCCTCACCGAGTTTGAGAAGAAGCTGGTGGCCTACCATGAGGTGGGCCACGCCATGGTGGCCTACAAGCAGAAGAACACCGAGCCGGTGCAGAAGATCACCATCGTCCCCCACACCCAGGGCTCCCTGGGCTATACCCTGCTGATGCCCGAGGAGGACAAGACCGAGCTGCGGACCCGCGATGAGCTCATGGCCAAGATCACCGTCTCCATGGGCGGCCGGGCCGCCGAGGAGGTGGTGATGGACACCATGACCAACGGCGCCTCCCAGGATATTCAGGACGCCACCAACGTGGCGCGGAACATGGTGGCCATGTTCGGCATGAGCGACGAGTTCGGCATGATGGCCCTGGCCTCCCGGAGAAACCAGTACCTGGACGGCGGCTATGGCATGGACTGCGCCCAGGACACCGCCGCCCGCATGGACTCGGCGGTGAAGGAGATTCTGGACCAGTGCTATAAGACCGCCGTGGAGGTCATCCGGGAGAACCGGGAGGACATGGACAAGGTGGTGGCGTACCTGCTGGAGAAGGAGACCATCACCGGCGGCGAGATGGTGGCCATCATCGAGGGCCGGGACCCGGAGCTGGTGGAGAACCCCTACGCCTCCACCAAGCCCGCCGCGGAGGACGGCTTCCGCCCCTCCGTGCCGGAGGGAATCGAGGCGCCCGCCAAAAAGGTCCACATGATCTCCCAGAAGATCGAGGCCCCGGAGGAGGAGTCCGCCCCGGCGGAGGAGGCCGGAACGGAGTCCCCGGCGGAGGAGAAGGGCTCCGCCAGCCAGGAGCGGGAGTGAGCGCAATTCTGAGAGACGCGCCTTAGGGCGCGTCTCTTTTTTGCCGGTTTGGGGACAATAAAAATAATGACAATTGGGAGATTCTGTGATAGAATCCAAAATAAGGATTTTATTAAGGAGCCACTGATTAAATTCCCGCACGCATCTTCGTGCCACAAATTTCCTCTGATCTGCGTGGAGAAAACCTTGAAATCCGCCAGGATTCCCGCGGTTTCCCTCCTTGTCAGCAAAAATTTCTGACACAAATCTGCGCACGTCGATTTCGTCGATTTAATCAGTGCCTCCTTAAAGGAGGGCGCTATGGAAGAGCGGAACCGGAACAGCCAACTGATGAACCGCATCGTGGAACTGCTGAGTGCCCTTCAGGCCCGTCACCTGGACGCCGGCCAGCTGCTGGGGGAGGACGGAGAGGAGCTCCTGCGGGCGCTGCCCCAGGACCCGGAGTTTCGGACGGCCTGGGAGAACCTCCGGTTTATGGAGGATATGCCCGGCGGCGTGCTGATCTACTACGCCGACGGCGGCGAGGAGATCATCTACGCCAACCGCGCCCTGCTGCGGATCTTTCAGTGCGCCTCCATAGAGGAGTTCCGGGAGCTGACGGGAAACTCCTTCCGGGGAATGGTGCACCCGGAGGACCTGGACAAGGTGGAGCGGAGCATTCAGGAGCAGGTGGCCGGGAGCAGGTATGACCTGGATTATGTGGAGTACCGGGTGCGCCGGAAGGACGGGCAGATCCGCTGGATCGAGGACTACGGCCACTTTGTCCGGGCCAGCCGGAATATCTTCTACGTGTTTTTGAGCGACGCCACGGGCAAGCGGCACCGGCGCCTCATCGAGCGGGCCCTTCTGCTCAGCGAGAAGCGGGAGCGGGAGCGGCAGCTCCAATCCCTGACGGAGGAGTACGACAGGGAGCGGTCTCAGCTCAACCAGGAGTATCTGCGGCGGCTGAAGGTGATCGAGGGCCTCAGCGCCAACTATGAGACGATTCTGTTCGCGGAGCTGGACCGCGACCAGGTCCGGCCCTACCGCCTCAGCAGCCGGACCTGCAGGCTGTTCGGGGAGGACCGGGGAATCCGGCCGTTCAGCGGGTATCTTTCGGACTATGTGAGTACCTGGGTGCACCCGGAGGAGCGGGAGACGGTGGGCGCGTCGCTGAACGTGGACGCCATCCGCAAAAAGCTGCTGGCGGACAGGAGCTTCTATGTGAACTACCGGGTCCTGGAGGACGGCGAGGAGCGGTATCTGCAGCTCCAGCTGGTGGACGTGGGCCAGGAGCGGCGGGCGTCCCAGGTGGTTCTGGGCTCCCGGCGGGTGGACGAGGAGATCCACCACGAGCTGGAGCAGAAGCGCCTGCTGGCGGAGGCCCTGGAGAAGGCGAACCAGGCCATGGCGGCCAAGGACACCTTCCTGTCCAATATGTCCCACGATATGCGCACGCCCATGAACGCCATCTTTGGCTTTGCGGCCCTGGCCCGGAAGAACCTGGGGAATCCGGATATGGCCGGGGACTACATCGGCCGGATGGAGTCCTCCGCCCGGCAGCTGATGGGCATGATCGAGCGGGTGCTGGAGATCTCCGCGGCGGTGTCCGGGGACTCCCACACCCAGGAGGAGGCCTGCGACCTCTGCCGCATCGTCCGGGCGGTCTATGACTTCATGGCTCCCCAGGCTGTGGAGAAGAATATAGACTTCACCCTGGACTGCTCCGGCGTGCGTCACAGCGGCATCTACGGCGACGAGGAGAAGCTGCGCCAGCTGGCCACCTGTCTCACCAACAACGCCGTGACCTACACGAAGCCCGGCGGCAGGGTGCAGGTGAAGCTGATGGAGCGGGAGCTGCTGCCGGGACAGTACGCGGTCTACCAGCTGGAGGTGGCAGATACCGGCATCGGCATCAGCCAGGAGTTTCTGTCCCGGATTTTCGAGCCCTTCTCCCGGGAGAGGAACACCACCCACAGCGGGGTCCACGGCATCGGACTGGGGATGTCCATCGCCAAGAGCATTGTGGACAAGATGGGCGGGACCATCGATGTGCGCAGCGAGGTGGGCGAGGGCAGCGTCTTTACCGCCACTCTGGATTTCCGCATCCAGCCGGATCACACGCATTCCGCCGCGGAGGGCGGGGGCGCGGCCCGGCGGCCCAGGAGAATTCTGCTGGTGGAGGACAACGAGATCAACCGGGAGATCGCCATCGAGCTGCTCCAGGAGCTGGAGTATGTCATCGACACCGCTCCGGACGGCAGCGTGGCCGTGGAGAAGGTGCGGCAGTCCCGGCCCGGGGATTACGACGCGGTCCTGATGGACATCCAGATGCCGGTGATGAACGGCTGGGAGGCGGCCAGGGCGATCCGCGCCCTCCCGGACCCGGCGCTTTCCAGGATTCCCATCATCGCCCTGTCGGCCAACGTGTTTGAGAGCGACCTGCGCAGGTCCGCCGAGAGCGGGATGAACGCCCACCTGGCAAAGCCCATGGACGTTGCGGAGGTGCAGAAGACCATAGAGGAGCTCCTGTGAGAAGGCGGTCCCCGGCGGAAAAATTTTTTCGCCGGGGACCGCTGTTTCGTGCAGCTTTTCCCCCCGCGGCGCATATACTGGCAGGAAGCGCAAATTGCAAGGGAGGATATTTGAAAAATGCGAATGTTTGCCAACGACATCCCCGGAGACGTGGATGATCTGATCTTTCAGGACTGCTGGCTGGCCAGCGACCGGTGAAAAGGACGCCTCTTTAAGAGGCGTCCTTTTCAGCTGACGATGGTGCCGCCGCCCACCACTGTCCCGCCGTCGTAGAACACCACGGCCTGACCCGGCGTCACGGCCCGCTGGGGCTCCCGGAAGACCACCCGCACGCGTCCCTCCGGCAGGGGTTCCGCCACAGCGGCGGCCTCCCGCTGGCTGTGCCGGGTTTTGGCGGTGACGGCCATAGGCCCCTCCAGGGCGGGGATGGAGATCCAGTTGAGCTGTTCCGCCGTCAGCTCCCGGGTGTACAGGGCGCTGTCGGGCCCCAGGGTCACGGTGTTGGCGGCGGGGTCCTTGCCCAGCACGTACAGCGGCGCGTCCGCGCTGACGCCCAGGCCCTTCCGCTGGCCGGTGGTGTAGCAGGGCAGCCCTCTGTGGCGGCCCAGGACGCGGCCCTCCCGGTCCACGAAGTCCCCGGGCACCAGCTCCGCGCCGCCGTGCCGCCGCAGAAACGACACATAGTCCCCCTCCGGGATGAAGCAGATGTCCTGGCTGTCCGCCCGGTGGGCATTGGCGAGGCCCGCCTCCGCCGCCAGGGCCCGCAGGGCGGGCTTTTCGTACCGGCCCACCGGCAGCAGCAGATGGGCCAGCTGGCGCTGGGTCAGCTGGTAGAGAAAGTAGCTCTGGTCCTTTCTGCGGTCCAGGCCCCGCAGGAGCCGCCAGCGGCCGGAGGCGCCGTCATAGGCGGTGTTGGCGTAGTGGCCGGTGGCCAGGGCGTCGGCGCCCTGCTCCAGTGCCCAGTCCAGCAGGGCACCGAATTTGACGGCCCGGTTGCAGTACAGGCAGGGGTTGGGGGTGCGGCCCCGGGCGTATTCGGAGACAAAGCGGTCGATGACCTCCGTCCGGAACAGCGCCCGGAGGTCCAGCACCGCATGGGGGATGCCCAGCGCGGCAGCGGCGGCCCGGGCGTCGTCGATCTCCGGTTCCCCGGAGCAGTCCGGGCGCAGGCGCAGGGTGACGCCGAAGACGTCACAGCCTTGCCGCAGCAGCAAAAGGGCGGCGCCGGTGCTGTCCACACCGCCGCTCATGGCCACACAGACACGCGCCATAAGGTCGCTCCTTTCCGTCAGAGATAGGGAATATGCGGGACAGGGATATTGTAATCCACAGAGCGGGAAAAGAAAAGAAAAACATTCCGATCCCGCGGCGGCGGGGCCGGAATGTCGGGGTGGAGAGCAGAGGCCGCGGACTGCCGCGGACGCCGCTGTGACTAGTCCTGATTGCGGATGAGGAACGCCCGGACAGGCAGGGCGTCCGCCAGGGCCAGCAGGGTGCGGTTGAAGCCGCCGGTGTAGTCGAAGGGCACGTCGGACACGGAGCTCTCCACCTGCCGGTCCGGCAGGGAGAGGGTGAAACGGCTGCCTTTGCCCACCTGGGACTCCGCCATCAGCATGCCGCCGTGGCGCTCCGCGATCCGGCGGCACAGGGCCAGCCCCAGGCCCATGCCGCAGGGGGCGGGGTTCTGGCGCTCCGTGTGGAGATAGCCGTCGAACAGCGAGGCCAGACGCTCCGGCGGGATGCCCTGGCCGGTGTCGGTGACGGAGAGGAGCACCCGCCTGCCCTGGACCCGCAGCTCCACCGTGACAGCGCCGCCGGCGGGGGTGAATTTGAAGGCGTTGGAGAGCAGATGGAAGAGCAGCTGCTCCAGCAGCTGGGGGTCCACCGCGCAGACGTGGCGGGGGAGATCGCAGGAGAAGCGCACCTCCAGGTCCAGAGACCGGGCCAGGCCGCCTGCCCGGTCGCAGACGTCTCCCACCAGCTCCGTCAGATCCCGGTTCTGGAGAGAGAGGGGCGCGTCCTCCGGGAGGGCGGCGGCGGAGAGGAGGTTCACCAGCCGCAGCAGCCGGTAGTAGCTCTGGTCCATGAGGGCGGCTTTGCGGTCCAGGTCCGGGTCCCGCTCCCGGGCCTCCGGCGGGACCGCCTGTATGGATGCCATGTGAAAGGTGCTGAGAGCGCCCCGGATCTGGGCGGCAATGGCGGGAAACAGGGATTCCGGCGGTAGTTGGCGTGGTTCCATGGCAAGCTCCTTTCAGGCGGCTGAGACAGGGTCCGGGCGTTGGCAGTAGCATTTGCCGGGGGCGGGATAAACAACCATGGAAAACACTGCCTGCGACAGGAACAGGATAGCAAAAAGAACGGAGAAAAACAAGTTTTTTGTCGAATTTTATCAGAAAATGTCGAATAGAAGGGCATGAGGAAGGACGGCGGGCAATGCCCGCCGCCGCAGTTTACCAGAAAAATCAATCACAAAAAACAGTCTCCACAGGGGAGGAGAGAGCCGGGAGGAGCTCTACGGCTGCAGGTACTTCTCCAGCAGGCGGGAGACCTCCCGCAGGTCGATGGGCTTGGAGATATGGGCGTTCATCCCCGCGTCCAGACACCGCTGGATGTCCTCGGAGAAGGCGTCGGCGGTCATGGCGATGATGGGGAGAGAGGCGTCGGGGCGGTCCAGGGCGCGGATGGCCCGGGTGGCCTCGTAGCCCGTCATGATGGGCATCCGCAGGTCCATGAGGATCGCGTCGTACCAGCCGGGGGCGGCGGCGCTGAATTTCTCCACACAGATTTTGCCGTTTTCGGCCCAGTCCAGCTCCAGGCCCAGCTCGCTGAGCAGCTCATTGGCGATCTCCCAGTTGAGCTCATTGTCCTCCGCCAGCAGGATGCGCCTGCCGGTGAAATCGGCCTCATGCTCCTCGGACAGCTTCTCCAGGGCGGCGGTGTCCGCGCCCACAAAGGGCCGCAGGCCGTAGAAGAGAGTGGATTTGAACAGGGGCTTGGAGATGAAGCCGTTGATGCCGGCGCTCCTGGCCTCCGTCTCGATGTCGCCCCAGTCGTAGGCGGAGATCAGCAGGATGGGGATGTCCTCCCCCAGGCGGCGGCGCAGCTCCCGGGCGGTCTCGATGCCGTCCATGCCGGGCAGCTTCCAGTCCAGCAGGATGACGTGATAGCCGTCGTGCCGGCGGAAACGCTCCTCCGCCATGCGGACGGCGCTCTCGCCGTCCAGGGTCCACTCGGCCTGGAGGCCGATGGATTTCAAAGAGGCCACCGTGCTCTCGCACAGCTCCCGGTCGTCGTCCACCACCAGCATATTCCAGGCCGGCAGGACCATGTCCACCTCCTGCACGGTGGACTTCTCCAGGTCCAGCGTCACGTGGAACTCGCTCCCCTGCCCCTGCTCGCTGTGGAGCTGAATGGTGCCGCCCATGGCGTCCACGATGAATTTGGTGATGGCCATGCCCAGGCCGGTGCCCTCGGTCCGCTGGACCCGGCGGCTGTCCTCCCGGGAGAAGGAGTCGAAGATCTTTGCCTGAAACTCCGGGGACATGCCGATGCCGTTGTCCTTCACTTTCAGGTGGGTGCGGATGTACTCCTCCCCCTTGGGAGAGGCCTCCTGGTACAGGGAGATCTGGATGCTGCCCTCCACCGGCGTGAACTTCACGGCGTTGGACAGGAGGTTCAGGACCACCTGGTTCAAGCGCACGCTGTCGCAGCAGACATTCTCCGCCAGGATGTCGTGGATGAAGATGTCGAACTGCTGCTGCTTGGCACGCACCTGGGGCTGGACGATGTTGACGATGCCGTCCATCATCTCCCGCAGGGAGACCTGGTCGATGTTCAGCGTCATCTTGCCGCTTTCGATCTTGGACATATCCAGCACGTCGTTGATCAGGTTCAAAAGATGCTTGCTGGACAGGGCAATTTTTTTCAGGCAGTGCTGCACCTGCTGCTGGTTGTCGATGTTGGCCGTGGCGATGGCCGTCATGCCCACGATGGCGTTCATGGGCGTGCGGATGTCGTGGCTCATGTTGGAGAGGAACTCGCTCTTGGCCTTGTTGGCGGAAATGGCCTCCTGCCGGGCCTGTTCCAGCTCGGCCATCTGCTGGCGGGTGATCTGGATATACCGGAAAAAGACCAGCAGCAGCGCCGCCATCACCAGGGCGCACCCGATGACAGCCAACAGACTCCACTGGCGGCTGAGACTGTTGATCTCCGCGTCCAGGGTGCCGTAGGGCAGAATCACAACCAGATACCACTCCGAGTAAGCCAGCCGCGTGCACAGAAGGTGCCGGCGCTCCTGGCCGATCTGGAGGACAGTGGAGTAGTCCTCCCCGGTGTCCATGGCGTCCTGGAGCTCCTGGATGTACCGCTGGGCCCCGGTGCCGCCCAGCTCGTCATAGATGGCGGCGATGCGGTCGAAGTAGCTGTCCCGGAACGCGTCGCCCCCGCGGATGACAAAGGAGCCGTCCCGCCGGATGATGTGGGAGTACATCAGGCTGTCCTCGTCGTCAAGGGAGAGGGTGTCGCTGATGTAGTCCACCGGCAGGGCCGCCACCAGGGCGGTGCAGGTCTTGCCGCCGCGCATGGGATAAGTGGAGGAGACGCCCATCAGCACCAGGCGGTTTCCGCCGGCGTCGGAGCCCACGGCGATCTTCTTGTCACCGGCGTTCAGGGAGGCCAGGAAGGGTTCCGGGTCGGTGACGGTCAGGTCGTTGCCGTAGAGGGTTTCAAAAGTGCCGTCCGTGGAATAGAGCGCCAGGTGCTCAAAGCCCCGGGCCCTGGCGCCGTACTCCAGATCATCTGCCAGATCCTCCCAGTTCCTGCCGTCGAAGAGATTGGTCTCCACCAGAGCCTCCACCTGGTTCAGCCGCAGGCCCATGGTGGTCTCGAAGTGCTTGGAGATCTGCTGGCTCATGCCGGACATGTAGACCTGGCCCACATTGCTGATGGTCTCTCCGCTCCGCCGGTTCATATAGAACGCCAGGAAGGAGAAGAGGCAGACGCAGAGAAGCGAGACGGCGATGAGGCTCACCGTCAGAAAGCGAAGCGGTTTTTTGTTGTTGTTCATCTGTCAGTACCTCCGTGTCCGCGGGTGACGGCGTCCGGTGTCATGCCCCGGTGGAGGACTGGAAGGCCCGGATGGCGCCGATGGTCTCCTGATAGTCCCGGCCCACCCGCTCCGCCAGGCTGTCCGCCTCGGGGGTGTAGCCATGCCGCAGGGCCTCGCTGAGCTGGCTGCTGGAGTCCAGCAGCCGGGTGAGCCCCAGGTTCTGGCACACGCCCTTGATGGTGTGGGCGGCCCGGAAGGCGTCCTCATAATTCTGAGAGGCCATGGAGTCCACCAGCAGCTGGTAGCTGCCGTCGTCCACGAATTTCAGCACGAATTTCTGGATCAGGCGTTCGCTGCGAAGGCGGCCGAGGACCTCCTCGTAGTTGCCGCCCATGGCGGCGTAGCACTCCTGCAATGTCATGACTGTCCGTCTCCTTTCTGATCCGCCGAAGCGGTGTCCGCCTCCTCGCCGCCGTCGATGGGGGAGATGACGGAGAGCATCTGTTTCATGGATTCGTCGTAGAAGCGGTACTGCCCGCGGCCGCCCCGCTTCACGGTGTACAGGGCCTGATCCGCCGCGTGGAACAGCGCGTCATAGTCGTAGCCCGCCGTGGCCGTGGAGGCGATGCCCATGCTGACGGAGATGGTGAAGTCCTCGTATGTACCGCAGAGAGACTCGAAGATCCGGGATACCACCGGCTCCGCGTCCCCCTTGTGCTCCAGGAAGATGAGGAATTCGTCCCCGCCCGCCCGGGCGGCGATGTCGCCGCCGCGGATGCTCTGGCGCAGCTTCTCCGCCACGTGGATGAGCACGCGGTCGCCGAAGCTGTGGCCATAGGTGTCGTTGGCGGATTTAAAGTGGTCCAGGTCGAAGATGGCCAGGGCGTAACTGGCGGTGGGCCGGCTCTCGATCCGCTCCAGAATCCGCTTTTTGGCGTAGGCGTGGTTCAAAAGGCCGGTGAGGGTGTCGTGGGAGGCCATCTGCTCCAGGGCGTGGAGCTTCATCCGGGAGTCGTGGATGTCCACGGCCTTGCCGATGGCGCCTATGTACCGGGCGGGCTCATCGGCGGACCAGGTGGCCCGGGCAACGATCCGGAACCAGCGTTTCTCGCCGCCCAGGTTCAGCTGGCAGTCGTAGGTCACCACCGGCTGGTCCGGGCAGGTGCTGTGCAGGGCGTTGGACAGGCCCTGTATCCACTCCTGGTCCATCAGGGCCAGGACGCTGCCGCTGCGGAGGGGGTCCATGACGGTCTCCCCCAGGCCCAGCTTCTCCGCACCCCAGGCGGAGATGGTCACCATGGCGGGGGAGGCGGTGTACTCGAACTGGATCTCCTGGGTCATGGCGGCGAAGAAGCTGTACTTCATCCGTTCATGCTCCAGCAGCTGGAGGGTCCGCTCCGAGGCGGCCAGCTCCTCATGGCGGCGGATCTCCTGGGCGACGTTCCGGATCTCCCGCTGGTCCCGCTGGGCCTGAGAGTCAGCGGCGAGGCCGGCGCGGATCGTCTCGGAGTTCTCCTGGAGGCACTCCAGCAGAAGGGGGTTGAAGGCGCCGCACTTGCCGTCCAGAATCATCTGGACGGCCTCCTCATGGGGGAAGGGCGGTTTGTATACCCGCTGGCTGGTGAGGGCGTCGTACACATCCGCCAGGGCCACCACTTGGGCGGAGATGGGGATGTCGTCCCCCCGCAGGGTGTCGGGATAGCCCCGGCCGTCGTAACGCTCGTGGTGCCAGCGGCAGATCTGGTAGGCCACGTTGACCAGGGGGTCGTGCTGGTGGATGGGGAGATTTTCCAGCATATCCGCGCCCACGGTGGTATGGGTCTTCATCACGGCGAACTCCTCGTCCGTCAGCTTGCCGGGCTTGTTGAGAATGTGCTCGTCGATGGCGATCTTGCCGATGTCGTGGAGGGCGGAGGCGGTGGTGATGATGGCGATCTCCCCGGGGTCCAGGGTATAGCGGTCCGTCTTCTGGGAGAGCCTGCGCAGCAGCAGCTCCGTCAGAGTGCGGACATGGAGCACATGGAGACCGCTCTCGCCGTTGCGGAACTCCACGATGTGGCTGAGGATGTCGATCATCAGATTGCCCTGGCGCTCTTTCTCATAGATCTGATCCGCCACCATGCCCACCAGCTTTTTCTGCTTGGCGTAGAGCAGGATGGTGTTCACCACCCGGTGGTGGACGATCAGCGCGTCAAAGGGACGGGCGATGAAGTCCGTGACCCCCAGCTCATAGGCCCGCTCGATGTGGCTGGAGCCGCTTTCGGCGGAGATCATGATGACGGGGATGTCGTCGATCCAGTGGTTCTGGTTCATGGCGTCCAGCACGCCGAAGCCGTCCAGCTCCGGCATGACGATGTCCAGCAGCACCAGAGAGATCTCCGGTTCCATTTTCTGGAGGATGGCCACGCCCTCCAGGCCGTTTTCCGCCTCTACAATGTCGTACTCCTCTCCCAGCATATCGGCGAGAATCGCCCGGTTCAGCTCGGAGTCGTCGACAATTAAAATTTTCTCTTTTCGGGTCTGTTTCATATGCGTGGAATCACATCCTTAATCAAACATGACGCGCACCGCCTGGGATGCTGGGGGAAAACACAAAAATACACTTTTATCTTACCATAAAAAACACGGACTGGCAAGCGGTTGTACGGAGGAAAGGGAGAAAAAATCAAAAGTGCGCTGTCCCCGTGAAATTTCAAACAATAACCGTGAAAGTGGCAGTTTAGCCGAAAATGGAGCCAAGAACCCAAAAAGATATGGGAAAATACACAAAAAACGGAAGAAACAGGCGATCCGGAGGCAAAAAATCTCCGCGGAAAGAACGGTTTTTATGAAAATAATAAAAAAATAGCAACAATTAAACGCGAAAATTTTAACATACAAAAATATGGAAGACGGAAAAGCGGAAAAACCTCTTGCTTTTTCCAATAAATTCGTACTATAATAGACAGCGATGAAAATATGCTGTACACATGGGCCTGTTTCCGCCCGCGCGGAGCTGCGGGGCCCGTGTAAACCTCATCATTAAACGTGGGGGAAATGCTGTGTAGTGTACCATGTGGCGATGTCCGGGACCAACCGCGGAATGGCACACTATCATTCTTTCGCTTTATTTTCTGAGGAGGGATCAGATTTGGATTTTTTGTCGACCAATTCCTTTCTGCTGATGGAGAAGTCCCTGGGCTTTTTGTGGACGAAGCAGGCGGCGATTCTGGACAACATCGCCAACGCCGAGACGCCCAACTACAAGGCCAAGGTGGTCACCTTTGAGGAGACGATCCAGTCCAAGCTGGAGGCGGCCCGCTCGGGTGTCAAGCCCCGGCAGAGCGTGCGGAAGGTGCTGGACGAGTCGGAGTTCGCCGTGACCGAGCACCTGGATTCCACCCGTATGGACGAGAACGGCGTCAACGTCACCGCCCAGAGCGTGGAGGCCATGCGCAACGCCTACCAGATGCGCTATGTGCTCAACGCCATCAACAGCGACCTCAAGCTGCTGCACGCGGCGGTCCGGGGATAGCTTTCAGATTCTTTTCAGGAAAAGGCTGTATAATCCGCAGGCGAGGCCAACTGCGCGCCGGGCGGCGGCCCGGCGGGAAATGGAGATTCAAATATGGGTTTTTTAAGCACCATGAATATCGTGGGCTCCGGCCTGACGGCCCAGCAGCTGCGGCTGGACGTCATCGCGGAGAACGTGACCAACTCCACCACCACCCGGGTGGAGAACGGGGAGGGCCCCTACCGCCGCAAGGTGGTGGTGTTTGAGGCTGAGACCGGGAAGGACGGCTTCCGGGCCGCCATGGCCCGGGCGGCCTACGGCCTGGCCCCCGCCAGCGGGAAGACCACCGCCGGCGGCGTGCGGGTGACCAACATCGTGGAGGACCCCTCCGACCTGCCCCTGGTCTACGACCCCACCCATCCGGACGCCAACGAGGAGGGGTACGTGGAGATGCCCAACGTGGACATGGTCAAGGAGATGACGGACGCCATGGCGGCCGCCCAGGCCTACGCCTCCAATGTGACGGCCTTCAACACCCTGAAGACCGTGATCGCCCAGGGGCTGGAGATCGGAAAGTAAGCGCGGGGGGAGGAAATGAGCTATGATCACACCCATTGAACAGCTGGCGCCGATCACCGAGGTCAAGAGCGCCAAGCCTGTGGAGGCGGTCCGGGGGGACCAGAGCCTGTTCGGGGCGGTGTTTCAGTCCGCCATTGACAATGTGAAGCAGACGGATCTGGAGGTGCGGGAGGCCCAGTACCTGCTGTCCACGGGACAGCTGGATAACCCCGCCGCGCAGACCATCGCCGCCGAGAAGGCGTCCATCGCGCTGGACCTTCTGATCCAGCTGCGGAACAAGGCGCTGGACGCCTACTCGGAGCTGACGCGGATCAGCCTTTGATGAAATATGACAAATAGGGGGAAGGCCTTCCCCCTATTTGGCTTGCCTGAGCATCTGCCGCCCGGTTCTTAACAAAAAATCAGCGGCGGAGAGATGATTCTGGAGAGAGACAAGACAGGGAGAAGGAGGTGACGGCGTTTGAACAAGGTGCTTGACAAGGCCAAGGAGCTTTGGGGCAAGGTCTGGGAGCGGCTGAAAAAGATCTCCAAGAAGATCTACATCGCGGCCGCCGCGGCCCTGGTGGTTCTCGCCGTTATCCTGGTGATTGTTCTGAACAACAAGCCCTACGCCACGCTGGTCACCGGCGTGAGCATGGACGAGATGTCCAGCGTGCTGCAGCTGCTGGACACCTGGGGCATCCGGGACTATAAGGTGGAAAACGGGGACACGATCCTGGTGCCGGAGAGCCAGCAGAACCAGCTGCAGGCCCGGGTGCTGATGGAAAATGTGTTCCAGTCCGGCCAGGGGAAGTATTATGAGAGCCTCAGTGCCCTCTCTACCAACCAGGAGCGGAACCTGGCCACGCTGAAGGACCTGGAGGAAAAGCTGCGGGCCACCATCCGCTGCTTTGAGAACGTGCAGGACGCCAGCGTGGGCCTTACTCCCGGGCAGGACCGGAGCTATGTTCTGGACAGCGGGAACGTGGTGGAGGCCGCGGCCTGGGTGCAGGTGACCATGCGGGACTCCAAGAAGCTCACCACCCAGCAGGCGGCGGCCATCCGGGAGCTGGTGAGCAATGCCCTCCAGGGGCTGAAGGTCACCAGCGTCAGCATCACCGACACCTACGGCAATACATACAGCGGCGGCAGCCTCACCGCCGACAGCGACGCCTCCGCGCTGAAGATGCAGCTGGAGGAGGAGCAGGCCAACAAGATCCGCACACAGGTCATGCAGGTGCTGGCGCCCGTCTTCGGCCAGGACAACGTGGACGTGGCCGTCAACTGCGTGGTGGAGGTGGGCAACGTCACCGAGAACCGGGTGGACGTGTACCTGCCGGAGTACGCCGAAAACGGCGAGACCAACGGCCGGGGCATCATCGGCTCCCTCATTTACCAGTGGTCCTACAACCGCGACGGCGACGAGACCGTGGGCGGCGTCGTGGGCACGACCTCCAACTCCGAGATTCCCAACCCGGACTTCTCCCAGTACACGGAGAACACCCCCAATCTGGACGGGACGGAGTCCGCGGCGGATGCCAGCGGGCAGATCGACTACGACAACTCCCGCAGTGAGAAGCATATTGTCACCACCGCCGGCTATTTGAAGGACTGCTCGGTGGCGGTGAGCATCAACTCCACCACCGCCGGCAACGTGGACACGGCGGAGTGGCAGCAGCACGTGGCCCGGGCGGCGGGCATCTACGGCGAGATCGACGAGGAGACCGGTCTGGAGATTCTGGACGGGCGCATCTCCGTCATCACCTATCCCTTCTTCCGGGAGGAGCTTCCCGTGCCTGCGCCCGGCTTCTTTGAGATTGAGATTGCCGGCATCCCCCTGTGGGTGTTCGTCGCGGCGGCGGGCGGACTGCTGCTGTTTATCATCCTGCTGGTGGTCATTCTGCTGGCCCGCCGGCGGCGCCGGAAGAGACAGGAGGCCGAGGAGGCCGAGAACCAGGCCAACGAGGTGGACGCCCTGCTGGCGGCGGTGGGCCTGGGCGGCCAGGCCACCGACGGCAACGGCGCCGACGTGATGGAGATTCAGACCGAACAGAGCATGCAGCTGCGCAAGGACATCCGGCAGTTTGCCAGCGAGAACCCGGAGATCGCGGCGCAGATGATCCGAAACTGGCTGAGGGGAGGAGACGACGATGGCTGAGGCGGCAGCGGCTGTACAGACCCAGGCGAAATCCGCCCCCAAAAGGAAGCCGAAGGTGGAGCTCACCGGCGCGCAGAAGGCCGCGGCGGTGGTAGTCTCCCTGGGCGCGGAGAAGGCGTCCCTTCTGTACCGGTTTATGGAGGGCGAGGAGGTCGAGCAGCTGACCCTTGAGGTGGCCCGGCTGGGGATTCTGGACTCGGAGATCACCGAGGAGATCCTCAACGAGTTCTATATGATGTGCCTGAGCAACAAGGCGGTCACCGAGGGCGGCCTGGAGTACGCCAGAACGGTCCTGGAGAAGGCCTACGGACCCCAGGCCGCGGAGGAGATGCTGGGCAAGGTCACCAAGTCCCTCAAGCACCGTCCCTTCTCCTTCATGGATAAGGTGGACGTAAAGTCCATGGTGTCCACCCTGCGCAACGAGCGGCCCCAGACCATCGCCCTGGTGCTGGCCCACGTGGAGGCCGACAAGGCCGCGGATGTGCTGGCGAGTCTCGACGAGAGCCGGCAGGTGCAGGTGGTCAAGAGCATGGCGAAGCTGGAGGGCGTGTCCCCCGCCGCCGTGAAGATCATCGAGAATCAGCTGCGGGGCCAGTTCGACAACATCATGGTCACCTCCAACATCAAGGTCGGCGGCGTGGACTATGTGGCCAGCGTCATGAACAACCTGGACCGCACCAGCGAGAAGAACATCTTCGACGGCCTGTCCGACTACGACCAGGAGCTGGCGGACGAGATCCGCAAGCGGATGTTCGTGTTCGAGGACATCATCACCATGGACGACC
>CAMNRF010000055.1 GCA_946551795.1 uncultured Oscillibacter sp.
ATGCCGTGGTCCATGGAGTTGCGGACCATGTGCATGATGGGGTCGCCGATGGAGTCCACGATGGTCTTGTCCACCTCGGTGTTCTCGCCGATGAGGGTGAGCTTGACCTGCTTGTTCAGCTTCTTGCTCATGTCCCGCACGATGCGGTTCATCTTCTGGAAGGTGTTGGACACCGGGATCATCCGCAGGGACATGGACACGTCCTGGAGCTCGTCGGTGAGCTTGCGCAGCTGCCGGGCGGACTTGGAAAAGGCGTCCAGGTGGAGCCCCTTCAGGTCCGGGGAGGCGGTGACCATGGCCTCGGTGATGACGATCTCGCCCACAATGGCGGAGAGCTGATCCAGCTTGCTCAGCCCCACGCTGATGAGGCTCTCCTTCTGGTGCTGCTGCGCGTTTGCGGCAGGGGCGGCGGGCGCCGGCTTCGCGGGCGCGGCCGCCTTGGGGGCCGCGGCGGCGGCCTGGGGAGCGGGCTCCTCCTCCGGCTCCTCCTGGGGAGGGGCGGGGACGTAGTCGTGGGGCTGATAGGAGCGCACAGAGCCGGCCTCCCGGATCACGGGGATGGACTTCTCCCGGTCGGCGGCGTTTTTGAACATCAGCAAAAAGCCGTTGTCGATGATCTGCTCGGAGGTGGAGGCGTCGCTCTCCACGGCGGCGGGGTCATAGAGGAAGTCCGCCTCGGCGCAGAAGCTCTGGATGGAGGTGATGAGCATATAGGCCCGCAGGTTCTCCATGCCGCAGCCGTCGTCAAAGAACACCCGCAGCTCGTAGGGGAAGTCGGGATTCCCGGCGCCGGCGGCCGCCGGCGCGGCGGCGGGAGAGGCGGCCGGCGCGCTCTCGGCCGGAGCGGGGGGCGCCGCGGGCGCGGCCGGCTCCTCCGCCGGCTCCTCCCCCTTAATTTTAGCGATCAGGCTATTAATATTTGCAAGGAAGCTGTCGACATCTTTATTAAGGGGTTCCTCTGCCTCCACCTTCTCCATTTCCTCCCGGAAATAGTCCACGGCGTGGAGCATCACGTCGAACAGCGCGGGACGGTCCGCCTCTTTGACCACGGACATCGTACCCTCCCGGATCAGGAAGAACATATCCTCGATCCGGTGGGAGACCGTCGCCAGGGTGTCGAACTCCATCATGGCGGAGGAGCCTTTGATGGTATGCATGATCCGAAAGATCTCATTGACGTTGTCCTGGGAGAACGTATCTTCCTTTTCCGCGTCCAGAACGATCGTCTCCAGCTGCTCCAGCAGGGAGTTGGTCTCGTAGATGTACATATCCAGGATGTCATTGCTGCTCACGGGAACACCACCTCATTCGTCTTTTTCAGATTTATCGACCCAACGCTGTGAAAAAATAAGTAGTCTTCTAAAGATTTTTCTGCTATGATATACAGTATAAGTCTTTTTCTGCGAGGTGTCAAGAATGCCTGACCTTTTAGGAGCAACCAACCCGGTACCGGGGTACGACAAAGCGGTCACAAACCGGAACCTGCCGGTGTCGCCGGACAATACGCCGGTGCAGAATGTCCCGGACCCCAGCCGGGTCACCAGGACGGACCAGCGGACCGAGCAGCAGGACCACGACCTCCAGGGGGACGGCCAGGTCCGGTACGACTCCAACTACCAGACCTTCCTCCAGCGCCTGCGGGACACCCCCGGCATGGCGGAGAGCCTCTCCCGGCTCTTCTCCGGACGGGAGGGGACGGTGGTCCTCTCCGGCATGAGCGAGGGCATCGCCCAGGAGATGAGCGAGATTCTGCAGATGCTCCGGATGGACAAGGACCAGCTGCTGGACTTCCTCACCGGGCAGTTCCGGGCGGGCACCCGCTTCGGCGGGGCGCTGTTTGCCCTGCTGCGCAACGCCTACGCCCGGGCCTCCTCCGACGGTGTCCGGGCCGACATCCTCCAATTCCTGCGCAGCTACGCCGATTTCAGCTCCACCGCCCACATCGAGGGCAACATCCTCCGAAACCTCTCGGACATGGCCGACGCCATCCCCGCCAGCTGGGCGGAGAAGCTCCGGGAGCTGACGGCCCAGCTGGAAAACGGCATCGCGGCCGGGGACCGGAAGGGGAACGTGGAGCTTCTCCAGCGGGGGATCTTCCCCTACATGGCCGGCTATGTGGAGCGGACCCACGACCTGGGACTGCCCCGCACGCTCTTGACCATGCTGGCGCTGAATCTGGCCCGGTATGAAAACGGCTCCGAGGAAAAATTGCTGGAGGTCTTCCATCAGCTCAGCGGATATGGTACACTGAAAGGGCAGCTGGGGAACATCGACGACGACTCCCTCCTGCGTCTGCTGCGCGGCAGTCAGGCCGGCCAGGGCGGCACGGCCGTCCAGTTCTCGGACCATCTGGCGGCGGCGGCGGCCCGGGCCCTGCGGGGCGAGGGCGGCGCGGAGGTGCAGCAGGCCTTCCAGAACCTGGTGGGGGCCATGCTGGTGAACGAGAGCGTCTACATGCCGGTGAACCACTACCTGATCCCCCTGGAGTGGGACGGGCGGATGCTGTTCTCCGAGCTGTGGGTGGACCCGGACGCCGAGGAGGGCCAGGGCCGCGGCGGCGGAAAGGGGAACACCATGAAGTTCCTCTTCAAGATGGATGTGCAGTCCCTGGGGCTGTTCGACATCGTCCTCACCGCCCGGGACAGCGAGGTGGACATCCAGATCGCCTGCCCGGAGAAGGTGGTCCCCTTCTCCAGGCAGATCGAGACCACCGTGTCCCAGATCCTGGCGCGGAACGACCTCACGCCCTCCCGCGTGGCCGTGCGGAAGCTGGAGCGCCCGGTCACGCTGACCGAGGTGTTCCCCAAAATCTTTGAAGGGAAGAACAGCGTAAATGTCAAGGTCTGACGGAACAAGGAGCGCCGCCAAAAAGGCCGTGGCGCTGCAATACGGGCCGGACGATGCCGCACCGGTCATCGTGGCCTCCGGCATGGGGTACCTGGCGGAGAAGATCGTGGAGACGGCGGCGGACAACGGCGTGCCCATCTACGAGGACAACTCCCTGTCCACCATTTTGACGCAGCTGCAGCTGGGGCAGGAAATTCCGCCCAGCCTGTATCAGGCGATTGTGGAGATCTATGTGTATTTTCTCCACTTCGACGTCACCGGAAGGACGGCGGAGACGGAGGAGCGCGCGGGCGGCCCGCGGGGAGAGGAGACGACATGAGCGAGAGGCAGGAAGAGCGGCTGTATCTGCTGCTGGACAGCGTGAACAACCCGCTGGCGAGAGGAAAGATGGAGGGCCCTGCCGGCGACACCATCTTTCAGATGCTGGTGCTGGACAACGACGTGGAGAAGGTGGCCCGCCATGAGGTCATCGTTCTCATGAGCATGAGCGGAAACGAGCCGCCGCTCCAGTGCCGCATTGTCCGGCAGCGGGGGGACCGGGTGGCGCTGGAGAAGATCGCCAGCCTGGACCCGGACCTGCGGCGGAACCTGCGGGTCCCCATTAAATTCGATACGTTCATCTACCCCATCACCGGCCGGTGGCGGGGCCGGCGGGCGGTGCAGTCCATCGACCTCAGCTGCGGCGGTGTGGCCTTTTACGGGGATGAGGGACTGGAGGTCGAGGAGAAGCTGGAGATGGTGATTCCCGTGACGGAGGAGCCGGTGATTCTGCGCTGCCAGATCCTGCGCAAGCAGGCGCTGCGCAACGACAAGCTGCTCTACGCCGTCAAGTTTGTGGATATGTGCGAGGACGAGGAAGTGACGGTGCGGGAGGCGGTGTTCAGCATCCAGCTGGAGAACCGGCCCCACGCCGCGGGCGACGACGACAGGGAGGAACAGCGATGAACACGAACAGGAGAGGACGGAAGACCGCACGGGCCGCTTTTGCCAGGAGACTGATGTCCCTGGCGCTGGCGGCCGTGATGCTGTGGAGCCTGCTTCCGGGGCTGACCCCGGCGGCGGAGGCCGCCGAGTGGATGGAGCCCTATCTGGAGAAGCTGGTGGAGTGGGGCGTCATGCGGGGCAGCGCCTCCGGCGACCTGAACCCGGACCGGGTGCTGACCCGGGCGGAGTTCGTCACCATGATCAACCGGGCCTTCGGCTACACGGAGCGGGGGAACACCCCCTTCCAGGACGTGCCGGAGAACGCCTGGTACGCCGACGACATCAACATCGCCTACCAGGCGGGCTATTTCACGGGGACCTCTGAGACCACCGCCGGTCCCCTGGGCCGGGTGACCCGGGAGCAGGCCGCCGTCCTGCTGGGACGGAACCTGCGCCTCCAGGGCATCCCCGGCGTCAACAGCGACTTCACAGACGTCCAGCAGATGGGCAACTGGAGTCGTGGGCTCGTGCAGGAGTGCGCGGAGCTGGGGATCATCCAGGGCTACGCCGACGGCACTTTCCGCCCCAAGAACTACATCACCCGGGGCCAGATGGCCTGCTTTTTGGTGCGGGCCCTGGGCACCCTGGTCCATGAGACCGGGGATCAGATCGCCGGCGGCGTGTACGGCAACCTGACGGTGAACACCTCCGGCGTGAAGCTGAAGGACACCGTGGTCACCGGCAACCTGTACCTCAGCGGCGGCGTGGGCCTGGGCAATGTGGAGCTGGAGAACGTCACCGTCATGGGCAAGATTGTGGTCTGCGGCGCCGGCGAGGCCGAGCGGGGCGAGAGCAGCATCATCCTGCGCAACGTGACGGCGGAGGCCATGGAGATCGACAGCCTGTCAGACCACTTCATGACCGTCCGCACCGAGGGCCTGACCAACATCGCCAACACCACCGTCCGCACCTCCGCCTATCTGGAGGACGTGACCGACGACGACCAGGGCCTGCGGGTCATCACCCTGGACGGCACCTCCGACGGCACGCAGCTGCAGCTGGCGGGCAACATCAAGGAAGTCGTCAATATCACGCCCAACTCCAACCTCCAGGTGGTGCAGGGCATTACCGACAAGCTCACCGTGGACGAGCGGGCCACCGGCTCCGCTTTGAGCATCGCCAACGACACTACCGTCCGCGTTCTGAACCTGGACGCGGGCACCCCGGTCACCGGCAACGGCGATGTCAGCAAGATGAACGTCAACGCCGCCGGGTCCACCGCCACCATGCTGCCGGATACCATTTTCATCCGGCCCGGCATCGAGTCCAACATCCACAACCAGGTGATGGACAACAAGGCGGCGGAGGAGTCCTCCGACGAGCCCCGCCTGCTGGCGGGCTATCCCCTGATCCGGAACCTGGCCTCCACCTCGGCGGACGGCGTGTTCAGCACCAACAAGCGGGGTACGCTGTACTGGGCCGTGTCCACGCTGCTGGACGGCTCCGTGGGCGAGGACGAGCTGCGCAACCCCTCCGCATTCCCCGGCAAGATCCTGCGCAGCGGCACCATCAACGTCACCGCCTCCAAGACGGAGATGACCGCCCGCCTGACGGGCCTGTCCCAGGAGGGCTCCTACTACCTCTCCGCCATACTGGTGGATGAGCGGGGCCACACCAGCCCTGTGAAGATGACGGCCTTTACGACGACCGACGACAGCGTGCCGAACTTCGCCGCCGGCTATCCCGAGGCCATCCTCACCGTGGACCCCAAGGACGAGGAGGAGCAGATCATCCAGGCCCGGGTCATGGCCACCAAGACCTGCCAGCTGTACTACGCCCTGCTGCCCAGGAACTCCACCGCTCCCACGGCCAACGCGCTGCGGGCGGGCGCCGTCACCGGCAACCTGGGCTACGGCACCATGGAGGTGGCCAAGAACCGCTCCTACCTGATCTCCCGGGTCAACACCGCCCATCTGGCGGAGGAGACCACCTACGACCTGTACTTCTGGCTCAACGACGCGGACAATGGCAAGAGCTCCGCGGTGCGGCGGATTCAGGTTACCACCAAGGACATGACGCCCCCGGTGGTCACCAACATCTACCAGAGCAAGTCCGACCGCACCAGCGCCCAGATCACCTTTACCATGAGCGAGCGGGCGGACCTCTACTGGGTGGCCGTCAAGGCCGGCGAGACGCTGCTGCGGCCCCCGGTCACCGGCGAGCCCATCGAGCCCACGGACCTGGCCGCCAAGATCCAGGTGGAGGCCGGCGGCGGAAACGCCGCGGTGGTCAGCAGCGGCAGGACCACGGCGGCCCAGGCCGATACCAATTACACCTTCACCGTCAGCCGTCTCCAGGAGCAGGGTGTGTACGACCTGTACTATGTGGCCAAGGACCCGGCGGGGAACTACTCCGAGGCGGTGAAAATCCTGGAGAACGTGATGACCAGCGACGGCACCCCGCCCCTGGTGGAGGTGGAGTTCAGCCGCTTCAACGAAGGCGCCAACGGCGTTATCAACCCCTGGGTGGAGAGCGACGTGACCCTGGCGTTCAACGAGATGGTCCGAGGCACCTTCAAAGACGGCAACACGGACCGTTACGACGACTTCTACACCCTCTATGACAAGGTGATCGGCACCTCCGGCGCGGAGCAGAACCAGGCCAAGAGCGAGCTGGCGGCGGCGCTGCGCAAGTACATCCGCCTCTATCCCGGCACGCCGCCCACCAGCGGCAACCCCCGGCAGGACCCGGTGCTGGACATCGGACTGGATGAGAACGGCCAGCCTCTGCCCGTGGGTACGGACAATCCCAAGAAGGCCACCGAGCCCTGCTGGATCGACTTCCGGGAGGCCGTGGTCACCCGGACGGACGGCAGAATCAAGGTTACCTTCCCGGGCAGCAAGGGCATCAAGATGCAGAGCGGCGGCACCTATTTCTTCCGTGTTGAGAACGTGGTGGACGCCTCCGGCAACATGATCAGTCCCAACCCCACCTATCTGCCCCAGGGCGGCTTCACCACGGCGTTTGCCACGGTGCGGCTGGCCAACAACCAGAACCAGGAGACGGTGGTCTATCCCGCCGGGAGCGACCCCCGGGCGGCCAAGATATTCAGCCTGACCCCGGAGGACACCGCCGCCGTCCCGGAGGAGACCCGCTGGGATATGCTGATCTGGACCGACGCCAGCATTGACTATGATCTGCTGGTCCGCCCCAAGGATGGCACGGATGACGACTGGTATAAGCTGGGCACCGCCCGGCCCAGTGTCACCAACGTCACCAGCGGCAAGGTTTACAGCAGTCTGAACGGCAATTTCAATGCGCAGATGATTGCCAGCGGCCTCTTCGGCTCTGTGGGAACCTCGGCGGATAAGCAGGGGCGGCCCTTCCTCAACGAGTTCTCCAAGGCCCTGGAGTTCGCCATCGTGCCGGTGGAGACCACACTGGAGAAGACGGTGAACATGGAGGTGCAGCTCTTTGCGGGCAGCAACACCCAGTTCTCCAACGTCTCCATTCCCCAGGGCCAGGCCTCCACGCTGGAGGGCCGGGACATCACCGCCATCGGTGAGCCGGACCCCTTCCCCATCACCATCTCGCCCCCGGGCCGGGCCCCAACGGTCAGCGTCCCTTATCTGGGCATCGACGCCGGCGACATCGCCGCCACGGTCCAGTTGATGGTAGACCGCCCCGGCCGGGTGTACTATATGGCCATCCCCATTGAGAGGAACCCGGATGGTACTACACCGACCACAGGCAACAAATATATCATGTATGGAACTTATCCCGAGATTGGGAATGCGCCGAACAAAGAGGACCGGCGGCCTGATCTGGAGACAATCCCCACCAGTAAAAGAGTAATTCTCCCAGGAGAGACGGTCACAAAAGAAAAAGAACCCATGTGGCTGAACTCGGACGCCCCCGCCCCCCGGCAGGTGATCCGGGGCACCACGGAGTCCACCCGCATCCGCACCGGCAGCACCGGCGACCGCCTGCTGGAGCCGGATATTCCCAGGCTTTTGAGCATCCCCAGCCTGGAGGCCAATACCACCTATATCCTCTATCTGGTGAGTACGGATGAGAACGGCACCCCGGCGGAGAAGGCACTGTGCTACAAGTTCAGCACCACGCCGCCGGAGCCCCCCAAGATCACCATCCAGCCCAACGGCAGCACCCGGACCAACATCCTGGTGGATAAGCCCGCCAACGTGGACTATATCTTGGTGCTCTCCAACCAGATCCAGCAGAGCAGCAACCCATTCAGTGCGACATTTGAGGGGACCCTTGTGGAAAAGGATCTCCCTGATACCTGGAAGGGCGGTACAGTACTGGATGCTATGTTGACGCCTTATAATGTGGGAACCACTTATATGGGCAGCGTCTTCGACGTCTGCGCCTCCACGGCGGCCAAGATGGAGTACGCCGAGTACATCCGGGAGCCCAACGGCGTGTTCGTGAACCCGCCCCCGGCTATGAACGGGCGGAACCAGTTCGTGCAGTCCCAGACGGGGCAGTTCAATCTCACGGGAATGCAGGGCCGGAACTACTACACGCTGGTGGTGGTGGCCAGAGGACAGAACTCCACCAGCGACGGCTTCCGGGCCTCCCGGTCGTACTACAACGTCTTGAATGACTATCTGTATCTGCTCAACTGCGGCATCGGCGAGAATACGAGCACAACGCCTCTGACGTCTTACTCCGGCAAGATGCGGATCACGTTCAGCGACAGCCTGCACTTCAATGTGCAGATCGGAAACGAGGAGACACCCACCCCGGTGGACAGCTGTGAGCTGAGCCATCCGCTGCACACCGGATCGGGCAACGTGGGTGATAACGATCATGTCAACCTCGGTTCGTTCATGTTCCCCTCTCAGACGATTACGCTGACGAGCCCAACGCCCAATCCGATAACCAACGGAACAAAGCACGGAAGCACGGTGGGTCCTGTGCTGGAATTTGAGCTGAAAAACGCCCAGCCGGGTGATAGCATCTCCTTCCGGGCAGGTATCTGCGGGTCCAACGGCGCCGTCCGCGGCAATACGGCCAACGCCGCCCTGCAGGTGACGCTGCGCAAGAGCGGCACCGGCGACCAGACTACGTGGTACCTCGAGTGGAATGAGGCCTGGAACAGAGCCACCGACTGATCCCCATAACAAACCCCTGTGGAGGGCGGGCGGCACCGCCCGCCCTCCCGCTCTTTGAAGGACTGGAAAAGGAGAGTATACGTTCATGAGATCGAGATCATTCCGCCGGGCCGGGGCGCTGCTTCTGGCCCTGGTCCTGGCGTTTTCCCTTGTTCCCGCCGCTATGGCAAGTTTGGGAAACATCCAAAACTTAACGCTTTCCGGCGATAAGAACACCATCAAGGTGGGCGACACAGCTACGTTGACTGCTGAGTTTGATTTTGCCGATAACCTTGATACCCGTGTAGAGATGGATTGGACAGTCGATAAAGCGGATGTCCTTGAAATAAGAAATCAAACGTCTAAGGGCGATGGCTATAAAAAATTCACCAACACCGTCACCGCTGTTGGAGAAGGCGAAGCGACTGTTACAGTAGAATGCAATGGCGTAAGCGCAACATACGATATTACAGTAGAGGCGGCGGACCCTCCACCCGCCCCCACGGTAACCAAAGTCGAGGTGACCCCCAAGACACTGGATATGACGGTTGGCGGCAAGACAGAGACGCTTACCGCCACAGTCACCATGTCCGACGGATCAACCAATCACAATGTCTCCTGGGCTGTCTCCGAGGGGGACGCTTTTGTTGATGTATCGAGCAGCGGTGTTGTCACGGCTAAAAGCGCGGGAAACGCCAGAGTTACCGCCACCGCCGGTAATGAGGAGGACAGCTGCGTCGTCACCGTCAGCCCCAGGGTGGTCAACGTGCCCGTCACCGGCGTCAGCATCGACGGCGGCAAGACCCAAGACGTGGTGGAGGGCAAGACCCTGGAGCTGAAAGCCCTGGTGACGCCCGCCAACGCCTCCAACAAAAATGTCACCTGGGAGAGCGCCGATCCCACCATCGCCACTGTGGACAAGAACACCGGCGTGGTTACCGGCGTCAAGGTTGGCGGTCCCGTCTCCATCACCGCCACCACGGAGGACGGCGGCTTTTCCGCCAGCGTCAGTGTCACCGTTACTTCCGCCATCGCCCCCTTCGGCGTTACCCCCAGCCGGGGGAGCAGCCCCATCAACGTGGGCAAGTCCACCCTCACCCTCTCCGCGGGCACCGACAAGGCCGTCACCTGGTCCAGTGAGGACGAGAAGATTGCCACCGTGAATTCCGGCGGCCAGGTCACCGGTGTCAGCCCCGGCAAGGTCAAGATCACCGCCACGGCGGAGGACGGCTCCAAGGGCGAGTATATGGTAGAGGTCTCCGGCCTGGTGATCGAGGAGACCTCCCTCAATGTGAATGTGACGGTGGGATACAGCAAGACCATCTCCTACACGGCCTACGGCGCGGCGGCCACCGGAAACGACTCCCCCCGGTGGACCTCCAACCCCGAGTCCATCGCCACCGTCACCAACGGCGGCCGGGTCACCGGCATGGCTCCCGGCATCACCACCGTCACCGTCACCAAGGGCCGCTACACCGCCGAGTGCAAGGTCACCGTGGCGGAGGACGTGGCCAGCGCCATCGACCGCACCCTCAACGCCGGGGAGAAGCTGGACTTCCCCAGCCTCCTCTCCGACCTGAACAGCCGCTGCCGGGAGAAGACCGAGGCGGCCCTGGACTATATCACCAACCTCCAGGTGGCCACCAAGCAGGGCACTCTCCACTACCGCTACGGCTCCCCGGACACCCCCAACCACGGCGTGGGCGGCGTGGACCGCTACTATACCACCGCCGCCTCCGACAGCGGCCGCCGGGCCATCTCCGATCTGAGTTTTGTGCCCGCCGGAGGCTTTAAGGGCATGGCGACCATTGAGTACACGGGGTACAGCACCGAGGGCCAGGCCTTCTACGGCACCATCCGGGTGGATGTGAAGAACAGCGGCGACGTGACCTACAGCACCGCCATGAACCGGGCCCTGACCCTCACCGCCAAGGAGTTCAGGGACATCTGCCAGCTGAAGACCAGCCACAACGCCAGCTACGTCACCTTCACTCAGCCCAGCGGCAATAAGGGGACCCTCTACTACAACTACAGCCCCGGGCAGTACTCGCCGAAGGTGGACGGGACCACCAAATACTATCTCAGCAGCAGCCCCTCCCTGGAGAAGGTGACCTTCGTCCCGGCGGAGAACTTCACGGGCACGGTCAGCGTCCCCTACCGCTGCACGGACACCACCGGCGGCAGCTACTCCGGCACCATGACCATCAATGTCTACTCCGCCAGCGGCGAGAGCAGCGGCGGCGTGGAGTATGAGACCGGCATCAACCAGCGGGTGACCCTCAATGCCTCTGACTTCAACGACGCGTGTCTGGAGGCCAACGACCGCAGCCTGAGCTACATCTACTTCGACGAACTGCCCCCGGCCTCCCAGGGTATTTTGTACTACAACTACACCAGCGCCTCCAGCAACCGGGTGGACACCTCCACCCGCTACAACCGCGGCAGCAGCGGCAGCCGGATTTCCAATATCACCTTCGTGCCCGCCAGCAATTTCAGCGGCACCGTCACCATCCCCTACACCGGCTATGACACGGCGGGCCAGACCTACAAGGACAACCTGGTGATCCGGGTCTCCGACGCCGTGGGGACCGTGTACTACACCACCGGGGTGGGCGATCCTGTGACCTTCCGGGCGGAGGACTTCAACGAGGCCTGCCAGCGGTCCAACAACTCCACCCTGAACTACATCCAGTTCACCCTGCCCTCCTCCAGCGTGGGGACGCTGTACCGCAATTACAGGAGCAGCAGCAACACCGGCACCCGAATCTCCTCCTCCACGCGGCTCTACCGGGGCGGGAACCCCAGCGTGTCCGATGTGACCTTTGTGCCCAGGAGCCGGTACGAGGGCACGGTGTCCATCCCCTTTGAGGGCCGGGACGCCAGCGGCGCCGAGTTTGAGGGCACCGTCGCCATCGCCGTGGGCCAGGGCGCCGGGCGGGTGGTGAGCTACTCCACCGCCAGCGGCGGCGTGGTGCGGTTCAATGCCGGCGACTTCAACGCCGTCAGCCGCAGCGCCACGGGGGACGATCTCAGCTATCTGAGTTTTGAGCTGCCTGCCAGCCGGTACGGCACGCTGTACTACCAGTACAACGCCTCCCGGGGCACCGGCACCCAGGTCACCTCCTCCAGCTCCTACTACCGCAGCGGCGGCAGCCGCCTGCTGGACGACGTCTATTTCGCCTCCGCCAATGTCAACGGCATCGCCTCCTTCCAGTTCACCGCCAGGAGCACCGGCGGGGAGCGGTTCACCGGCACGGTGGAGATCGCCATCGGCAGCGCCGGGCTGGACAGCGGTTCCTCCAGAGGCACCCGCTACATCGGAAGCTCCGTTCCCATCGCCCTGCGGACGCAGGATTTTGAGTCCGCCTGTCAGTCCGCCACGGGCGGCGCGCTGTCCCACATCCATTTCAACAGCCTGCCCAGCGAGAGCGCGGGACGGCTGTACATGAACTACGAGTCCCCCAGCCGCCCCGGGGCCCCCGCTACCACCACCTCCAACTACACCGCCAGCAGCGGTCTTGCCATCGGGCAGCTGTCCTTCGTGCCCAAGGCGGGGTACCAGGGGCAGGTGAGCATCCCCTACACCGGGTACAGCACCCAGGGCGGAACCTTTAACGGCAATGTGACCATCGACATCTCCACCAGCTACTGCGCCACGCCCTTCTACGACGTGGACGCCGGCTGGGAGTGGGCGCAGCCCTCCGTGGAGTTCCTGCGGTACGCGGGGATCTCCAACGGGTACAGCAACGGCTCCTTCCGGCCCTCCCGGTCCATCAGCCGGGGCGAGTTCACGCTGATGGTCTGCCGGGCCTTCGGCTTTGAGACTGACGCCAAAGTCTCCAGCTTCCCGGATGTGCCCGCCAGCAGCCCCTACGCCGGGGCGGTGGCCACCGCCAGGAGCATGGGCATCGTGGAGGGCAGCGGCGGCCGCTTCCGGCCCGACAGTGCCATCACCCGCCAGAGCGCCATGACCATCATCTGCCGGGCCATGAAGGCCGCGGGAGAGAGAGTCCCGGCCACCGGCACCTCCGTCCTGGCCGCGTACAGTGACCAGGCCCGGATCGCCTCCCACGCCCGGGACTCCGTGGCGGCGTTGGTGAACCTGGGCGTGGTGAGGGGCAGCAGCGATATGCGCATCAATCCCACCCGGTCCATCAGCCGGGCGGAGATGGCCGTGATCCTGCACCGCGTACTGACGCTCTGACACGGATCTCTCGGATTTTACAGATGGCATCAAGCAAAGAAAAGAGGAGAGAAAACCGATGAAGTTTTTCAAAGGGACTGTGCGGACCGTGCCAAACAAGGGAGCGGCACCGGGGGACCTGGGGGGCTCCAGGGGTGTTCCGGAGCTCTCCACCGGCACAAAGGTGGAGGTTTTGACCATGGAGAACCACCTTCTCTTTGTGGCGCGGCTGAAGATCCTGGGCGGCGGCGTTCTGGAGCTGCGGCGGGACACCGGCGATCCGCTGCCCCAGGCCCTGTACAACAGCAGGGTCAGGCTCCGGGGCTTTCAGACCAATTCCCAGCCCTTCTGCATGAACGGAACCGTGGGCAAGAGCTCCCGGGACTTCTGGCAGGTGGAGAATCTGGAAGTCCTCCAGAATCGGGAAAACCGCAGCTTTTTCCGCCAGAACACGGACATGGATGCCCGGGTGATGCCCAGCGGCCACTATCGGGGGATGAGCCCGGAGCTGACGGAGTGCAAGGTGCTGGACATCAGCGCCGGCGGCGCCCGCGTCCTGAGCCGGAACGTCTACCTGGTGGGGGACCGCTTTCAGCTGGAGGCGGAGCTGCTGCCGGAGGAGCGGCCCTTCTCCATGGTCTGCCAGGTCCTGCGTGTCACGCCCAGGAAGGGGTTCAAGTACGAGTACGGATGCAGGTTCGAGGGCCTGAGCGAGCAGGAGCAGCAGCGGCTGCTGCGGGCGGTGTTCGCCATTCAGCGCAGGATTCTCCAGGCCCAGAGGGACTGAGGAGCCTGAAATTCCATAGAAAGATCACAGGGAGAACGCGAGGCGGATCATCCGCCCCGCGTTCTTTTTTCTTTTGGCGTATGAAAAATAGAATTTCAGGGACCCTAATCCAGAGCGAACCACCATACCGCCGGAAGAACTCCCTGGGCTCTTCCGGCTCTGGAAAAGGAGTGACCCAATTTGGAGACTGGAATCCATAACACGTCTGAGATCGGGCGGCTGAAAAAGGTGCTGCTGCACCGCCCCGGCAGTGAGCTGGAGAATCTGATGCCGGAGTATCTGGAGCGGCTGCTGTTTGACGACATCCCCTATCTGCGGGAGGCGCAGAAGGAGCACGACGCCTTTGCCGAGTGCCTGCGCCAGCAGGGGGTGGAGGTGGTGTATCTCACCGACCTGGTGGTCAATTCCATCACCAGCGGCGAGGTGCGCAAGGCGTTTCTCCGCCAGTTCCTGGACGAGGCGGACATCCGGGACCCCCGGATGCGGGAGTGCCTGGAGGAGTACCTGGGCAGGATGCCGGACCGGGAGATGGTGTCCACCATGATGGCCGGCGTCCGCAAGAGCCAGCTGCGCCAGGGCAGCGGGCGGCTGGGGGACTTCCTGCCGGGGGAGGGGGACGACTATCCCTTCGCCGTGGACCCCATGCCCAACCTCTACTTCACCCGGGACCCCTTCGCCACCATCGGCACCGGCGTGTCCATCCACAAGATGCACACCGCCACCCGCAGCCGGGAGACGCTGTTCGGGAAGCTGATCTTTGAGCACAACCCGGAGTATATGCACGCCCCCCGCTGGTACGACCGGGGGGAGACCTCCTCCCTGGAGGGCGGCGACATCCTGGTGCTGTCCCCCCGGGTGCTGGCGGTGGGCATCTCCCAGCGGACCCGGGAAAACTCCATCGACACGCTGGCGGAGACGGTGCTGAAACGCAGTCAGACCTTCAAAAAGGTCCTGGCCTTCAACATCCCCAAGACCCGCTCCTTCATGCACCTGGACACCGTGTTCACCATGGTGGACCGGGACAAGTTCACCGTCCACCCCAACATTCTCTCCAGCATCACCGTGTTCGTCATGGAGCTGGACGGGGAGGGGCAGATGAAGATCCGCCAGGAGGAGGGCCGGCTGGAGGATATTCTCAAGGAGCACCTGGAGCTGGACCATGTGACTTTGATTCCCTGCGGGAGGGGCAGCGAGATCGACGCCGCCCGGGAGCAGTGGAACGATGGCAGCAACACCCTGGCCATTGCCCCCGGCGAGGTGGTGGTATACTCCCGGAACTACGTGACCAACCGCTCTCTGGAGGAGGCGGGGATCAAAGTCCACACCATCCCCAGCGCGGAGCTGAGCCGCGGGCGGGGCGGGCCGAGGTGTATGTCCATGCCGCTGTGGAGGGAGGACCCCTGAGGCTGGCCCCTCCCAGGGCGGGGATTTTGCTCGCCCTGGCGGGCGGGGGCGGGAATCAGCCATGATGATGGCTGGGCAATGCACCCCCCATTTCTCTTTTCTCTGTCATGCCAGAGAAAAGAGAAACGGGCCGTGCACGGTCCAAAGAGAAAAGAGAGGCGCCAGGGCACGAATTTGACCGCAGGGGTCAAATTGTGCCCAAAGTACGGGGGCTGGCCTGAATCGGTGCCAAGGTGAATTGCCGATCCTCTACCGGGTGCGGCTGACCCCGTTCCGCCCGTCGGCGCTCCGCCGCACTTGCTGGTACCTCCGAGGTTGTTTTGCATCTTTGACGCAA
>CAMNRF010000056.1 GCA_946551795.1 uncultured Oscillibacter sp.
CCCGTTTCTCTTTTCTCTGGCAAGACAGAGAAAAGAGAAATGGGGGGTGCAATGCACCAGCCATCATCATGGCTGAAATCCCCCCCCCCCGCCCGTTAGGGCAAGTATAAAAAACTCCCCCGCCCGAAGGGCGTTCCCCCCTTTCCTTTTCTTGAAAAAAGGGGTATAATGGAATCACAAAGGAGGGGATGCCCCGTGCTGAACTCGACGCTTTGCTACCTGGAGCGGGGAGACGAGTACCTGATGCTCCACCGGGTGAAGAAGAAACACGACCTGAACCGCGACAAGTGGATCGGCGTGGGCGGCAAGTGCGAGGAGGGGGAGAGTCCCGAGGACTGCGTCCTCCGGGAGACCCGGGAGGAGACGGGCCTGACGCTGACGGACTTCCGCTACCGGGGACTTGTGACCTTCGTCTCCGACCAGGCCCCCACGGAGTACATGCACCTCTTCACCGCCGCTTCCTGGACGGGGAGTCCCATCCCCTGCGGCGAGGGGGAGCTGGCCTGGATCAAAAAGGCGGTGCTGCGGTCCCTGCCCATGTGGGAGGGGGACAAGATCTTCCTGGACCTGCTGGAGGCGGGGGGCCCTTTCTTCTCCCTGAAGCTCCGCTACCGGGGGGAGACGCTGGAGGGCGCGTGGCTGGACGGACAGCCGCTGACAACGTGAGGAGGCGTTTTGCATGGCCGGAACGATACTGCTGTTTGGATTTGAGGACCTGCCCGCCGTCCTGGCGGTGAGCGCCGCGGCGGAGCCCCTCGGGGCGGAGGTGGTGCCCGTGGCCCGGGGGGACTACGGCAGGCCCGTGGCCGCCCTGGCGGGGCTGGAGGGGGGCGCGGGCGTCCCCTATGCCGGCGGTCCCCTGGGGGGAAGGATGATGGTGCTCTGCGGCCTGGAGGACCGGCTGGAGCTGCTGCTGCCGGCTCTGGCGGAGGCCGGGGCGGGGCCCGACTGCCTCAAGGCGGTGCTGACGGACCGCAACCGGGGCTGGAACGCCCTGCGGCTCTTTGAGGAGCTCAGCCGGGAGCGGCGGGCCCTCATGGGAAGGTGAGGCGGGCGGTATGAGGCTGCTGGTGTCCGCCTGCCTCCTGGGCTGCCGCTGCCGGTACGACGGCGCGTCCAGGGAGCATCCGCTGGCAAAAGAGCTGGCGGAGCGCCACACGCTGGTGCCCGTCTGCCCGGAGCAGCTGGGGGGACTGTCCACGCCCCGGCCCCCGGCGGAACGCCGGGGCGGGCTGGTGGTGACCCGGGATGGAACCGATGTGACGGAGCAGTACCGCCGGGGGGCGGAGGAGACCCTGCGGCTTTGCCGGGGGCTTGGCTGTGAGGCGGCAGTTTTGAAGGAGCGGAGCCCCTCCTGCGGCCGCGGGGAGATCTACGACGGGACCTTCTCCGGCACCCTCGCCGCCGGGGACGGCGTGACGGCGGAGCTTCTGTCGGCCGCCGGCGTCCCGGTGTACGGGGAATCTCAGATAGAGGAACTGCTGAAATGACAGAGGAGGTCCGCCTCTGTCATTTTTTACAATTCGCGGGAGATTTTTTCTTTCCGCTTCGTGGGAAAACGGACTTGTATCAGAGAGTGATTTTTGCTAAAATAATAAAAATGACGAGGGGAGGGGATACCATGCTGAAAGCGGTGAAAAGCGCGGCGGTGGTTTCCTCCCTCTCCATTTTTGGCGTTTCCCTTTTCTGACCGGCTGTGGAGCCGGTATTTTTTTTGAACGAATGAGAGGAGAGAACTTATGAAAGAGACCAACTCCGCAGCCCCCATCCGGGACGCCCGCACCCTGGGCGTGCCCAAGATGCTGATCCTGGGCCTCCAGCACATGTTTGCCATGTTCGGCGCCACGGTGCTGGTACCCATCCTGGTGAACTCCTACGGCCTGCCCCTGTCCATCCAGACCACGCTCTTTTTCGCCGGCGTGGGCACGCTGTTCTTCCACGTCTGCACGAGGATGAAGGTCCCCGCCTTTTTGGGGTCCTCCTTCGCCTTCCTGGGGGGCTTCGCCGCCGTGGCGGGGCTGGACAGCGGCATCTACGCGGGGATGGACCCCGCCGAAAAGCTCCAGTACGCCTGCGGCGGCATCGTGGTGGCGGGCCTTCTCTACGTGGTGCTGGCCCTGATCATCAAGGCCGTGGGCGTCCACAAGGTGATGCACTACCTGCCCCCGGTGGTCACCGGGCCCATCATCATCCTCATTGGCCTGAACCTGGCCCCCTCCGCCGTGAACAACGCCTCCACCTGCTGGTGGCTGGCCCTGGTGGCCATGGCCATCATCGTGGCGGCCAACATCTGGGGGAAGGGCATGATCAAGATCATCCCCATCCTCCTGGGCGTGGTGGGCGCCTATGTGGTGGCGGTCATCGCCAATCTCGCGGGGGTGACCACCGCCGCCGGCGCGCCTCTGATCGACTTCACCAGTGTGCGGGACGCCGGATTGATGGGCCTCCAGCCCTTCCTGACGGACTTCACCGGCTCCGTGGCCAAATTTGACCTCTCCTCCATTCTGGTGATGGCCCCCATCGCCCTGGCCTCCATGATGGAGCACATCGGCGACATGTCCGCCATCTCCGCCACCGTGGGGGAGAACTTCATCGAGGACCCGGGCCTCCACCGCACCCTCATCGGCGACGGCATCGCCACCTCCCTCTCCGCCCTCTTCGGCGGCCCCGCCAACACCACCTACGGCGAGAACACCGGCGTGCTGGTGCTCTCCCGGGTGTATGACCCCAGGGTGATCCGCCTGGCGGCTATCTACGCCCTGGTGCTGTCCTTCAGCCCCAAGTTCGCGGCGGTGGTGAACTCCATGCCCGCGGCCATCGTGGGCGGCGTCAGTTTTATCCTCTACGGTATGATCTCCGCCATCGGCGTGCGGAACGTGGTGGAGAACCGGGTGGACTTCACCAATTCCCGGAACCTGATTATCGCCGCCGTGATTCTGGTGTGCGGCCTGGGCTTCACCGGCGGGCTGACCTTTGCCATCGGGGGGGTGTCCATCACGCTGACGAGTCTGGCCATTGCGGCCATTGCCGGCATTGTGCTCAACGCCATTCTCCCCGGCAATGACTTCCAGTTTGGCCAGAGTGAGGGGGCGGACACCGCCGCGTCTCTGGGCCGGTATTGATTCCCAGGCAAAGCAGTTAAAAGTTTCGCCAGCCTTTTCAAAGGCTGCGGGGTCCCGGGGCGGCGCCCCGGGTCGCGCCTCGCAAGGCGCGAAACTCCAATCCCCGTTTTAATCTATAAGGAAGAAACGAAAACCCTCAAATGAGAGCGCCTTTGCCGCCCAGCGGGCGGCAAACAGCGTCCCCCGGGAAAAGGAAAAACCATCACCCTTTATGCGCAGGTACTGCCGAATACAGCCGGACCAGCCCCGGAGAGAATTTCTCTCCGGGGCTGTTTACACCGTTTGAAAAATGTGGTATATTTTCAATGCAAATCAAGGGTTGAGGGGGCTGTTTCCCGCCTCCGGCGGCAAAGACGCTGAAGGCCGCGCCGGATGGGTGGTTGACGGTGAATTTTGCGGCGCGGCCTTCCTTTGGGATTTCGTGCCCTGCGGGGCGCGAGCAGGGGCTTTGCCCCTGCACCCCACGGCCTTTGAAAAGGCCGGCGAAACTTTTATCCGCGCTTCGCGCCAATTCCTGATTCACATTTTCAATTGTCTGATTGGCAAAGGGAGGCGACATCGTGAGCCGCAAGACTATTCTGGAACTGCTCCGCAGCCAGGAGGATTTTCTCTCCGGCGAGGAGCTGAGCCGCCGCCTGGGCCTCAGCCGGGCCGCCGTGTGGAAGGCGGTGGACGCCCTCCGCAAAGAGGGCTATGTCATCGAGGCCCGCACGGGCCTGGGGTACCGCCTCACCGCCGCGCCGGACGCCATGACGGAGTCGGAGATCCGCAGCTTTTTGGGAGAGACAGCGGTGGTGGGCCGGTCCCTCCGGTGCTTCGACACGCTGGACTCCACCAACCTCCGGGCCAAGCTGCTGGCCCAGGAGGGCGCGGCCGACGGCACCGTGGTGACGGCGGACCTCCAGACCGCCGGACGGGGGCGCATGGACCGCTCCTTCCAGTCCCCCCGGGGCAAGGGCGTGTACCTGACGGCGCTGCTGCGTCCCAATCTCCCGCCGGAGCGGCTGCTGCCGGTGACGGCCATGGCCGGCGTGGCGGTGTGCGGCGCGGTGGAGGAGCTCTGCGGCGTCCGCCCGGGGCTGAAATGGCCCAACGACCCGGTGCTGGGGGGCAGGAAGCTCTGCGGCATCCTGACGGAGCTCTCCCTGGAGGGGGAGACGGGCCGGGTGCAGTATCTGGTGCTGGGGATCGGCGTCAACGTGGGGCAGAGGGCGGAGGACTTCTCCCCGGAGGTGGCGGAGATGGCCACCTCCCTCTCCATGGCCCTGGGGCATCCCGTGTCCCGCCCCGCCCTGGCGGCGGCGGAGATCCGGGCGCTGGACCGGCTGTACGCCGACCTGCTGGCGGGAAATCTGGCGCCGTATCTCGCGGCCTACCGCAGGGACTGCGTGAATCTGGACAAAACCGTGCAGCTGATCTCCCCGGACGGGACCCGGGAGACCGCCCGGGCGCTGGACATCGACGATGATTTCAGCCTGGTGGTGCGGACGGCGGCGGGGGAGACCCGAACCGTCCGCTCCGGCGAGGTATCCGTCCGGGGGATGTATGGCTACACAGAGTGAGAATGGAGGGAATCTCTTGAAACTGCTTTGGGAACTTTTTTGGACCTTCGCCAAGATGGGGGCCATCACCTTCGGCGGCGGCATGGCCATGCTGCCCATCCTCCAGCGGGAGGTGGTGGAGAACAAGCACTGGGCCACCGAGGAGGAGCTGACGGACTACTATGCCATCGGCCAGTGCACCCCCGGCATCATCGCCGTGAACACCGCCACGTTCATCGGCCAGAAGCGCGGCGGCGTGGCCGGCGGCATCCTGGCCACCCTGGGGGTGGTGTTCCCCTCTCTGGTGATCATCTCCATCCTGGCGGGGCTCATCACCAACTTCGCCCATTTGGCCTGGGTGAGGAACGCCTTCGCCGGCATCCAGGTCTGCGTGTGCGTGCTGATTTTCAACGCCGTGGTGAAGCTGCTGAAAAAATCCGTGGTGGATAAGCGCACGGCGGCGATCTTCCTGCTGGTGCTGGCCGGGGGGCTGGTTTTGAACCTGTCTCCGGTGTGGTTTGTGATGGCCGCCGCCCTGGCGGGCATCCTCCTGAAGAACCTGGAGGTGAAGAAGGCATGATCGGCGTCTATCTGCGGCTCTACTGGGAGTTTTTCAAGACGGGCCTCTTCGCCGTGGGCGGCGGCATGGCCACGCTGCCCTTCCTCCAGAACATCGGCGAGAGCACCGGCTGGTACACCTACGGCGACCTGATGAATATGCTGGCGGTGTCGGAGTCCACCCCCGGTCCCATCGGCATCAACATGGCCACCTATGTGGGCTTCACCGTGGGGGGCGTCCCCGGGGCGGTGATCGCCACACTGGGAGAGGTGACGCCCTCCATCATCGTGATTCTGATCGTGGCGGCGGTGCTCCGCAGCTTCCGGGACAATGTGTACGTGGACCGGGCCTTCTACGGCCTGCGGCCCGCCTCCACCGGCCTCATCGGCGCGGCCTGCGCGGCGGTGGTGCTGGAGGTGCTGACCAATGTGGAGACCGTCAAGGCGGAGGGGAGCCTGATAAAGACCTTCCGCCTGGGGGAGGGCGGCCTGGGGGGCCTTCTGAACTGGCGGGGGCTGCTGCTGGCGGCGCTGCTGCTGGCGCTGACCAACTGGGTCAAGCCCACGAAAAAGCTGCACCCCATCGTGTTCATCGCCCTGTCCGCGGCGGTGGGCGTGGTGTTCGGCTTCGCGGGCGTGTGAGGGCCTTTTCAAATCACAGGCTGCGAGGACCGCCGTTCCGGCGGTCCTTTTTCGCGCCCGGGCGGGGGAGAAAAGCGGCGGGTTTCCCAAAAATTCGACAGCCGGACTTGACGGGAGGCGAAAAAACCGATATTATGTAAAATGCGAGACTACGAATTACAGGAGGACCGCCATGGCAATGAAACGCTGCCCCGTCTGCGGGGAGAGATATTCCGATACATATCGATACTGCCCCTTCTGCGAGGAGGAGGACCTGGACCGGGAGGAGGAGGCCCGCCGGGCCCCCAGCCGGAGCGGACGCCGGGTGGGGGTGGGCAGCGGCCGGCAGCCCAATCTGGTGACGCCCGTCCTGGTGGTGCTGATCCTCCTGATGGCGGCGCTGCTGGTGTACCTCCTGTGGGGAGACAAGATCGCCGCCAAGTTCGACAAGGACAAGGAGCCGGACAGCAAGCCCGGCGTGGAGGACCCCGTCGAGCCGGATCAGAAGGACCCTGCGGCCCAGGAGCCCTCTGATCCCACTGTCACAGACCCGAATGTCACGACCCCGGAGGAGCCCGGCGGCGAGATGCCGGAGGGGCCGGACACCAACACCCCCGGCGGCACCACCACCCAGCCCGCCGGTCCCACCGACAGCTATGGGGCGGCCAGCGCCCTGCCCGGCGGCCTGACCTACACCAATATCCGGGACAATGACTTCACCCGCGGGGTCTCCGAGGGCGTCTATCAGCTGAAGGTCTCCGGCGGCAGCGGCACCTACACCTGGATGAGCGAGGACCCGGGCATCGCCTCCGTGGACAGCAGCGGCAATGTGACGCCCCTCGCCGCCGGCATCACCCATATCCTGGTGACCGACGGTAGCAGGAAGGCCGTCTGCACCGTCCGGGTGACGGGCGGCGGCAGCGCCCCGTCCACCACGCCCACCACGCCCACCACGCCCAGCACCGGCGGCGGGACCCTGAAGGCCGGCCCGGCCACGGTCATCAACGGCGGCAACGGCGTGCGGGTCCGCTCCGGCCCCGGCACCAACTACGACATCCTGGCCACCGTGCCCAACGGCGGCTCCGTCCAGGTGGTGCAGAGCGTGGGCAACGACTGGTATGAGATTACCTTCTCCAACGTGGGCGGCGTGACCACCAGCGGCTACATGAAGGGAGAGTTCCTGTCCAACTGAGTACCTGAGCGATGATATGGAAACCGGGCGGCGCCGCGGGCGCCGCCCGGTTTTGCTGTGTGCCGGCCCCTGTTTCCCGACGGGGCTTGACAGAAGCAAACTTGTCCGCTATAATTAAACTGTAAGTTTAATTAAATTGGGAGGGCCTGATGGGACGGAGGAAGAAGGAGCCCCGGAGCGTACACCGGGAGAAGATCGCCGCGGCGGCGTCGGCGCTGTTTCTGGAGCGGGGCGCGGCGGCGGTCTCCATGGACGAGATCGCCAGGGCGGCGGGATACAGCAAGGCGACGCTGTATGTGTACTTCGAGAACAAGGAGGAGATCATCTGTCTCCTGACGCTGGAGAGCATGAAGAAGCTGCATGGCTACATCGCCGCCGCGCTGGCGGAGGAGGAGACCACGGAGGCGCGGTACAGGGGAATCTGCCGGGGGCTGGTCCGGTACCAGAGGGAATTCCCCCTCTACTTCCGGATGGCGCTGGAGTGGATCGACACGGACTTCACCGGCCGTGACGTCTTGCCGGAGGAGCGGGAGACCTACCGGGTGGGAGAGTCCATCAACGGACTGCTCCGTGAGTTCCTGCTGGACGGCATGGAGCGCGGCGCCCTGCGGCGGGATCTGGAGGTTTTGCCCGTGATCTTCTGCTTCTGGGGGATGCTGTCCGGGCTGATCCTTCTGGAGGCTAACAAGGGCGCGTACATCCAGAGCGCGGCGGGGGTGTCCGGTGAGCGGTTTTTGGACGGCGGCTTCCGGATGCTGTACCGCTCCATCGCCGCGGAGGAGGAGATAGAATGAGATTGTCACGGAAAAAGTGCATCGCTCTGGCCGCCGGGATCTGCCTCCTGGCGGGGCTGCTGTTGGGAGCGGGCTATCTCAAGCGCGTGGCGGACTACCAGCGGGCGGTGCGGGAGACGGTGATCGGGGAGGTCGACCTCACTCAGGTGGCCGATGGGACCTATACCGGCGAGTACGACGTGGGCTTTGTGTATGCCAGAGTGGAGGTCACCGTGGAGGGCGGAATTATCACCGATGTCCGCATCCTGGAGCACAAAAACGGCCGGGGCGGCCCCGCGGAAGCCGTGACCGGGGCCATTGTGGACCAGCAGCGGATCGGAGTGGACGCCGTGACGGGGGCGACGAACTCCAGCACCGTCCTCAAAAAGGCGGTGGAGAACGCCCTGCGGCAGGGACTGTGACCCGGAGAGAGGTCCTCTGCAAGGGAAAAGATGACGAGCCGCGGACGAAAGTCCGCGGCTCGCGCATTTGATTGGAGCGGCTCAGATGAGGCCCTGGGCCACCATGACCTGGGAGACCTTCAGGAAGCCGGCGATGTTGGCGCCCACCACCAGGTCGCCGGGGACGCCGCACTCCTGGGAGGCGTTGTAGGCGTTGTGGAAGATGTTCACCATGATGTCCCGGAGGCGGCGGTCCACCTCCTCGAAGCTCCAGGAGTAGCGCATGCTGTTCTGGCTCATCTCCAGGCCGCTGGTGGCCACGCCGCCGGCGTTGGCGGCCTTGGCGGGGGCGAAGAGCACGCCCGCCTCCTGGAAGACCCGGATGGCCTCGGGCAGGCAGGGCATGTTGGCCCCCTCCGCCACGGCCATGACGCCGTTCTTTACAATGGTCTTGGCGATGCTGCCGTCGATCTCGTTCTGGGTGGCGCAGGGCAGGGCGATGTCACAGGGAATGTTCCAGATGCCCCGGAAGCCCTCGGTGTAGGTGCTGCCGGGGACCCGGTCGGCGTACTCCCTGATTCTGCCCCGGTGGCCCAGCTTGATGTCCTTCACCACGTCCAGGTCGATGCCGCTGGGGTCGTGGATGTAGCCGTTGGAGTCGCTGAGGGCCACCACCTTCCCCCCCAGCTGCGCGGCCTTCTCCGTGGCGAAGATGGCCACGTTGCCGCTGCCGGAGATCACCACGGTCTTGCCCTCGAAGCTCTCCTTCTTCATGCATTTGAGCATCTCCTCGGTGAGGTAGCAGAGGCCGTAGCCCGTGGCCTCGGTGCGCACCAGGGAGCCGCCGAAGGAGAGGCCCTTGCCGGTGAGGACGCCGGCGTCGTAGCTGCCCCGGACCCGGCGGTACTGGCCGAAGAGGTAGCCGATCTCCCGGGCGCCCACGCCGATGTCTCCGGCGGGCACGTCCACGAACTGGCCGATGTGGCGGTTCAGCTCCGTCATGAAGCTCTGGCAGAAGCGCATGACCTCGGTGTCGCTCTTGCCCTTGGGGTCGAAGTCGCTGCCGCCCTTGGCGCCGCCCATGGGCAGGCCCGTGAGGCTGTTTTTCAGAATCTGCTCAAAGCCCAGGAACTTCAAAATGCTGAGGTTCACCGTGGGGTGGAACCGCAGGCCCCCCTTGTAGGGGCCGATGGCGGAGCTGAACTGGATGCGGTAGCCCCGGTTCACGTGGACACGGCCCTGGTCGTCGTCCCAGGGCACCCGGAAGCAGATCATGCGCTCGGGCTCCACGAAGGTCTCGATGATGCCGCGCTCCTCGTACTCCGGGTGCTGGTCCACAATGAGGTCCAGGCTCTCCAGAACCTCCAGCACCGCCTGATGGAACTCCCGCTGGTCGGGGTCCCGTGTGATGACCCCAGTGTATACACGCTGTAAATACTCGCTCTTCAGCATAGGATGCCGCCTCTTTTCTTTGCGAAGTTAATGTGGAAAAGTTTTCACATATAGGATACCGAAAAACAGCCGCTTTACACAAGAGCGAAGTTGCCGAAATCAAAAAAGACATTTCAGAAAAATTTTTGCGCTTTTTACAAAAAAAGTCCGCCGGCGGCAGTCCAAATGACCGCCGCCGGCGGATTCCGGCGGGTTTTGCGCCGCTTTGGCGGGCGTCTCAGAGATAAAAGCGGTGGCAGCCGATGGTGGTGAGGTACGTCCGGTTGCCGTTGATCCACACGCCCTCGGACAGGGCCGGGGCGTAGAAGAACATGGCCCCCTCCAAAGACTTCTCCCCGTCCAGCGTCCGCCGGGCGGCCTCCACGGACTGCTCGGTGGGCTCTAAGTACACGGTGCCGTTCTCCACCGGCTCAAACTGCGTGAAGCCGTCTGCCACCTGGAAGACCACCTCCGGGATGGTGTCCGGAAAGTCCGGGCTCTCCACCCGCTCCAGCACCACGTTTCCCACGGCGATCTGGCCCTCCATGGGCTCGCCCCGGCTCTCGGCGCTGATGATCCGGCTGAGCCAGTAGAAGTCCACCGCGTTGTGCGCCGCGTCCGGGGAGGTGACGGCGGCCCCCTGGAAGTGGGCGTCCCACTCCACGGCGCCCCCCAGCAGCTCCGCGGTCAGCCGCAGGGGCACGTAGGTGACGCCCTCCTGGACGTAGACTCTGCCGGAGCGGGTGCTGCCGTCCACCGTCACGGTGCCCGCCGCCGGGCTGGCCGTCAGGCGGGAATCACCGGAGACGGCCACCGCCGCCCGCAGGTCCGCGTCCCACGCCAGCTCCCAGCCTCCCAGGGCGTTCAGCAGCGCCCGGAGGGGGACGTAGGTGACGCCGTTTTCCAGGTGGCAGGCGGCGTCCAACGCCGTGCCGTCGATCTGGACGGGCACCGTCCGCGCGGCTCTGGCCGGAACGGCCAGGATCAGGGCCGCCAGCAGGCCCAGCAGCGCCCGCCTGCCCCCATGTGTCGGGTGTGTCTGTTGTCTCATACATCCCTTCCTTTCCACAAAATTTCCTGTGTCCATTGTAGCGGAGACCGGGGGCGGCGGGCAACCCTCAAAACCTGCCAGAACTGGGCAGACCTTCCGGTCCCAAATTCCCACTTGACAATATCGCCTTACGATATTATACTGAGACCAGAGAATATCGTAAGACGATATTGAGACGGGAGAGGAGGGGCGGCATGGCGAGACAGCCCCTGAAATCGCTGACGGAGAGCATGTTCTACGTCCTGCTGGCCCTGTGGCGGCAGGAGCGGTGCGGCACGGAGATCGCCGCCTACGTCCGGGAGCTGACGGAGGGCCGGGTGACATTGGGCCCGGGGACCCTGTACGCCATTTTGGGGAAGTTCCAGGAGGAGGAGCTGATCAAAGAGACCTGGTCTCAGGGCCGGATGCGGGTGTACCGCATCACGGAGAGCGGACGGGAGCTGTTCCGGCGGGAGCTGGAGAACATGCGCCGCTGCGTGGACGACGGGCAGCGGGAGATGGGAGAGGAGGAAACGACATGAGGCGTCTGGCGCTGGACCCCATGGACGTCCCCGCCGTCCAGGCGTGGCTGGAGGACTGGGCCGCCAGGGGGTGGTATGTGGAGAGCTACGGGAAGAATCTGGTCAGCTTTGCGCGGGGGGAGAGGCAGGAAGATGTCCGCTACCGCCTCCAGCCCGTAGGAGGCGGGTGCGGAGAGCCGGACCAGGACACCCGGGAGAGCTATCGGGAGATGGGCTGGACCTATGTCTGTTCCACCGTTTTGGGCAGGAGCCTTTCCGACGTGAAGACGGAGTTCCACATCTGGCGGTGCGAGGACCCGGGCGCGCCGGAGCTGGACACGGACCAGACCCTGCGGGAGGAGGCCTACGGAGACCTCCTGCGCCGCGGCTGGCGGAACATCTGGATGGGGGTGCCGCTGATCGCGGCGGTGCTGGCGACGATGTGGTGGCTCGTGTGGAGCCATCCCCGGGAGTACCTGCTGGAGGGGCATCCCGACTCCACGATTCTGATGCTGTGCTGCAACGTCCTGCTGACGTTGCACCTGGTCGACCGCGCTGTGCGTCTGATCCGCTTCACCCGGCGGCTGCGGCAGGAGGAGCCGGCGCCCCAGCGGGCCCCCTGGGGCCAGGCCAGGGCCAGGGTGTGGGCGTTTCAGGGGCTGTACGCGCTGATCCTCCTGGTGATGATCGGAAACCTGTTCCGTCCCTATGACCACCGGCCCTACCTGCCGGTGTCCCAGTACGACCGGCCGGTGCCCTGTGTCTCCCTGGCGGAGCTGGGGACCCCGGCGGCGGAGGAGGCGGAGGCCGTGGACTTCCACAGCTTCTGGGGAAAGGCCGCGTGGTGGACCCTGGAGGGGGACTATGAGCACCTGGAGGAGGGCGGCGACGGGCCCCGCTGCAGCACGGAGTATTACAGTCTCCGGTTCCCCTCCATGGCGGAGAATCTGGAGGCGCAGATGCTGAAGCGGTGGTCCAATGTGATGGACGCCGGAGAACGCCCGGAGCGGGCGGCGGTATTGGGAGTGGACAGCGCGTGGTACTGGCGGGATGAGCGGGAGGAATGGCAGTTTTTGCTGCTCCGCCGGGGCGGGCAGGTCCTGGATGTCTCCTATCTGGGAGAGGCGGATCTGCTGGAACACGCGGACAAGTATGTGGAGATGCTGGAGAGGGCCCGATAGGCGGGATGGCCTTTCCATGCTCAGGGCACCGGGGGCGGCCTTTGGCCGCCCCCGGTGCCCTGAAACTGCCACTGTACGCCGCGGGGACCGCCGTCCCCGGCGGCCCATCTCCCGGAAATGCCGGGGGTCCCGGAAAGGGCCTTGCCCCTTACCGCAGCAGCGGCAGATTTCCCGTGAGCCGGTTCACCAGCTTCTTGTCCCCGCACACGGCGATTCCCAGGTATTGGAGGCTGTCCTCCGGTACGGCGGCCATCTTCTCCTGAAACTCCCTGTAAGTCCTGCACCCCTGGGCCAGATCTGAGAAGTCCGCGGCGAAGAGACCGGAGAAGGGCGGCGTGCGGAGTTTTTCCCGCAGAGCCCGGAGGATTTCCCGGTCCCCCCGCAGGATGGGCACGGGAAAGGCGATGATGCCCGGGTGGAGCACGCCGGAGCCGTCTGTGACATCCGGCCCCACGGCCTCCGGCAGATTTTTCACCAGAGTGACGCCCAGGATGGCGGCGGTGTTGGCGATGAGCCCCTGGGGCAGGGACCCGTCCGCCACAATAACGCATTTTTTGGTCTCAAAGTCCATGGGTGGGTTCCCCCTCTCTTCGGATGTTCTGGTACATGCCCGGCGGCAGGCCGATGCGGCGGGTGAAGCAGTTGGTGAAGTGGCTCTGGTCGGAGAAGCCGGTTTTCAGGGCGGCCTCCAGCGGCGGCACGCCCCGCTCCAGCAGGGCTTTCGCGGCGTTGACCCGGAGGGTCTCCAGATAGCGGTAGGGGGTGATGCCCATCTCCCGGGTGAAGGCGCGCAGCAGGGTGGACTTGCTCAGGCCGGCGCGGCGGGAGAGCTGCTCCAGGGTGACGCGCTCGGAAAAATGCGCCTCCAGGAAGGCCCGGACCTCGGCGGCCTCCTCCCGGCAGGGCGCCGCCGCCGGGGCGGAGACGGCGGGCTCCGGCAGTCCCATGAGGAACAGCACCAGGGCCTCCTCCGCGGCGGGGCTGTCCCCGGCCATGAGGCGGCGGTGGAAGGCGCGGAACTGCCGGGCCAGCGAGCCGTCCTCCGCCACCGGGGCGGGGAAGACGGGCAGCGTCCCGTCCGCCGTCAGCCCGCCGGACAGCGCCAGCATGGCCTCGATGGGGATATTGACGCTGCGGTAGTCCAGCGTCCCCTCCCGCTGGACGCAGGCGTGGCTCTCCCCGGGATTTAAGAGCATGAGGCTGCCGGGGCGGAGGGTCCAGGACCGCCCCCCGCAGTGGAGCTCCCGGACGCCGCTCTCCACCAGCCCCAGCACGTAGTGGCCGTGGAAGTGGGTGGGGAAGGGCTGGGCCAGCCCCCGGAAACAGTAGCCCTCAATCTGCAGAGCGCGGTCGAAGACCACGGTTTTTCCACTGGTATCCATGGGCGGCGCCTCCTTTACGGTGCCAGTATAGACCCGGCGGCGGGAAAAGTCTTGTAAAATATCCTCAAATGGGGTAGAATGGAAAAAATGCCGGGAGGTTTGCGCTATGAACTATCTGATCGTTGTGGATATGCAGAACGACTTTGTCTCCGGCGCCCTGGGGACCAGGGAGGCCCAGGCCATTGTGCCCTTCGCCGCCCGCCGGGTGGCCGGGGCCCTGGAGCGGGGAGAGGAGGTCCTTTTCACCCGGGACACCCACAGCCCCGACTATCTGGAGACCCAGGAGGGCCGGAATCTCCCGGTTCCCCACTGTATCTGGGGCACGGAGGGCTGGGAGATCGTCCCCCAGCTGGCGGCGTACACCGCGGGGCGGACGCCCATCGACAAGCCCACCTTCGGCAGCCGGTATCTGGGGGCGGTCCTGAAAGCCCGGGACGAGGACCTGAAAAAGCAGGGACAGCCCGGGGTGGAGAGGGTGACGCTCATCGGCCTGTGCACCGACATCTGTGTCATCTCCAACGCTCTGCTCATCAAGGCCTTCCTGCCGGAGGCGGAGATCGTGGTGGACGCCTCCTGCTGCGCCGGGGTGACACCGGAGAGCCACCAGAACGCCCTGGCCGCCATGAAGATGTGCCAGGTGGCCATTGAGAACGAGTGAAGAGCGCCCCATGAGTAAGGGACGCATTCTGCCGCTGTTGCTCCTGCTGGCGACGTTGACGCTGGCCGCCTGCGGCCGGAGGGCGGAAGAGACGCCTCCCCCGGAAGAGGCCCCGCCCGCTGAGGATACCGCCCCGGCGGCGGAGGTCCCGGAGCTTCCGCCGGACCTGCCGGAGGGGGCGGTTCCCCTGACGGCGGAGGAGATCGCGCAGGTGAACGAGGCGTTCCAGCCCACCATTGAGCGGGACGGAATGAGCTTTGTGAACCCGCTGACCTGCTGGGTCTCCAGCTATTACCGCTGGCCGGAGGAGCTGGACCTCTCCGCCCTCCTGCGGCACTTCTCACCGGGGGCGGAGCTGTCCGGCGAGGCGGAATTTGAGGCGCTGAAGGCGGCGGAGGACTGGCCCTTCGGGGATATTTCCCGGGACCGGATGCCCGTGCCCATCCACAAGTACCTCCGCTCGGACGTGGACGCCGGTCTGCAAAAGCATATGGGCATCACCACGGAGCACCTGTACTCTGCCCCCTACAGCGGCCCCGGCGCGGAGGAATATTCCAGAAGTTCCCCGTTTCTCTATCTCCCGGAGTACGAGGCGTACTATAACTTTGTCAGCGACGTGGACCCCGGGTATTTCCAATGCACCTCCGGCTGGTATTCGGAGAGCATGGCCCGGCTCACCGGCGATACGCAGGTGCTGACATTGGGGAACTGGAATGGAACCTGGCTCTGGATGGTATTGGGAAATGTACTGGTTGCTTATGCATTTCGGCGTTATGGCGCTATC
>CAMNRF010000057.1 GCA_946551795.1 uncultured Oscillibacter sp.
CCGGACCCGCTTCGCTGGGCTCCGGCGGGGGCCCCAGTTTAAGAGAGACGCCGGGCGAGAATTTGCCCATGCGGGCAAATTTCGCCCAAGATGCGGGGGCTGGCCTGAACCGGTGCCAATGTGAATTGCCGGCCCTCTGCCGGGTGCGCCTGACAGCGTACCGCCCGTTGGCGCTCCGCCGCACTTGCTGGTACCATCGAGGCTGTTTTGCATCTTTGACGCAAGGCCGCCAGCGCCTCTTCCCGCGCTTCGCGCCTGGCTGATTCCCTACGGGATAGTGCGTCATTCTATCTGTAGGGGCCGCCGCCCTGCGCAGCCCTTGGCGGCTCTGCCGCTTAGGGATGCGGCGTACCCCCTGCGGGTGCCCGGCGGCCCGTCCCCCGGCAATCCCAGCATCTCCGGTAAACACCTCTGTGACGCCCGCCCCGTCTCCCCGGTCAGGCCCGGCTTTTTCACGCCCGAAAATGGAAATATTTACTGCCCCTGTCCCCGGCGGGGCGGGAACCCCTTGGGACCTGACGGTTTTCGGCAAAATGTTACTGATCTGATACGAAAATGTTGCCGCTTGTTCACAATTTGTTCATGATTTTAAGGGTGCTTTCAGTTACCTTATAGAAAGGTATATTATGTAACCTGCAAGCACCCGCAATCCGACATTTTATGGAGGGAATCTTTATGAACGGATTATGGAAAAAACGCGTACCGGCGTTTCTTTTGACGCTGGTGATGATCATCAGTTTGATGCCTATGGCGTTGGCAACTAACGATACCGGTTCTGGCCCATCCACGGATACGAGCACTACTGAGGGTGAAAATGGTTCTACTGATCCTGTAGATCCGCCTGAAACCCCTGACCCGCTTCCCGTGGTACACCAGCATAATTATGTATATGATTCAACAGGTTCTAAAACTGACATCGGCCATACTATGCGTTGTACCAGTACGGTGGGAGATTGCGATGAACCTACAAGAACAGAGTCTCATAAATGGGCCGCTGCTATAGATACCCAAGATGGGCAAAATCACAAAAAAGTATGTGAAATTTGCGGATATGAAAAATTAGAAGGCCATACCATTCAGGTAACGGCTGAGGAAACTCAGCATATTGTTACCTGCCGTGACTGCTCTTATGTGAGTTCTCAAAAGCACGCCCCCAAGGCAGATGCAATTGGTAAACGGACAACATCTTGTACGGCACCCGGCGCAACAATATATACCTGTGCAATTTGTCAAAAAGAATATTCTGTTTCTGAAACGTTGACATCTCATATCGACAGAGACAATAACAATGTCTGTGATCGTTGCGGACAGCCTGTTGTCACTGGCAACACCATTACCTTCAACACCAACGGCGGCATTCCGGCGACCTTCACCAGAACTGTGCCATCAAACGCACCTCTTTCCAGCACAGGCAGCATCAGCAATCCCAGTAAAAGCGGCTGCACATTTAAAGGCTGGCAGAGAAATTCTTCCGGCTCGCTCTATACGGGTCAGTCTACGTTGCTGGATTCCAGTACGCTCAACGGCCAGACTTTTACCGCTTCGGAAACATATTATGCCATTTGGCAGGTAAATGTCACGGGTCTGTCCGGCGTTATCAGCGCCACCTCCAGCATTGGCACCACGCTCTGGAGCCATATCAGCAGCAAATGCACTTCCTATTTCGGCGGAAATCCCGCCTCAGTCACATTTGAATCTCCTCTGCCCAGCAGCTCCTATGGAGTTCTCTATCTGAGCGGAACCACCGCGGTACAGTCCGGCGTTTCCTATTCGGAATCGTCTTTCAGAAATATGACCTTCCAGCCCGGAAGTTCCGGCACCGCCTATCGGCTGTACTACACCGCCAAGGACAGCAGTGGTTATAACACTGTGAAGGGCTATGTGGACATCAGCGGCCAGGCCACCGCAAACACCATCACTATCACGGTTTCCCCCAACAAGACCACGTATTTCGACAGTACCGTTTTCCAGAATGCCTACCGTGCGGCGGGCTTTACCGATACGCTGTCTTATGTGGCCTTCCCCAATGTCTCCGGCAACTACGCCAATTTCAGCGGCCGGGTATACAACAACTCCTCGGAGCTGACCGCCAGCAGCTGGTCCAGCGGAAGCTACACTTACAGCAGCGGCATCAACGCCCTCTCCCTCCGGGCCCCCAGCAGCGCCAAAAATGACAGCTTTACTACCACCTACCGGGCCTATTCCAGAACCGGCGCCTATGCCCAGGGCACCCTGGAGCTGAAAGTCACCGGCTCCACCGGCAAGGGCGATGTGACCTACAACGTGGACCCCGGCAAGGAGATCGACTTCGACTCCCGGGACTTCAACAAGGCCTTCCAGGACAAGTACGGCAGTACCCGCTACACCCTCTACTACGTCACCTTCTCCGCCCCCACCAGCTACACCAGCTTCCGGGGCACGGTGTACGTGGGCAGCTCCTCTTTCACCCGCACCGACCTAAACAACTCCTACTTCTATTATGACAGCCGGGATGCCAGCGGCAGGAGTGATTACGCCCTGGACCGCATGTCCTTCAAGGCCGACAGCAACGCCAAGAACGGCGACAGCATCACCATTCCCTTCCGGGCCTATTACAGCACCGGCTCCAACAACTATGTGGACTGCAGCCTGGTCATCACCATCGGCAAGGGCAGCACCAGCGGCGACATCAACTACGACGTGGCCCCCGGCAAGACCGTGGCGTTCAGGGCCCGGGACTTCCGTGACTACTATGACGACAACGCCAGCGGCACCTTCGACTATGTGGAGTTCGACCAGCCCAGCTCCAGCACCTTCAACAACGGCACGCTGTACCACAACTACGGCACCAACTCCTCCACGTCTTTCAACCGCACCACCATCGACGACCAGAAGTTCTATTACAGCCCCGGCACCAGGGACTACGGCATCGGCAATCTGACCTTTGTGGCCAACAACAGCTTCAAGGAGACCATCACCCTGGACTTCACCGCCTACGGCACCAACGGCCGCTCCGTCAGCGGCACCGTGACCGTGGCCTCCACGGAAAGCGCCGGCGACGGCGACATCAACTACACCGTGACCCCCGGCAAGTCTGTGGATCTCAGGCGCACCGACTTCAACACCTACTTCCGCAAAGAGTACAACAGCACCGTCAGCTACGTGGTCTTTGAGCGGCCCAACTCCACCGCCTTCAACAACGGCACGCTCTACTGTGACTACGGCACCAGCAGTCAGACCTCCTTCGGCCGCAGCGACCTGGGCGGCACCAAGTTCTATTACAGCAAGGACGACATGGGCCGCAACGACTACTATCTGGACGAGCTGACCTTCGTGGCCGGCACCGGCTTCAAGGACTCCATCACCCTCAGCTTCACCGCCTACGGCGAGCGGAGCAACGAGTACGTGGAGGGCACCGTGGTCATCAAGGCCGACGGCGCCGCCTCCATCAGCTCCAACTACACCGGCAGCATCCGCTACACCACCATCACCGGCACCAATGTCCAGATCAACGCCAACGACATCGCCCGGTACTTCAAAAAGGCCTATCCCACCTACAACCTCCAGTACGTGACCCTCAGCGGCGTCCCCGCCACCGGCGGCCTGTACTACAACTACTACAACGCCAGCAGCTACGGCACCGCAAGCCGCGCGCAGATCACCTCCGCCAACTACGCCGGGCAGAGCTTCTACCTCAGCCCCACCTCCACCGCCCAGTACGCTCTGACGGAGCTGACCTACGTGCCCAGCGGCACCAGCTACTGCGCCGGCATCCCCTTCATCGCCTACGGCTCCGGCGGCGTCAGCGTCACCGGCAACATTCTCATCAGCGTCAGCCGCGCCCAGGTCTCCGAGGTCTACGGCGTCACGCCCCGGAACACCGCGGTGAACTTCCCCGCCAGCGCCATTTACAGCGCGGTGCTCAGCGCCACCGGCTCCGCCCTCAGCGGCATCCAGCTGCTGGAGCTGCCCGCCGTCACCGCCGGCGCCGTCTACCTGGACAACACCCGGGCGGACACCCGCACCATGTACACCTACGCCGCAGGGGCCGCCTCCATGAGCGCCCTGCGCTTCATCCCCACCGCCAGCTACACCGGCTCCGTGGAGATCCCCTACGTGGCCCTGGACGCCAACGGCAACGCCCTGGCCGTCGGCACGTTCTCCCTGGGTGTGCTGAACAACCGCAAGACCCTCAAGGACGTCAACAGCTCCACCTGGTGCTACAAGTACGTCATGGAGCTCACGGACCAGAACGTCATCTCCGGCTACCCCGACGGCAGCTTCAAGCCCAACAGCACCGTCACCTACGGCGCGGCGCTGAAACTCATCATGCTGGCCGCGGGCTATCCCGAGCAGGCCCCCACCGGAAAGAACGTATTCAGCGGCTACCTTGCCCGGGCCCAGGCTGACGGCATCGTCACCCGGAGCAACGTAAATCTCACCGCGCCCATCACCCGGCTCCAGGTAGCGCAGATCGCCGCCGGAGCGTTGAAGCTCAACACCAGCAATCTCTCCAGTGTGAAGCCCTTTACGGACACGTCCGATGTGTACGTCCAGGCGCTGAACGCCGCCGGGATTGTGGAGGGCTATTTCAGCAACGGCACCAGCACCTACCAGCCCAGCAAGACCCTGAACCGCGGTCAGATGTCCGCCATTGTGTGGCGCATGAATGAGTACCGCAAATAAACACTTCGCAAAAGAGCGGGACGGCTTCGCCGTCCCGCTCTCTTTCTCTATTTCCTCCGGCGGCGCTCCCCCAGCAGCCACCGCCTGGCCTCCGGGGCCCAGGCACAGCCCGGGTCCGCCTGGAGAACATACCCCACCTGACCCAGCAGCCGGTCCAGGCAAACCTCCGGGGACAGGGTCTCCCCTGTCCGCTCCAGGTGGCCCTCCACGCCGAATCTGCGGCAGCAGTATACCGCCTGCCGGATGGCCCGCCGCTTCTCCCGGGGGACGCTGACCTTCTCATTCACCACCAGGCCCGTCACCGTCTGCCGCCGCCCGGCGGAGCGGAGGCGGGTCTTGTGGTTGTTGAGAAAAAAGCCCAGGGCCCGCAGCTCCGCCTCCGCCATGGGCCGGACGCCGGTCAGGTCCTCCCCGGAGAAGGTCAGATCGTCGCAGTAGCGGGTGTAGGTGATTTCCCGTGCCCGGCACCAGGCGCCCACCCGCCGGTCAAAGTCCCGCAGGAGAATGTTGACGATGGCGGGAGAGGTGGGCGCCCCCTGGGGCAGGGAGTCCCGGTAGTAGCAGAGCATGGTCAGCAGCACCCGCAGGGGCTCGGAGAAGATCTCCGGGGGAAAGACGGCGTCCTTCACGGCGGAGTAGCGGACGCTGTCAAAAAAGTGCTGGATGTCCAGCCGCAGCACCTGGCGGCTCCCCACGTGGCGCGCCGCGCCCCGGACGGCCCCGCCGCCGAAGCGGTAGGCTGCGGCGCAGGGGGAGACGGGCATATGGACCAGAAGGCGGTGCAGAATGGCCCGCTGGACCCGTTTCAGCGCCTCGTCCGGCACGGTGAGGCGGCGGACACCGCCGTCTTTTTTGGGGATCTCCACCGTGTGGTAGTGGGCGGGCAGGCTGTTGCTGAGGGCGTAGAGAGTCCGGACCTCCACCCCCAGGTCTCTGGCCAGGGAGGCGGCCTCCCGGTATACGATCATGGAAAGAGGCCTCCTCTCCTGGCGTTCCGGAACAAAACCATCTGCATGGCGGGCCGCGGAGCGGTAGCGGGAGCACGGTGGAGCCGTGCGGTTCTACCGCGGAGCGGCGCGGCTGAGCGGAGCGAATACGGCGGGTACGTGAAAACCGGCGGCGACACGCCGCCGGCGCCAATGAAAATTGGACATTCTCTTTTGTTCCGTGGGACTATGATACCCTCTTTCCCGAAAAAAGACAAGGCCGGACAAAAAAATTTGAAACCGGCCTGTAACGAATCCTCCGAAAATCCGATATATACCCAAAAGGGCGGGGAACCCATATCCCCGGAGAGGAGGCGGCGAGATGGAGGAGCTGTACCGGCAGTATGTCCAGATCGTCTACCGCTTTCTGGTCTCCGCCTGCCATGACCCCCACCTGGCGGAGGACCTGACCCAGGAGACCTTTCTCCGGGCCTGGGAGTCCCTGGAGCGGTTCGACCACAGCTGCCGCCTCTCCACCTGGCTGTGCCAGATCGCCAGGCACGCCCTGTATCAGCACTGGGAAAAGTACGGCCGGGAGCACCCGGCGGAGCCGGACCTCCACCTCCCCGCCCCGGAGGACACGGAGGCGCAGGCCCTGTACCGCGTGGAGCTGGCGGAGGTGCTGGAGGCCTTTTGGGCCCTGGGGCCGGATATGCGGCGGGTGGTGTCCCTGCGGGCCATGGAGGGCCTGGCGTACAAGGAGATCGGGGCGATCATGGGAAGGAGCGAGAACTGGGCCCGGGTGACCTATTTCCGGGCCAAGGAGATTTTGGCGAAGGAGGCCCATCACGATGAAACTTGAGTGCGACATCATCCGCGACCTGCTGCCGTCCTACATCGACGGCATCTGCACCGCGGCCACCCGGCAGTGCGTGGAGGAGCATCTGGCAGGCTGTCCCGCCTGTGAGGAGCGGACAAGGCGGCTGCGGGAGACCGTGATCTCCGGAGAGAGCCTGGAGCGCGTCGCCCTGGACACGGTGAGGAAGATCAAGCGGCGGACCGTCCGGCGGACGGCCGTCCATCTGGCGCTGGCGCTGCCCTTCGTCACCTTCGCCAGCCTGGGGCTGAACCTGGTCCTCCGGGGCCGGGATATGATCTTCACAGGACAGTATCTGCCCAGACACGGCTTCGGCCTGCTGGCAGTCTGTCTGCTGATCTGCGCGGTCTCTCTCCGGGGGTGGGAATCCGTCCAAAAGGCGGACCGGCGGGCGCTGGCCCTGTCTCTGGCCGGTACGGCCGCCAGCTTTGGACTCATGCTCTACAGCTATTTCGCCGTTGTGGTCACGCTGTGGGCCAGGGAGCCGTTTTCGGCGTTCTTCGGTCTGATCGGTCCCGCCCATGCCGGCCCGACGATGCGGATACTGTACGGAGGACTGTTTTTCCTCCAGGCCGCCGTCTTCTTCTGGGCGCTGGCGCGCCTGTGGAAGCGGGGCGTCCACACCGTGCCCGTCCTGCAGGCCGCCATGACGGGCATGATGCTCCCTATGGTCTATCTCATGACCCTGTGCAGCCTGGCTCTGGACTTTGAAACGGGCCCCGCGGCTGTTCTGCATACCCAGCTCCGGGACACCCTGACCGCTCTTCTCATCGGGGCCGGCGGCATCGCCGCGGGATTCCTGGTCTCAAAATGGCGGGAGCGGAAAAAGAAAGACTTGCCATTTTGAAAAAGTTTGCTATAATGGGAGTATCATTGAAGATATTCTGCGCGGACAGGAGTGGATGATATGATCGGCGGCGTTTCCAGCCTGAGCTTCTACTACAATCCCTATCAGAGCGGCGGTGCCCATGCCGCCGCCAGGCCGGCGGAGCAGGCTCAGAACACCCAGAGGACCGGCGGCGTCTGGACGGCCCGGAAGGCCGCCTCCCCGGAGACCCCGGTGGAGCCGGTGCGCCCCTCCCCCGCCGTCAGCCCCAACGAGGCCGGCTCCGCCCGGCTGGGCCTGCCTGTGATCCGCCAGGGGGCGGACCCGGTGGAGATGGCCGTGCGGATGCGCATCCAGTACGGCGAGCCCCAGCCGGAGAGCACCCGGATGGCCGGAGCGGCCCGGAACGGGCAGCCCGTCCCGGGAGCGGAGGACCGGGCGGCGGACGTCCCGGAGGGTGAGCCCGCCCTGGGGACGGAGAGCGTCCAGAAGGCCCTGGAGGAGGGCGAGTGCCAGACCTGCAAGGAGCGGAAGTACCAGGACGGCTCCGACGACCCCGGCGTCTCCTTTAAGACCCCCACCAGCGTGGACCCGGACCTGGCCCCCTCGGCGGTCCGCGGCCATGAGATGGAGCACGTGGTCCGGGAGCAGGCCAAGGCCCAGCGGGAGGACCGGAAGGTGGTCAGTCAGAACGTGACCTACCACACCGCCATCTGCCCGGAGTGCGGCAGGGCCTATGTCTCCGGCGGCACCACCCGCACAGTCACCGCCGCCAAGACGGAGCCCCAGGCGGAGGACCAGCGGAGCGGTCAGGAGCAGGACCCCCGCGTCCCCTTCTCCGCCGTGGCGTGAACAAACCCATATCGGATCAAAGGCGGGAGAGACAATGGGTCTCTCCCGCCTTCACGCGGAAAAAGCGGAGGGACAGATGTCCCTCCACTTTTTCGCTCACAGCCGGGTCACCACAGGGATGACCATGGGGCTGCGCTTGGTGTTTTTGAACAGGTAGCTGCTGACGGCGGCCTTCACCGCGCCCTTGAGCTCCCCGTCGTCCCGGCCCCGGCGGCGGGTGACGCCCTCCGCCGCGTCCATGGCCACGCCCTGGAGGTCCTTCATCAGGTCCCCGGACTCCTTGACATAGATGAAGCCCCGGGTGATGATCTCCGGCGGGCTCAGCAGCGCGCCGTTGTGGGCGGACACGGGCATCACCACCACCACCATGCCGTCCTCGGCAAGGCGCTTGCGGTCCCGCATGACCACGGCCCCCACGTCGCCCACGCCGGAGCCGTCCACGTAGACCTCTCCCGCGGGAACGGTGCCGCCGATTTTCAGCGTCTTGGCGGTGAGCTCGATGACGGAGCCGTTCTCCGCGATGGCGACGTGGCTGCGGTCCATGCCCATCTGCTGGGCCAGCTGGCTGTGGATCTGGAGCATCCGCTGCTCGCCGTGGAGGGGGATGAAGAAACGGGGCTTCGTCAGGGCGTGGATGATTTTCAGCTCCTCCTGGCAGGCGTGGCCGGAGACGTGGAGCATATCGGCCTTGTCGTAGACCACGTGGACGCCCTTGCGGAACAGCTCGTTGATGACCCGGCTCACCGTCACCTCGTTGCCGGGGATGGCGGAGGCGGAGATGATGACCTTGTCGCCGGGGCCCACCTCCACCTGCTTGTGCTGGGAGAAGGCCATGCGGTACAGGGCGCTCATCTCCTCGCCCTGGGAGCCGGTGGTGACGATGACCTGCCTGTTCTTGGGCAGACCCTTGATCTTGTTGATGTCCATGAGGGTGTTCTTGGGCACCTTCATGTAGCCCAGGGAGGTGGAGACCTTCATGATGTTCTCCATGGAGCGGCCCGTGACGGCCACCTTCCGGCCAAAGGCCGCCGCCGCGGTAAGCACCTGCTGGATGCGGTGGACGTTGGAGGCGAAGGTGGTGACGATGATCCGCTCGTCGCAGCCCTGGAACTGACGCATGAAGGTCTGGCCCACGGCGCTCTCGCTCATGGTGTAGCCGGGGCGCTCCACGTTGGTGGAGTCGGCGCACAGGGCCAGCACGCCCTCCTTGCCCAGCTCGCCGAAGCGGGCCAGGTCGATGACCTCCCCGTCGATGGGGGTGGAGTCGATCTTGAAGTCGCCGGTGTGAACCACGGTGCCCATGTGGGTGTGGATGGCGAAGGCCGCGGAGTCGGCGATGGAGTGGTTGACGTGGATGAACTCCACGTTGAACTTCCCCGCCCGCACGGTCTTCCCCGGCTCCACGGTGATGAGCTTGGTGGACTTGGCCAGCCCGTGCTCCTCCAGCTTCAAAGAGATGAGGCCGGCGGTGAAGCGGGTGCAGTAGATGGGCATATTCACCTGTTTGAGGACGTAGGGGATGGCCCCCACGTGGTCCTCGTGGCCGTGGGTGATGAACAGGCCCCGGATACGGGCGCGGTTTTTAATGAGGTAGGTCACATCGGGGATGATGAGATCGATGCCGTACATATCGTCCCCGGGGAAGGCCATGCCGCAGTCCACCACGATGATCTCGCCGCCGTACTCATAGGCGGTCATGTTCTTGCCGATCTCGTCCAGACCGCCCAGGGGGATGATTTTCAGTTTTTCTGCCATAGATTCGATATACTCCTTTGAACTCTTCAAAAATATGTAACAGAGGCTCCAAAGGACACGCCCGGCGGAGGGTTTCCGCAAATGGGCGCACGCAAAGAAGAGACGCCCGTCGCCTGCGCGGCCCCGTTTCGCCGGCAGGGGTTCGGTCACGTCATATCCGAATATCCATATGAGCTTCTGTGATCTATTCGACCGGCGGGAAAGCGCGTCCCATGCCGGTAAAATATCAGAAAAAGGGCGGAGGCAACGGCGCCAGCGCCGGTCCTCAACGCCTGATTTTAGTTAGTATAGCACACTTTACCCGGTTTGTATACATAAATTTTTCTCATTTTCCGTCGAGCGGCGGAAATCTTTCTGTTGTATTTTCCGGAAAACCGTGGTATACTCCGGTGGTTCGCAGAAAACAGGATCTTTGAATCGAGGGTTTGCCATGAAAATACGCATCATCACCGACTCCGCCGCCGACCTGTCCCAGCCCTGCCGCCCGGAGGTCACCGTGCTGCCCATGACCCTGGCCTTTGGGGAGGAGCAGTTCCTGGACGGCGTGGACCTGACCCACCGCCAGTTCTATGAAAAGCTCATCGAGGGAGACGTCCTGCCCACCACCAGCCAGATCAACCCCGCCCAGTTTGAGGAGGCCTTCCGTCAGTCCGTGGAGGCGGGGGAGGACGTGGTGGCCGTGCTGCTGTCGGCCAGGCTCTCCGGCACCTGCCAGAGCGCCCGCATCGCGGCGGAGGCGTTCCCCGGCCGCGTCTTCGTGGTGGACAGCGAGAACGCCGCCATCGGCGAGCAGGTCCTGGTGCGGCGGGCGCTGACCCTGATGGACCAGGGGCTGGACGCCGCCGCCATCGCCGGGCAGCTGGAGAGGGAGAGAGGGGACATCCGCCTGGTGGCCCTGCTGGATACCCTGGAGTACCTCAAACGGGGCGGCCGGATCTCCCCCTCCGTGGCGCTGGTGGGCGGACTGCTGTCCGTCAAGCCGGTGATTGCCGTGGAGCACGGCGAGGTGGTCATGCTGGGAAAGGCCCGGGGCTCCAAAAACGGAAACAATCTGCTGGTGCAGGAGATCCGAAAGACCGGCGGCGTGGACTTCGACCGGCCCTATCTGCTGGGCTACACGGGGCTGGAGGACAGCCTTCTGCAAAAATACATCGCCGACAGCGCCGCCTTATGGGAGGACCACACCGCGGCCCTGCCCATCAGCACCATCGGCGGCACCATCGGCACCCATGTGGGCCCCGGCGCCGTGGCGGTGGCCTTCTTCCGGCGGTCCGGCGGCGTCTGACGCGGCCAGATCACAAAAAAACAGCCCCTGCGGCTAAGCCGCAGGGGCTGTTACGCGCCAAATCTCAACTCTTTTTCTTCGCGAAGAAATCGTCGATCTTCTTCTTAATATCCCCCGCCTTTAAATACTTCAGCAGATACCCCGCGGGCTTCAGGGACAGCAGCTTCTTCACAACCTCCGGGTCGCCCTGGCCGGTGAGGAAGATCACCGGAATCTCCGCGAAGGACTTCTCCGAGCGGAGCATCTCCAGGGTCTGCCGCCCGTCGCACACGGGCATCTCATAGTCCAGCAGGACCAGGTCCGGCCTGTCCAGGGTGATGGCCCGGATGGCCGCCACGCCGGAGTCCGCCAGAGACACCTCGTAGTCGTTGCGCAGCAGCTGGCTCATGGCGTTGCGGATGGTGGCGGAGTCGTCCACCACCAGGATCTTCTTCCGGTTGCTGGAGGCGGCCCGCTCCTGCTCCTGCAGGTAGTGCTCCACCTCGATGAGGGCGTTGTCCTCCTGGATGGGGGTACCCACGATGTCCTCCTCCAGCATGTGGGGGGCGATGATAGAGAAGGAGCAGTACCCCACGCCGGTGTTGAACAGCAGGCTCACCTGGGGCTTCTTCTTCTCAAAGATCTGGCGGAACTGCTCATAGGTGAGGAGTTTCTCTTCCGTCACGTCGCAGGAGTCCCACTCGGGGAAGTGCTCCAGGAGGCGCCCAACGAACTGGCGGGTGGTGTGCCGGGCGGCGTTCAGGAGCATGGTATCCAGCCGGTTGGTCTTCAGGCCCATGGCCTTGCCCACGGTATTGATGAGCATACTCTCCTCAAGGGCCATCACCACGTCCTGCTTCTGGGGGTTGCGGCTGTCGCCGTAGACCAGAAGACAGTAGACCCCCCGGCCGAACCGCTCGCCGCCGTAGGCGTCGCTGATCATCTGGGCCTCCAGGTGGAACATATTGAAAAGCTGCTGGATGAGGGCCTTCTGGATGACCATCACCTGGTCGGCGGGCAGCAGGTTCTCCCACTTGCTCACCTTGCCGCCCACGATGGCCATGTCCTCCGTCAGGGTGTGGCCGATGAGCCAGCCGGAGCACACAGCCAGGAAGTGGGACATGGCGTCCTGGGAGAAGTCGGTCTGCCGCAGCTCCGACTCCAGGGCCGGGAGGATGTTGTTCTTGAAGTTCTCATGGATGCTGCGGTGGCGCCCGCGGCCCGTGTAATTCACGGTCTCCATGTACTTCTCCTCGTCCTCAAAGTGTTTCAGGGCGTGGCCCTTGAAGTACTTGATGCCCTCCTGGCAGGCCCAGCGGCTCTTCTCCTCCTGTTCCTCTTGGTGTACGGCCAGGAGCTTGTCGATGATCTTAAAAAGCCGCTGATGCTCCTTGTCGATGATCTCCACTCCAATATTGTACTCTTCTTTCCATACCCGCTGATCGTCCATAGAGCATCTCCTTTGACGCTGTCAAGCGCGCATTCCGCAAAACCACCCCCGCCCGGCTCCGGCGGGAGAAACGGAGCAAATACAAAGAAATTCCCCGTTCGGCGGAGCTCTCCGTCAAAAGCGGGAAGCGGAGCGGCCTAGGGAATTTCTGAGTTGGAGCTAGTGGGGTGACTCGAACACCTGACCTGCTGATTACGAATCAGCTGCTCTACCGACTGAGCTACACTAGCAAATCTGTTGCGGTAGTATCTTAACATATTGCCGCCGGAATTGCAAGCCCCAAAACAAAAAATATGGTCCCCGGGAAGAGGCGTTTCCGCCTCTTCCCGGGGAATTCCCCGCTATTTTCCGAACTCCGACACCCGCAGACACCGAGTGGCGTTGAGAATGGCCAGGAAGGCCACTCCCACGTCGGCGAACACCGCCGCCCACATGGAGGCCTGTCCGAAGGCCCCCAGGGCCAGCACCGCGAACTTCACCCCCAGGGCGAACCAGATGTTCTGCCGCACAACGCGAAGCGTCTTGCGGGAGATCCGCATGGCGGTGACGATCTTGGCGGGGTTGTCGTCCATGAGGACGATGTCGGCGGCCTCGATGGCGGCGTCGGACCCCAGGGCGCCCATGGCGATGCCCACGTCCGCCCGGGTCAGCACCGGCGCGTCGTTGATGCCGTCCCCCACGAAGGCCAGCACTGCTCCGGGGGACTTGGCCCCCAGCAGGCGCTCCACCTGGTCCACCTTATCCCCGGGCAGCAGCTGGGCGTGGTACTCGTCCAGCCCCAGGTCCCCGGCCACGGCCTTCGCGGCGGCCTCGGTGTCGCCGGTAAGCATCACCGTCCGCCGCACCCCGGCGGCTTTCAGCCCCTCTGCCAGCGTTTTGGCCGCGGGCTTGAGCCGGTCGGAGATGAGGATGTGCCCGGCGTAGACGCCGTCCACCGCCACATGGACGATGGTGCCCGGCAGCTGGCAGGGCTCCCACCGGACGCCCTCCCGCTCCATCAGGCGGCTGTTGCCGGCGGAGACGGCCCGGCCGTCCACCCTGGCGGTGACGCCGTGGCCGGCGATCTCCTCCACGTCCGTCACCCGACCGGGATCGATCTCCCCGCCCCAGGCGCCGCGGAGGGACAGGGAGATGGGGTGGCTGGACCAGCTCTCCGCCAGGGCGGCGCACTCCAGCAGGGCCTGCTCCGTAAAATCTCCGGCGGGATGCAGGGCGGTGACGGTGAAGGTCCCCTCCGTCAGGGTGCCGGTCTTGTCGAAGACCACGGTCTCCGTCTTGGCGAGGAGCTCCAGGTAATTGCTGCCCTTCACCAGGATGCCGCACTTGCTGGCCCCGCCGATGCCGCCGAAAAAGCTCAGGGGCACGGAAATCACCAGGGCGCAGGGGCAGGAGATCACCAGGAAGATCAGCGCCCGGTGGAGCCAGCCGGTCCACACCGTCCCCGCCAGGAAGGCGGGCTGGGACGCCGCCGGCACCACCGCCAGGGCAATGGCGGGCACCAGGAACAGCGCCAGAGCCGCCAGGGTGACACAGGGGGTGTAGTACCGGGCGAAGCGGGTGATGAAGTTCTCGCTGGCAGCCTTCTTCTCCCCGGCGTTCTCCACCAGGTCCAGGATCTTGGAGACCGTGGACTCCTCACAGGGCTTGGTGACCCGCACCCGCAGGAGGCCCGACTGGTTCACGCAGCCGCTGATGACGCTGTCGCCCACGCCCACGTCCCGGGGAGCGGACTCGCCGGTGAGGGCGGCGGTGTCCAGGGCGGAGGCGCCCTCGATCACCTCGCCGTCCAGGGGCACCCGCTCGCCGGGCCTCACCACGATGACGGCCCCGACTTCCACGTCCTCCGGGTCCACCTCCTCCAGCTCCCCGTCCTCCGTCTCCAGGTTGGCGGTGTCGGGGCGGATGTCCATCAGGGCGGCGATGGACTGGCGGGACCTGCCCACGGCGTAGTCCTGGAACAGCTCGCCCACCTGGTAGAAGAGCATGACGAACACCGCCTCGGCGTACTCCCCGGTGCCGAAGGCGCCCACGGTGGCCAGGGCCATGAGGAAGTTCTCGTCAAAAACCTGGCCGTTTGCGATGTTGCGAACGGCTTTCCACAGGATGTCCCAGCCGATGATCCCGTAGGGAATCAGGTACAGGAGCCAGTCGGCCCGGCTGAGGGTGGTGTCTGCCGCAGGCAGGAGCTTTACGACAACCAGCAGTACGGCTGCGGCGAGGATTCTCCACAGCATTTTCCGCTGCTTACGAGTGAGGGTGTTCATAAAAGGATGCCTCCTTTTGATACCTTGGCGGTAGCGGGGGAATTATATTCCTTCGGAATCCGACCTGCGGGCCGGGACGGGGGTTCCCGCCTCGGGCGGGGACGAACGACACGCCGTTCCGGCGTGTCTTGGGGCTGCACCCCCCATTTTCTCTTTTTCTGAGCGCAGAAAAA
>CAMNRF010000058.1 GCA_946551795.1 uncultured Oscillibacter sp.
GGGGGGTGCAGCCCCAAGACACGCCGGGCCCCGGCGTGTCGCCGTCCCCGGCCCGTGGCCGGGAAACTCCCGTCCTGCGCCCGAGGCGCAAAATCCCCCGTCCCCCGCCCGAGGCGGGCAGCCCCCGTCCCGGCCCGCAGGCCGGCTTCCGAAGGAATACAATCCCCCGTCCCCCCGCAAAGGGGACACTCCCTCCAAATTTTTGTGAACTTTTTTGGAAAATTCCCCATTTTTTCTGGCACAGAGCCATTTCATGTGCTATACTGTACGCTGTGAAATTGGCGCGATCCGCCTATGCACAACAGACAAGAGGAGGAATGTCCCATGGCAAACCGGGTGGTTGTAAACATCTGCGGCGACGAATATACCCTTGTGGCGGAGGAATCCCCCTCCTATATGCAGCGGGTGGGCGCCTATGTGGACGGCAGGATGCGGGAGGTCATAGACACCGCCAAGGTGGGCCGGATCAACGCCGCCGTCCTCACCGCCGTCAACATCGCCGACGAGCTGATGAAGGCCCAGGAGACCGCCGAGCAGCTGCGGGGCCAGATCAAGAGCTACGCCGACGAGGCCGCCCGGGCCCAGTCCGAAGCCAGCGAGCTGAAGCGGGAGGTCTTCCGCCTCCAGCAGAAGCTGGAGCGCCAGAGCCGGTGAGCCGCGCTTTGGAGCTGCTGGCCCCCGCCGGTTCCCCGGAGGCCCTGCGGGCCGCCGTGGAAAACGGCGCGGACGCCGTCTACCTGGGCTGGGGCGCTTTCAACGCCCGCCGGGGCGCCAAAAACTTCTCCGGCGAGGAGTTTGCGGAGGCCCTGGTCTACTGTCATGTCCGGGGCGTGCGGGTCTTCCTGACCCTGAACACCCTCCTCACTGACCAGGAGCTGCCCCAGGCCCTGGAGACCGCCGCCGCGGCCTGCCGCCTGGGGGTGGACGCCGTGCTGGTGCAGGACTGGGGCCTCTTTTCCCTCCTGCGCCAGGCTCTGCCGGACCTCCCCCTCCACGCCAGCACCCAGATGAGCCTCTTCACCTCCGGCGGCGCCAATGAGGCCGCCGGGGACGGCTGCGAGCGGGTGGTAATCGCCCGGGAGTGCTCGGCGGAGGACACGGCGGCCATCATCCGAAACTGCCCGGCGGAGATCGAGGTCTTCGGCCACGGGGCCCTGTGCATGTGCTACTCCGGCCAGTGCGCCATGAGCGCCGTCGTCGGCGGGCGGTCGGGCAACCGGGGCCGCTGCGCCCAGCCCTGCCGCCTGCCCTACGGCGTCAACGAGCCCGCCAGGAAGAGCTGCCCCCTGAGCCTCAAGGACAGCTGCCTGGCCGGGGAGCTGGAGGCCATGGCCCGGATGGGCGTCAGCTGCGTGAAGCTGGAGGGCCGGATGAAACGGCCGGAGTATGTGGCCGTGGTCACCTCCATCTACGCCCGGCTGCTGGCGGAGGGCCGGGGTCCCGCCGCCGCCGAGAGCCGGGAGCTGGAGGCCGCCTTCTCCCGCTCCGGCTTCACCGACTGGTACTGGCGGGGAAAGCGGGGCGCGGAGATGTTCGGCACCCGCCCTGAGAACGCCCCGGAGCCCAGGGAGCTGTTCGCGGCGGCGAAAGCCGCCTATGATAAGGGCGGCCTGCGGACCGTGCCGGTGGACCTCACCTGTGCGGTGCGGACAGGAGCCCCCTGTACCCTCACCGCCCGCGACGGAGACGGCCGCGCCGTCACCGTCTCCGGCCCCGTGCCGGAACCCGCACGGAGCCGTCCCCTGACAGAGGAGGAGCTGTCCTCCCGCCTCCGGAAGACCGGCGGCACCGCCTATTCCTGCCGGGAGCTCTCCGTCGAACTGGACGGGGGCCTCTCCCTGCCCGCCAGCGCCGTCAACGCCCTGCGGCGGGAGGCCCTGGCCGCCCTGACGGAGGAGCGGACCCGCCCGCCGGCCCGGCGGGAGCTGCCGCCCCCGTCCCCGCCGGAGGACACCTGCGGGACCGGCGATCCCCCCCGGTGGACCGTGTCCGTCACCGCCATGGACCAGCTCTCCCCCGCCCTGCTGGATCTGCGCCCCGCCCGGATTCTCGTGCCCCTGGACCAGCTGGCCCCTCTCTCCGCCCTGCCGGAGGGGGAGACGGAGTGGTGCGCCGTTTTGCCCCGCGTCTGGCGGGACCGGGACGAGGCCCGGCTGAGAGACTGGCTGGCCCACGCCAGGTCCCTGGGCGTCACCGGGGCCCTGGCGGGCAATCTCGGCCATCTCCCTCTGCTGCGTGATTCCGGACTGTATATTTACGGTGATTTTGGACTGAACGTATTCAACAGCCGCTCTCTGGAGTACCTGCGGCGAAAGGGCCTCCGCTCCGCCTGCGTCTCCTTCGAGCTGCGCTTCTCCCAGATTCGGGACCTGCGCAAGCCCCTGCCGGCGGAGGCCATTGTCTACGGGCGGCTGCCCCTGATGATCACGGAGAACTGCCTGATCCGAAACAGCGGCCCCTGCCGCTGTGACCGGCCCAACGTCCTCCGGGACCGCACCGGGGCCGCTTTCCCCCTGCTGCCCGCCTTCGGCTGCCGGACGGAGATTCAGAACGACCGCCCGCTGTGGCTGGCGGACCTGCCGGACTGGCGGCGGCTGGGCCTCCGGTACGCCCGGCTGCGGTTCACCACCGAGAGCCCGGAGGCGTGCGTTCAGGTCTTCCGGGACTACCTGGAGGGGAGGCCCGCCCAGGGGCCCTTCACCCGGGGCCTCTACAAACGGGGCGTGGAGTGAAAAACAGAACCCAGCCGGCAGCCTGTCCGGCAAAAAGTACCGCCTGTTTGGAATCTGGAGTTTTATATGAGAGAATTAAAGGTAAAATATTTTACAGACAAGATCGACGAGCTGTGCTACGTGGAGGGCAAGTCCGACTGGATCGACCTCCACGCCGCCCAGGAGGTGACCCTGAAGGCCGGGGAGTTTCGGCTGATCCCCCTGGGAGTGGCCATCGCCCTGCCGGAGGGGTACGAGGCCCACGTGGTGCCCCGCAGCTCCACATTTAAGAACTACGGCCTCCTCCAGGCCAACTCCATGGGCATCGTGGACTGCACCTACCGGGGGGACAACGACCAGTGGTTCCTCCCGGTCTACGCCACCCGGGACGTGACGGTGGAGCTGAACGCCCGCATCTGCCAGTTCCGCGTCATGGAGAACCAGCCGGCGCTGAAATTCACCCGGGTGGAGCGCCTGGAGGGCCCCGACCGGGGCGGCTTCGGCTCCACGGGGAAGTAGGGGGGCTCCGCCATGGCAAAGATCGTACTGGCCTCCGCCTCCCCCCGGCGGCAGGAGCTGCTGCGCCGCGTCGGCATCGAGGACTTTGACATCCGGGTGCCGGAGGTGGAGGAGACCTTCCCCCAGGGGCTGACGCCGCCGGAGGTGGTGTCCTATATCTCCCGGGAGAAGGCGGACGCCGCGGCGGCCCTCTGCACGCCGGAGGAGCTCGTCATCACCGCGGACACCATGGTCTTCCTGGACGATGAGCGCCTGGGCAAGCCCCGGGACGAGGCCGACGCCCTGCGGATGCTCACCTCCCTCCAGGGCCGCCGCCACACCGTCTGCACCGGCGTCACCGTCCAGCAGGGGACCCGCCGCCTCACGGAGGCCGAGTCCACGGACGTCTACTTCCGCTCCGCCTCCCGGGAGGAGCTGCTGTCCTATATCAAAACCGGCGAGCCCATGGACAAGGCCGGGGCCTACGGGGTCCAGGGCAGGGGCGCGCTGCTGGTGGAGCGGCTGGACGGGGACTTCTTCAACGTCATGGGCCTCCCCGTCCTGCGGCTGAGCCGGATGCTGGAGCGGTTCGGCGTCCGCCTGCTGGGTTAGGACCTCTTTTGAAATAAGGAGTTAGGAATTGAAGAACTTCCTGAAAAACAACGGCCTCTGGATTTTATTTGCCGCGGCTGTCATCTCCGTGGCGCTGGCGCTGATGTCCTATTTCAGCACCACCTCCGCCCCGCTGGTGAACGCGGCAAACGTCTTGGTCTCCCCCTTCCGCTCGGCCTACACCGCCGTGGCCACCTGGTTCAACGACAAGCAGAACTACTACCGGGACACCACCGCCCTGCTGGAGGAGAACGCCGCCCTGCGCAAGCGCATCGCCCAGCTGGAGTCGGACCTCCGCCAGGCGGAGGACGACAGCAAGGAGAACGAGGTCCTGCGGGACGCCCTGGAGCTGCGCAGGCAGCGGCGGGAGCTGGAGCTGGAGAGCGCCATGATCACGGAGCGGTCCGTGACCAACTGGACCTCCTCCCTGACACTGAACAAGGGCACCGCCCACGGCGTGGAGAGCGGCGACGCCGTCATCGACGGCACCGGGAGCCTGGTGGGCGTGGTCCGGGAGGTGGGGCTGAACTGGTGCACCGTGCTGACCGTGGTGGACACGGACACCTCCCTGGGCGCCCAGGTCTTCCGCACCAAGGATCTGGCCATTGCCGCCGGCAATTTCTCCCTGATGGAGCAAAACCGGCTGCGGCTGGAGTTCCTGCCGGCCGGGTGCCAGCTGCTCTCCGGCGACCTGGTGCAGACCTCGGGCCTCGGCGAGTACTACCCCTCGGGTCTGGTAATCGGCACGGTGGAGGAGGTCCTGGTGGACGACTCCGGCGCGGCCTCCTACGCCATCCTGGTCCCCAGCGCGGACCTGGCCGCCCTGACGGAGGTCTTTGTCATCAAGTCCTTCGATGTGGTCACCTGACGGGACATCCGTCCCCTCCGCCGGACGGGCACAAATTTCAACTGAGAGGAGGGCGCACCCTTGCCGGCACGGAACGAGACAATTTTCAAATGGTTCCTCTACTCCGCCGCCGCGGTGCTGTGTCTGGCCGTGCAGGGCGCGTTTCTCCAGCGGATCACCCTCTGGGGCGTGATCCCTTTCGTCTGTCCCCTGCTGGCGGCCATCCCCGCCACCTGGGAGAGCCCCGCCTCCGGCGCCGTCTTCGCCCTGGCGGTGGGCGTGGCCTGCGACCTGCTGCTGCCGGCCCCCATCCCCTGCTTTTACACCCTGGTGTTTCCCCTGGCGGGGCTGGCCGCCTCCCTCCTGTCCCACAGCCTCCTGCGCCCTGGCCTCCTCTGCTCTCTGGCCGCCGCCGCCATGGCCTTCGCCCTGACGGACGGCTTCGCCTGCTTCGTCCTCTGGAGCCGGGGCAAGGCCGCCTGGGAGGCCGGGGCCTCCGTGGCCCTGCGGGAGTTCTGCGTCACCGCGCCGTGGATCATCCCCGTCACGCTGCTGTTTCAGGCGGTGTTCCGCCGCACCCACCCCGACGACTAATGCGAATTTCAGGTGAAACTACAGCAAACATCAAAATTTCTGACAAACGGGCCGGCCCCTACAGGGGATCGTAGGGGCCGCCGCCCTCGGCGGCCCGCTGGCGGCAATTTTGAGGATTGCTGCAGCCGGTCTTATCTGGAACAGCTTCTATCTATACCTGCGCTGCCTGCGTTTTTAAGGAGTTCTCATGGATCAACACGAATCCCGCAATTTCCGCCTCTACGTTCTGGGGGGCCTGGTGACGGCCGTCCTGCTGGTCTACCTGGGCGTTCTCTACAGCGTCCAGGTGGTCCACCACCAGGACTACGCCACCCAGTCCGTCCGCTCCATCGCCCGGTCGGAGACGGTGGAGGCCTCCCGGGGCGTCATCACCGACCGCAACGGCCGGCTGCTGGTTGGAAACCGCTTCACCTACAACCTGACCTTTGACCCCAGCCTCCTGAAGGAGGGCGAGGACCAGAACAAGGCCATTCTGCGCCTGATCCAGCTGTGTCAGGCCAATGGCGTGGACTGGATGGAAAACCTGCCCGTCTCCCGCCAGCTGCCCTATACTTACACCCTGGACGAGCTGCGGGACCCGGTGCTCAAGCGCCGCTTCCTCTCCTACCTCAAGGCGCTGGACTCCTCCCGGGAGGCTTTGACCTCCTACCTCCTCCGGCACCCGGAGACGGTGGCCCCCCAGAGTGAGGACGACCCGCCCCTGCCGGAGCTCCCGGAGATCGAGGGGGAGCTGACGGAGGAGCAGGAGGCCCAGCGCCGGCGGCAGCTGGGGGAGGAGCTGCTGGAGCTCCTCTCCACCAAGCACCTCACCGCCCGGCTCCTCACCGCCGCGGGCATCACCCCCCAGACGCTGCTGGAGTGGATGCGGGAGGACTTTGACCTCGCCCCCTCCCTCTCCCTGGGGGAGGCCCGGCTGGTGCTGGGCGTCCAGTACGAGCTCTATCTCCGCCGCCTGGACACCACCGTGCCCTACATCCTGGCGGAGGACATCGACATGGCCTTCATCTCCCTGATTAACGACGGCGGCTACTCCGGCGCCAAGATCACCAGCGCCTACGCCCGGGAGATTCAGACCTCCTCCGCCGCCCACATCCTGGGCATGGTGACCCCCATCTACCCGGATGACGACATGGAGGCCCTGCGGGCCAAGGGATACAGCGGCGACGACATCATTGGCCGCACCGGGGCGGAGGCCGCCTTTGAGGACTATCTCCGGGGCACCGACGGGCGGCGGGTGGTCTCCGTCAACAGCGACGGCAAGATCACCGGCGAGTACTACACCAAAGACCCCCAGCCCGGCAGCAACGTGGAGCTGACCATCGACCTCAAGCTCCAGCAGGCGGCGGAGGAGGCCCTGGCCGCCACCGTCTCCTCCATGAACGAAAAGGACGGCAGCACCACCCGGGGCGCGGGCCTGGCGGTGGTGAAGGTGGGCACCGGTGAGGTGCTGGCCCTGGCCTCCTACCCCATGTACGACCTGGCCGCCTACATCCAGGACGGCGAGTACCGGGCCCAGCTGAACACCGACGAGTCCCACCCCCTGGTAAACCGGGCCGTCAACGGCCGCTACTCCCCCGGCTCCACCTACAAGCCCATGATCGCCGTGGCAGCCCTGGAGGAGGGCGTCGTCACCCTCACCGAGAAGGTCATGGACCCGGGCTACTGGCTCTACCCGGACATCATCGAGGGCACAAAGCAGTGGCGCTGGTATTGCTGGAACCGCGGGGGCCACGGCCGGCTCAACGTCACCCAGGCCATCACCGCCTCCTGCAACACCTTCTTCCACGAGATGGGCTACCGGCTGGGCATCGAGAAGATCGACGAGTACGCCTACGCCTTCGGCTTCGGCAGGAGCACGGGCATTGAGATCGGCGACAGCGCCGGCCTCCTGGCCGGCCCGGAGGAGCGGGAGGCCCGGGGCGAGATCTGGTACGGCGGCGACACCGTCCAGGCCGCCATCGGCCAGTCCGACAACCTCTTCACCCCCCTGCAGATCGCCAACTACATGGCCACCCTGGTCTCCGGCGGGAAGCACTACGACGCCCACCTGCTGAAAACCGCCAAGACCTACGACAACGCCCAGGTGGTGGCGGTGGGCAACAAGGAGCCCTCCAACGTCATCGAGATCAGCGACAGCACCCTGAACGCCGTGAAGACCGGCATGCACAACCTGACCAAGACCACTCTGGCCCCCTACTTCAACAGTTGCGTGGTGGAGGCCGGCGCCAAGACCGGCACCACCCAGCTGGGCGCCGACATCACCAACAACGGCTGCTTCGTGTGCTTCGCCCCCTACGACGAGCCGGAGATCGCCGTGGCCCTGGTCATCGAGCAGGGCGACGCCGGCGCCCGCCTGGCCTCCACCGCCGTCCAGGTCGTCAACGCCTATTTTACCGCCGGCGGGACGGAGACGCTCATCACCGGGGAGAATCAGCTCCTCCCCTGAGCTCCCGCCTCTTTTCCCCGTACTTTGACAATTTTAGGGCCCGGCGCCCTGTCCCATTCTGAATCGAGGAGTTTGTTTTTCCATGAGTGAGCCCTTTGTCTTTGACCCCCGTCACAGCCTGTGCAAAACGCCCTTCGGCGCCGTCCCCTGCGGCGAGAGCGTGACCCTTCACTGCCGCCCCCTGGCCTCCGACGGCTTTCAGCACTGCGCCGTCGTCCTGCTGGGGGAGTTCTCCGGCACGGAGTCCCATGTCGAGCTCTCCCGCGGGGACCCGGAGGGGGACCGCGTCCGCTTCTCCGGCTCCGTCTCCGCCCCCTCGGAGCCGGAGCTGATCTGGTACCACTTCCGCTTCTGGCGGGACGACGGCACCGGCTGCATCCTGGACTCCACCGGCTACCGCACCGACGGCCTGGTCCAGCCCTGGCAGCTGACAGTCTACGAGGAAACCCCCACGCCCCAGTGGTTTGGGGAGGGTGTGTCCTACCAGATTTTTCCTGACCGGTTCTGCCGTCTGGCCATCCCGGACCCCGCCGGCCTGGTGGGAGACCGATGGGTCCACGAGAACTGGGCCGACGCGCCGGAGTGGCGCCCCGATCCGGACGGCGAGGTCCGGAACCGGGACTTCTTCGGCGGCTCTCTGGAGGGGATCACCTCCAAGCTCCCCTATCTGGCGGACCTGGGCGTCACTACGCTGTACCTCTGCCCCATCTTCGAGTCCGCCTCCAACCACCGCTACAACACGGCGGACTACTCCAGAATCGACCCCATGCTGGGGACGGAGGAGGACTTCCGCTCCCTGTGCGCCCGGGCCGGAGAGCTGGGCATCCGGGTGATTCTGGACGGCGTCTTCAACCACACCGGCTCCCAGAGCCTCTACTTCAACGAAGACGGGTTCTACCCCACTCTGGGCGCGGCCCAGAGCCCGGACAGCCCCTATGCCGGCTGGTTCTCCTTCCACCCCTGGCCCACGGACTACGACGCCTGGTGGGGCATCCGCACCCTGCCCGCCGTCCGGGAGGAGTGCCCCAGCTACATCGGCTATATCATCGAGGGGGAGGACTCCATCATCCGCCGCTGGCTCCGGGCGGGCGCCGGCGGCTGGCGGCTGGACGTGGCCGACGAGCTGCCGGACTGGTTCATCGAGAAGATCCGCGCCGTCATGGACCGGGACTTTCCCGACGCCTTCCTCCTGGGGGAGGTCTGGGAGGACGCCAGCACCAAAGTGGCCTACTCCCGGCGGCGGCGGTACCTGCTGGGCCGGGAGCTCCACGGCGTCATGAACTACCCCTTCCGCACCTCCCTGCTGGACTATCTCCGGAAGGAGCAGGCGGAGCTCTTCCAGGAGGCCATGGAGACCCTGCGGGAGAACTATCCCCCCGCCGCCTTCTACTCCGCCATGAACTTCCTGGGCACCCACGACACCCCCCGGGTGCTGACGGTGCTGGGGGCCGACGTGCTGCTGGAGAGCCGGGAGGAGCGGGCCGTCTACCGCCTCTCCCCCGGCGAGCGGGACCGGGGCCTCCGGCGGCTGCGGCTGGCCGCCCTGGTGCTCTTCACCTTCCCCGGCGCCCCCACGGTGTACTATGGCGACGAGGCCGGCATGGAGGGCTATGAGGACCCCTTCAACCGGGGGACCTACCCCTGGGGCGGCGAGGACCTGGAATTGCGGAGCTGGTTCCGGACCCTGGGCCGCCTGCGGCGGGACCGGGAGGCCCTGCGGAGGGGCGGCCTCCGCTGGCTTCACGCCGCAGGTCCCCTGCTGGCCTTCGCCCGGGAGACGGAGGCGGAGCGGCTGGCGGCGGTGGTCAACGCCTCTCTGGAGGAGCAGTCTCTCTCCCTCCCCTGGCCCGGCGGCCCGGCGGAGGATCTGCTCACGGGCCGGCGCTTCGTTCCGGCGGAGGGCGGGCTGGACCTGTCCCTCCCCCCTCTCTCCGGTCTCCTGCTGGCGGAGATTCCTGAAACCTGAAACACACAGCGGCCCCGGGACGAAAGTCCCGGGGCCGCTGTCAATTGTTTCACGTGAAACACTCCGCCGCCGCTCCTCTCCTCCCCCAACTTTATATCACATTTTACACATTTAACCTTGCAAGGAATGTTCTCCCCTGCTATAATGTTTTTTGTATCAACCCCCGCCCAGTCTGTCCGCGGCGGGCACAAACAGGCGCCGCGCGCCTGATGTTTGGAAAGTAGGTGCCTCCGTGGCAAAGATTATCGCGATTGTCAACCAAAAAGGCGGCGTGGGCAAGACCACCACCTGTGTGAATCTCTCCGCCGCCCTCACCGAGAGCGGGAAAAAGGTGCTGCTGTGCGATTTCGACCCCCAGGCCAACTCCACCTCCGGCATGGGGGTGGACAAGACCGTCTCCAAGGGGATCTACGATGTTCTGATCGGTGAGATCCCCGCCGCCGACGCCCTGGTACATACCCGGTACGGCGATGTGCTGCCCTCCAACAAGGCCCTGGCCGGGGCGGGCATTGAGCTGATCGGTATGGAGCGCCGGGAGTTTCTGCTGAAGGAGGCTCTGAACCAGGTCAGCGGCGGCTACGACTACCTGTTTATCGACTGCCCTCCATCCCTGGAGCTGTTGACGGTGAACGCCCTCTGCGCCGCCGACGCCATTCTGGTGCCGGTCCAGGGGGAGTACTTCGCCCTGGAGGGCCTCAGCGATCTGATGAACACCGTGCGCATTGTCCGCCGCTCCCTGAACCCCCAGCTGGAGCTGGAGGGGGTGCTGCTGACCATGTTCGACGGGCGGACCAACCTCTCCCTCCAGGTGGCGGAGGAGGTCAAGCACTACTTCCCCGGCAAGGTGTACGCCACGGTCATTCCCCGGAATGTCCGGCTCTCCGAGGCCCCCAGCCACGGAAAGCCCATCAGCGCCTATGACCGCGCCTCCCGGGGGGCGGAGGCCTATGCGGCGCTGGCGGCGGAGTTTTTGAAAAAGCAGGGTGCTTAAGGATAAACGTTTCGCTCAAGCCTTTTCGTCGGGAGAAATTCCGCCCACTGCGCTTTCCGCCGGACCCACTTCGTTGGGCTCCGGCGGGGGCCCCTGTGGCTTGTGAGGTCCGGGGGCAAAGGCCCTGGGCACGCTCCGCAGGGCGCGAAATCCCCTAATTATATTATAATTATTATGTATGTGAACTATAGCAATCTTGAAAATTGCCGCCGGTGGGCCGCCGAGGGCGGCGGCCCCTTCTTCTTGCAGGGGTCGGCCCCCTGGCCGACCCGCTTGCCGGGAATTTTGACGTTTGCTATAGAAACAGAGAGAAGCAGAAAGCTGGCTGTTTGCCGTCTCCGACGGCAAAGGCGCTGGGAGGCCGCGCCCAGCGGGCAGTCAACGGAAATTTCTGACGGCGCGGCCTTTTACGGGGGATCTTTCGTGTCCTGCCGGACACGAGCAGGGGCTTTGCCCCTGCACCCCACGGCCTTTGAAAAGGCCGGCGAAACTTTTATTCCGCGCCTTTACGGCTCTGCCGCAGACGGCAGTCCCCACGTTCTCTTGAAAGTCCACCGGGCGCTTTGAAGCGCCCACTCTGAAAGGAGCACCACATGGCATCCAAAAAGCCCACCGGCCTCGGCCGGGGCCTCGGCGCCCTGCTGGGCGACGATGTACTGAACACCGAAACCACCGGCAGTCTCTCCCTGCCCATCTCCCAGGTGGAGACCTGCTCCTCCCAGCCCCGCAAGCTCTTCGACGAGGCGGCGCTGGCGGAGCTGGCGGACTCCATCCGCCAGCACGGCATCATCCAGCCCCTGACGGTGCGGAAGCTCGCCTCCGGCTATTACCAGATCATCGCCGGGGAGCGGCGCTGGCGGGCCGCGCGCCTGGCGGGCCTCACCGAGGTCCCCGCCATCGTCATCGAGGCGGACGACCGCAAGGCCGCGGAGCTGGCCATGATCGAAAACCTCCAGCGGGAGGACCTGAACCCCATGGAGGAGGCCGCCGGCTTCCAGGCTCTCATGGAGAACTACCACATGACCCAGGAGGAGGCGGCCCAGCGGGTGGGCAAGTCCCGCAGCGCCGTGGCCAACGCCCTGCGCCTCCTGGGCCTGAACCCCGGTGTGCGGGAGATGGTGGAACAGGGCAAGCTCTCCGCCGGCCACGCCCGGACGCTGCTCCCTCTCCCCTCCGACCTCCAGGGGAGCACCGCCGCCATGGTGGTGCTCCAGGGTCTGTCCGTCCGGGAGACGGAGCGGCTGGTGAAAAAGATGGCGAAACAGCCCCCCCTCGAATCGGACCCCATCGGGGGCAAAAAGCCCTCCCTGGACGTGGACTACACCGCCGAGGCCCAGAAGGACCTCTCCTCCCGGCTGGGCCGGGGCGTGAAGATCGTCACGGGAAAGAAGAAGGGCCGCATCGAGCTGGAGTACTACGGGGTGGATGACCTCAACGACCTGCTGGACGCCCTTGCCCTGATCCAGGTGAAGAAGAGAGGTCCCGAGGCATGAGCTTGGAACGCAGAGACAGCGCCGCCTCCACCCCGGAGGAAAAAGACACCTCCCCCCAGTCCGGCGGCAAAAAGCCGGTGATCGTCTATATCTTCGTCCTCTTTATCGTGGCCTTCCTGCTGATGATCTGGTCCCTCTTCTCTCACCAGCGGAGCAACACCGAGGCCCTGGGACAGCTCCAGACCTCCGTCTCCGCCATGCAGGAGGTCCAGGCGCTCCAGGAGCAGGTCATCCAGCTCCAGAAGGAGCTGGCGGAGACCAAGGAACAGCTGGAACAGGAGCAGGAGGCCGCCGAGACCGCCGCCGCCGCGGCCCAGGCCGAAGCCGGCGCGCTTTTGACGGAGCGGGACAGCCTGGAGGCGCAGGTCACCGCCCTGACGGCCCTCTACCGGCTCCAGCAGCTCTACGCCGCCCGGGACCTGGAGGCCTGCGAGACGCAGATCAGCGAGTTGGAGTCCGGGGCCCTCCTGGACAGTCTGGACGTCGTCTCCCGGGAGGGAGAGTGGACCGTCACGCCGCCCTCGGAGCGGTACCTGGAGCTGAAAGAGGCCGTGAGAGCCTTGGAGGATTAAACGTTATGAAAAGACACCGGAAGCTGGTCCTGTGCCTTGCCGCCGCCCTGCTGGCGTGGGTCCTCTGGTACACCCGCCCGGTGGACATCTACGGCCTGGGGATGGGCGAGCTGGAGGCCGTCAGCGCCAGTGTGCTGCACAACAAACCCGGCCAGGGCGTCGATCTCGTCTGGAGTACTGGCGCGGTACCAGACGACGGCCAATGGCAGACACTCCTGAAAGAAGTGGAACGCCTGCGGTTCCGCCGTCCCCCGGGCAACCTGATTCGGGAATACCTCCAGGACGGAACCGTCAAAACCGATCCAGTGGACCGGACCAGTGTCCTTTTGTATTTCGTAGATCGGGAGGGCCGGCCCCTGATGATGGAAATCAACGCGGGCCGTTCCATCTATACCTCCCTGCACACAGACAGCAATCTCCCGATATTCCTCTCCGGCGGCGAGGACGCCGTCCAGGCTTTGGCGGAGCGGCTGCAGCTGATGGAGGAATGACCATGAACTGGCTGAAAGCGCATTGGAAAATTCCGGCCGCCGTTTTGGCCCTGCTGCTGGCCTGGGGGCTTTGGTACGCCCGGCCGGTGGACATCTATGCCTTAGCGCCGGAGGTGCGAAGCCCGGACGGAATTACCATTGACGTCGAGAAACTGACCGACGTGGGCCAGGAGCCCCGCCTTTGCAGCAGGCCCTTCACCCCGGAGGACCCGGAGTGGGAGGCGGTGCTCTCGGAGATCGAATCCCTCCGGTTCCGCCGCCCGGTGAGCAGCATCCTTTTGCAGTTTCTGGATCAGCGGAGCTCTCCCCTCTACGGCTATCAAACCGGGGACTACGCCGCCTATATCCGCGTCATGGGGCGGGACGGCTCCCGGCTGGAGCTGCATTTCGCCGTGGACAGCTGGCGCTATGCCTCCCCCCACTGCTCCAACCGCTATCTCCCCCTCAAAATGGAGGACGGAGCGGAGACCGGCTTGGCCCTCTGCCGGGAGTACTGGTCTCCTCCGGGAAAAAACGGGTATAATGTTTCACGTGAAACATTGATAAGATACTGAAAGATCATTTACGAGGTGAACCAACCATGCTGGACATGAAATTCATCCGGGAGAACCCGGACATCGTCAAGGAGAACATCAAAAAGAAATTCCAGGACGCCAAGCTCCCCCTGGTGGACGAGGCCATCGACCTGGACGCCCGGCGGCGGGCCGCCATCGCCGAGGCGGACCAGCTGCGCTCCGCCCGGAACAGCCTCTCCAAGCAGGTGGGCGTGCTGATGGGTCAGGCCAAGAAGGACCCCTCCAAGCTGGAGGAGGCGGAGAAGGTCAAGGCCCAGGTGAAGGCCGACGCCCAGCGCCTGGCGGAGCTGGAGAAGCAGGAGGCGGAGCTGGAGGCGGAGCTCCACCAGCGGCTGCTGGTGATCCCCCAGATCATCGACGAGTCCGTCCCCATCGGCCCCGACGACTCCCACAACGTGGAGGTGGAACGCTTCGGCGAGGCAGCGGTGCCGGACTTCCCCATCCCCTACCACACGGAGATCATGGAGTCCTTCGGCGGCATCGACCTGGACGCCGCGGGGCGGGTCTCCGGCAACGGGTTCTACTATCTGCTGGGGGACATCGCCCGGCTCCACGAGGCGGTGCTGGCCTACGGCCGGGACTTTATGATCGGCAAGGGCTTCACCTACTGCATCCCCCCCTTCATGATCCACGGCAACGTGGTGGAGGGCGTCATGAGCCAGACGGACATGGACGCCATGATGTACAAGATCGAGGGGGAGGACCTCTACCTCATCGGCACCAGCGAGCACTCCATGATCGGCCGGTTCATCGACCAGATCGTGCCCAGTGAGAAGCTGCCCCAGACCCTCACCTCCTACTCCCCCTGCTTCCGCAAGGAGAAGGGCGCCCACGGCATCGAGGAGCGGGGCGTGTACCGCATCCACCAGTTCGAGAAGCAGGAGATGATCGTGGTCTGCAGGCCCGAGGAGAGCCGGGAGTGGTACGAGAAGCTGTGGCGGTACTCCGTGGAGCTGTTCCGCTCCATGGACATCCCCGTGCGGCAGCTGGAGTGCTGCTCCGGCGACCTGGCGGATTTGAAGGT
>CAMNRF010000059.1 GCA_946551795.1 uncultured Oscillibacter sp.
GTGCCCGGCTATGCGCGAAGCGCGGGAAGAGACGCTTGGGGCCTTGCGTCAAAGAAGCAAAACACCCTGGTCGGCACTTGCGGATGCGGCGGAGCGCCAACGGGCGGAACGGGGTCAGCCGCACCCGGTAGGGGACTGGCAATTCACATTGGCACTGATTCAGGCCAGCCCCCGTATCTTGGGCACAATTTGACCCTTGCGGTCAAATTCGTGCCCCCGCGCCTCTCTTTTCTCTTTGGACCGTGCACGGCCCGTTTCTCTTTTCTCTGGCAAGACAGAGAAAAGAGAAATGGGGGGTGCATTGCCCAGCCATCATCATGGCTGAACCCCGCCCCCGCCCGCCAGGGCGAGCATCAGCCACCCCCGCCCAAAGGGCGGCCCTCGCATCCGTCCATAAGCCAGGGGCGGCGGCACAGCCGCCGCCCCTATTATGCGCACTTATTGGGGAATCTCCTCCATGGTGTACCCCTCGATGATGTCCCCTTCTTTAATGTCATTGAACTTCTCAATGGTCATGCCGCACTCGTAGCCGGCGGCCACCTCCTTGGCGGCGTCCTTGAACCGCTGCAAAGAGGCCAGCTGGCCCTCGTGGATCACGATGCCGTCCCGCACCACGCGGACGGAACAGGCCCGGACGATCTTGCCGTCCTGGACGTAGCAGCCCGCCACGGTGCCCACGCTGGAGACCTTGTAGGTCTGCCGAATCTCCGCGTGACCCAAGACCACCTCCCGGAACTTGGGGGCCAGCATGCCCTTCATGGCGGCGGTGATCTCGTCGATGCAGTCGTAGATGACACGGTACATCCGCATATCCACGTTGGCCCGGGCGGCGCTGTCCCGGGCGGCGGCGTCGGGGCGGACATTGAAGCCCACGATGATGGCGTTGGAGGAGGAGGCCAGCATCACGTCGGACTCGCTGATGGCGCCAACGCCGCCGTGGATCACCCGGACGTTGACCTCGTCGTTGCTGAGCTTCTCCAGCGAGGCCTTCACCGCCTCCACGCTGCCCTGGACATCGGCCTTGACAATCAGGGCCAGCTCCTTGCGCTCGCCGGCCTGGATCTGGTCGAACAGGTTCTCCAGGGAGACCTTCTGCACCGGGGCCAGGGCCTTGGCCTTCTCCTCGGCCTTGCGCTGCTCCACCAGTTCCCGGGCCATGCGCTCGTCCGCCACGGCGAAGAAGGGGCTGCCGGCGGTGGGGGCCTCGCTGAGGCCCGCGATCTCCACGGGGACGGAGGGGCCGGCCTCGGTGAGGCGGTTGCCCTTGTAGTCCAGCATGGTGCGGACCCGGCCCACGGCGGTGCCGGCGATGATGATGTCACCCTGCTTCAAGGTGCCGTTCTGCACCAGGAGGGTGGCCACGGGGCCACGGCCCTTGTCCAGACGGGCCTCGATGACGGTGCCCTGGCCCGCCCGGTTGGGGTTGGCCTTCAGCTCCTGGATCTCCGCCAGAAGCACCAGGTTCTCCAGCAGGTTCTCAATGCCGATGTTTTTCTTGGCGGAGACCTTGCAGCAGATGGTCTCGCCGCCCCACTCCTCCGGCACCAGGCCGTGCTCCGTCAGCTGCTGCATGACGCGGTCGGGGTTGGCGTTTTCTTTATCAATCTTGTTCACCGCCACGATGATGGGGATGTCGGCGGCCTTGGCGTGGTTGATGGACTCGATGGTCTGGGGCATGATGCCGTCGTCCGCCGCCACCATCAAGATGGCGATGTCGGTGATCATGGCGCCCCGGGCCCGCATGGAGGTGAACGCCTCATGGCCCGGCGTGTCCAGGAAGGTGATGGGCTTGCCGTTCACCTGCACCTGGTAGGCGCCGATGTGCTGGGTGATGCCGCCGGCCTCTCCGGCGGCCACGGAGGTGTTACGGATGGTGTCCAGCAAAGAGGTCTTGCCGTGGTCCACGTGGCCCATGACCACCACCACGGGGGCCCGGGGCACCAGGTCCTCGGGACGGTCCTCGGTGGCGTCGATGAGCTTCTCCTCGATGGTGACCACCACCTCTTTTTCCACCTTGCAGCCCATCTCCTCCGCCACAAAGGAGGCGGTGTCGAAGTCGATCATCTGGGGCAGGGAGGCCATGATGCCGTTCTTCATCAGCACCTTGACCACCTCAGCGCCGGTCTTCTTCATGCGGCTGGCCAGCTCTCCCACGCTGATCTCGTCGGGGATCTGGACCTTGAGGGGGGTCTTCTTGGCGATCTCCAGCTGGAGGCGGCGCATCTTCTCCGCCTCGTCCTGGCGGCGCTTGTTGGAGAAGGTCATGCCGCCCCGGCGCTGGCCGTTATTGCGGAATTTTTCCTTGCCGCCCCGCTGCTGCTGCATCCGCTCGCCCCGCTGGCCGCCCAGGGTCTCCAGGCGCTCGTCGTACTTGGCCAGGTTCACGTCGCCGCCCTTGCGGGTGTCCACGATCTTCTTCTGGGGCACGCGGCTGGCCGGCTTCTGGCCGGACGCCTGCTGTCCGGAGGCCTGCTGGGCGGAGGCCGCCTGCTGGCCGGAAGCCGGCTGCTGGCCCGAACCGCCCTGCTGGCCGGACGCCGCCTGCTGGCCGGGCCTTGTCCCGCCGGACTTCACCTGCTGCGGGGCAGCCGGCCTCTGGCCGGAGCCCTGGGGCCGCTGGCCCTGCTGGCCGGGCTTTCCGGAGGCCCCCCTGTCCTGCTGGTGATCCCCCGGCTTCTTTCCGGAGGCCGCCTGCTGGCCCGCGGCGCCCTGCTGATCGCCTCCGCTCCGCTGGGCCGGCTGCCCGGTGGGCTTTTCCTCAGCCTCCGCCTTCTTCTGGACATCGGCAAAGATGGCCTGGATGCTGGAGACCGGATTTTTCTGGGTCAGATAGTCGAAGATCACGGACAGTTCGTGATCCGTCAGGACCTGCATGTGGTTCTTTGGCGCGGCCACATACTTTGTCAGAATCTCGGTGATGGTCTTGGTGGGAAGGCCAAAGTCTTTCGCCACCTCATGGACCCTGTATTTCTCAATACCCAATCAAAACACCTCGTTATGCTCCAACCCGGGGGCTGGGAAATTTTGAATGATACTCAGTCCTCCCGCTTGCGGAAGGAGCCCTTGCCCTTTTTCACGGGGCGGCTGTGGGCGTAGGGCTTTGCCCTTGCCCCCGGTCTGGGATGGCCGCTCCCGGCGGGGCCCGCCCGCTTTCCCGCGGCTGAAACTGCCTGCCTTTTCCCGGCGGTCTTTCCGCCGGCCCGCTCCGGCGGCCTGGCGGGCTTCCGCCTCCCCCGGCGGACGTTCTTCTCGTGGGCCAGGCGCTCCGCCTGGCGCTCTCTGGCCCGCCGGGCCTTGACCTCCAGCTGGGCGGCGGCCTCGGCGTACCGGACGGGGTCCCCCTCCGCCAGGCGGCGGACCACGGCGCCCGCAAGGCCGATGTCCGTCACCGCCGCCAACGCCACGGAGGTGCGGCCCAGGGCCATGCCCAGCTCCTCCTTGGTGAAGGGGACCCGGAGACACAGGCACTGTCCCGCCTGGGCGAAGTGCTCCGCCCGGCGGCGGGTATTCTCCGCCGCGTCGGCGGCCAGCAGCAGAATCCGCGCGTCTCTGGCCCGGGCGGCGGCCTCCACCGGCTCCTCCCCCACCGCCAGATTGCCGCCCCGGAGGGCCAGCCCCAGCAGGGAGAGCACTCTCTTATTGTCCATCCGCACCTCGCAGTTCCGCCTCCATGGAGTCGTAGACCTCCGGTGGAATGGCCGTCTCAAAGGCCCGCTCCAGGGCCCGGGTCTTCCGGGCCCGCTGGAGGCAGGCGATGTCATGGCACACATAGGCGCCCCGCCCCGGCTTCTTCCCGCCGAAGTCCAGGCTCACCTGGCCCTCCGGGGACTTCACCACCCGGAGCAGGGACTTCTTATCCTTCATCTCCCGGCAGCCCACACACTGCCGCTGGGGAATCTTCTTCACTTTCGGCATCGGGCTGCCTCCAATCAACAATAAGGTTTCCGCCGGTTCTCAGACTCCGGGGAACCGGCCCCGGCGGCCGGCGGAGCGTTTACTCCTCAGCGGGCTCCGCGGTCTCCGCGCTCTCCGGGGCCTCCCCGGCCGCTTCGATCTCCTCTTCCTCCTCGGGCTCCTGATAGCTCTCGGGCTTGATGTCGATCTTGTACCCCGTCAGGCGGGCGGCCAGGCGGGCGTTCTGCCCCTCCTTGCCGATGGCCAGGGACAGCTGGTCGTCCGGCACCACGCACCGGCAGGCCTTGCCCTCGTCCGCCATCCACACGTCCAGCACCTCGGCGGGGGCCAGGGCGGCGGCGATAAACTCCGCGGGGTCCTCGCTCCACTTGATGATGTCAATCTTCTCGCCCCGCAGCTCGTCGACGATGCCGGCCACCCGCTGGCCCTTGGGGCCCACGCAGGCGCCGATGGGGTCCACGTTCTCCTCGTTGGACCACACGGCCATCTTGGTGCGGCTGCCGGCCTCCCGGGCGATGGACTTCACCTCCACGGTGCCGTCGAAGATTTCCGGGACCTCCAGCTCGAAAAGGCGCTTCACAAGGCCCGGGTGGGTGCGGGAGATCAGCACCTGAGGCCCCCGGGTGGAGCGGCGGACGTCCACCACATACACCTTCACGTGGGTCCCCTCGGCCAATTCCTCACCGGGGACCTGCTCCCCGGCCATCAGCAGCGCCTCAGTGGACTCGGTGCCGGTGCCGATGCGCAGCGACACGTTGCCGTTCCGGGGGTCCACCCGGGTGACCACGCCGGTGAGAATCTCGTGCTGCTTGGAGTTGAACTCGTCGTACACCATGCCCCGCTCGGCCTCCCGCAGGCCCTGGATGATGACCTGCTTGCCGTTTCCGGCGGCGATGCGGCCGAACTCCATCTTGTCCACGGGGATATTCACCACATCGCCGATCTCGTACTTGGCGGAGATCGCCCTGGCCTCCTCCAGCGTCATCTCGTTGGGGGGGTCCACATAGTCCTCCTCGTCCACCACGTTCTTCTGGACGAACATCTTCAGGTCCTGGCGCTCCTCGTCCACGTCCACGATGACGTTCTCCACGCCCTCGTGGTCCCGCTTGTAGGCGGTGGTGATGGCCTGGATGATCTTCTCCATCATAAAGGTCTGGGGGATTCCCCGCTCCTTTTCCAGCAGCTCCAGCGCGGCAAAGATCTCCGCGGGGTTCATCCCGGCGGGTTCCTTCTGCTTCTTGCCTCTCATGGCGTGACTCTCCTTTTTTACTCGTTCTATATTCCGAAATATCCTAACGTCTCCAAATCCAAGTCAAAGTCCGGCGGCTCAGAACTCCACCCGCAGCCGGACCAGGGCGGTCTCCCGCTTCGGGAAGGTCAGCGTCTCCTCCCCCACGGTGACGGAAACGTCCCCGGAGGACTCGTCGTAGCCCGTCAACACTCCGGCGAACTCCTTGCGCCCGTCCCGGGCCCGGTAGAGCTTCACCAGCACGGGGCTGCCCAGAAAGCGGGCGAAGTCGGCGGGGCGCTTCAGCACCCGCTCCGCTCCGGCGGAGCCCACCTCCAGGGTGTAGCTGCCCTCGATGGGGTCCGCCTCGTCCAGCAGGTCCGAGAGCTTTCGGGACACGGCCTCGCAGTCCAGAATGTCCACGCCGCCCTCCTTGTCCAGCAGCACCCGCAGGTACCAGGTCCCGGCCTCCTTGACGTACTCCACGTCCCAGAGGGTGCAGCCGGCCTCCGCGATGGCGGGGGCCGCCAGCTCGGCGGTGAGTTCCGTGATCTTCTTCATAGGAAGGCAGCCTCCATGATCTCACTGATCTTCATAATTTTGGCGTGGGGAAAAGTCCAACAAAAAGAGCGGACCTGAGGTCCACTCTCCACACTACCACATTACTAACATATGTAATATACCACAGCCTATGAGAAAACGCAAGCATTTCTTTTGCAACTTGCCTGTGATTCTGTGATATTTTTTCTTTACCTGGCCCGTCTTTCCTGCTATAATAAAAGAGTTATAATAGGTTTGGCGCGCCGCCGCCAGTTTGGAAAGGAGACCCGCGACACCAGTGAAATTTAAGAAATGGAACATTGGGACCCCCGATCCCCAGGCGGTGGACCTCCTGCGGGGGGCGGGGTATTCCTATCTGCTCTCCACCGTGCTGGCCGCCCGGGGCGTTTGCAGCGCCGAGTCCGCGGCGGAGCTTCTGGACCGGGAGCGGAAGCTGACCCTCTCCCCCATGCTCATGCGGGACATGGACCGGGCCGTGGAGCGCATCCAGCGGGCCGTCGCGGAGGGGGAGACCGTCGCCGTCTTCGGCGACTACGACGTGGACGGCATCACCTCCACGGTGCTGCTGATGGACTATCTGAAAAGCTGCGGCGTCCGGTGCCTGCGGTATATCCCCCGGCGGATCGAGGACGGGTACGGCCTGTCCAGGGACGCCATCCAGGGCCTGCGGGACCAGGGGGCCACGCTGATGATCACCGTGGACTGCGGCATCACCGGCAACGACGAGGTGGACTTCGCCAATTCCATCGGGCTGGACGTGGTGGTGACGGACCACCACGAGTGCAAGGAGGCCCTCCCCCGGGCCGCCGCCGTGGTGGACCCCCACCGCCCCGACTGCCCCTATCCCTTCAAGCACCTGGCGGGGGTGGGCGTGGCGCTGAAGCTGGTGCTGGCCCTGGGGGGCGAGAGCCGGGAGGACGCCCTGTTCGCCCGGTACTGCACCCTGGCCGCCATCGGCACCATCGCCGACGTCATGCGCATGGAGGGGGAGAACCGGACCATCGTCTCCTGCGGGCTGGAGGCCCTGCCCCATACGGACTTCGCCGGCGTCCACGCCCTTTTGAAGGAGGCGGGCCTGCTGGGCCGGCCCATCACCTCCATCCAGATCGGCTTCGTCCTCTCCCCCCGCATCAACGCCGCCGGGCGCATGGGGGCGGCGGACCTGGCCGCCGACCTGCTGGAGTGCGCCGACCCCGCCCGGGCGGAGGAGATGGCCCGGGCGCTGTGCGAGCTGAACCGGGAGCGCCAGGCGGTGGAGCAGGCCATCTGCGCCGACGCCGTGGAGCAGATTCAGCGCCTGCGGGACGAGGAGCGCAGCGCCCTGGTGCTGGCCAGCGACCGCTGGCACCAGGGGGTGGTGGGGATCGTGGCCTCCCGCCTCAGCGAGAAGTACTCCTGCCCCAGCTTCATGATCCACCTGCGCGGCGGCACGGGCAAGGGCTCCTGCCGGTCCTACGGCGGGTTCAACCTCTTCGCCGCCCTGGAGTCCTGCGCGGACCTGCTGGACGGCTTCGGCGGCCACGAGCTGGCCGCCGGGTTCACCATTCCCGAGGAGAACATCGCCGCCTTCCGCACCCGGATAAACCGCTATGTGCGCTCCGTCTCCGGCGGGGAGCTGCCCGTCCCCTCCCTGGAGGTGGACGCCCCCATTTCCGCCCCCGGCGCCGTAACGCTCCAGGAGGTGGAGCAGCTGAGCCTGCTGGAGCCCTACGGCGCCGGCAACGCCCGGCCCGTCTTCGCCCTGCTGGGGGCCACAGTGGACAGCCTGCAGAGCGTGGGCCAGGGCAAGCACCTGAAATTCCGGCTCTCCAAGGGCGCCTGCCGGTTTGACGCCATCTTCTTCTCCGTGACGGCGGAGGAGTGCGGCCTGGCGGCGGGCAGCCGGGTGGACGCCGCCTTCTACCTCCAGGCCAACACCTTCCGGGGCACCACCTCGCTGCAGCTGCAGCTGATCGACATCCGCCCCTCCCTGACCCCCAGCCGCCACGAGGCGGAGGCCCTGGACCTGCTGGGCCGCCTGCTGGAGGGCGGAGACCTGACCGCCCAGGAGCAGAGCCGCCTCCGGGCCTCCCGGGAGCAGTTCGCCGCCTGCTGGGTGGTGCTGGAGCGCCGCCTGCGCCGCGGAAAGATCCAGGAGCCCTGGCTCCCCTGGCTGCGGTGTCTCGCGGCGGAGGCCGGGGGAAACGAGAGCTTTCTCCGCACCGCCCTGGCCCTGGCGGTGTTCCGCGAGCGGGGGCTGCTGGCCCTCACCCGCCGGGACGACACCCTGCTGGCCAGCCTGAATCCCACTCAGGGGAAGGTGGATCTCACCGCCTGCCCCTATCTCGTCCGCCTCTCCCCAGGCGGGCGGAATCGAGGTGACCTGTCATGACGATCCGGGAGCAGTACGACCATCTGGAACGGACCATCCGGGGATACAACCCCTCGGCGGACTTTGACCACATCCGCACTGCCTTTGAATATGCCGACAAGTGCCACGAGGGACAAAAGCGCAAGAGCGGCGAGCCCTATATCATCCACCCCCTGGCGGTGGCCCAGATCGTGGCGGAGGAGCTGAAGCTGGACAGCGAGTCCATCGAGGCCGCCCTCCTCCACGACGTCATCGAGGACACCCCCGCCGAGCACGCCGACGTGGCCCGGCTCTTCTCCCCCACCATCGCCGACCTGGTGGAGGGCGTCAGCAAGCTGACCCGCATCCAGTACGCCACCAAGGAAGACGAGCAGATGGAGAACCTCCGGAAGATGCTCATCGCCATGAGCAAGGACATCCGGGTCATCCTCATCAAGATCTCGGACCGGCTCCACAACATGCGGACCATGGAGTACCAGTCCCCGGAGAAGCAGAAGCAGAAGTCCCTGGAGACCATGGAGATCTACGCCCCCATCTCCCACCGGCTGGGCATGCAGCGGATGAAGTGGGAGCTGGAGGACCTGTCGCTGAAATACCTGGACCCGGTGGGGTATCAGGAGATCGTCTCCCGTCTGGAGGCCAAGAAGACGGAGTACGACATGTTCATGCAGAAGACCCGGGCCCAGGTGGAGACCCGCCTGGACGAGCTGGGCATCCCCCACCTGGTCTACGGCCGGGTGAAGCACCCCTACAGCATCTACCGCAAGATGTTCAGCCAGAACAAGAACCTGGATGAGATCTTCGACCTCTTCGCCTTCCGGGTGATCGTGGACAACGTGGGGGACTGCTACAACGTCCTGGGCGTGGTGCACGACATCTTCACTCCCATCCTGGGCCGGTTCAAGGACTATATCGGCACCCCAAAGCCCAACGGCTACCAGTCCCTCCACACCACCGTCATGGGCACCGACGGCATCCCCTTCGAGGTGCAGATCCGCACCCGGGACATGCACGAGGTCTCCGAGTACGGCGTGGCCGCCCACTGGAAGTACAAGCAGAACGGCCAGGGCGCCGGCTCCGAGGGAAAGTACGAGTGGGTCCGGCGCCTGCTGGAAAACCAGGAGGGCGCCGACGCCGAGGAGTTCATCCACTCCCTGAAAATCGACATGTTCTCCGACGAGGTGTTTGTCTTCACCCCCAACGGCGACGTGCAGAACCTGCCCGCCGGAGCCACTCCCATCGACTTCGCCTACGCCATCCACTCCGCCGTGGGCAACCGCATGGTGGGCGCCAAGGTCAACGGGCGCATCGTCACCTTTGACCACGTGCTGAAAAACGGCGACATCGTGGAGATCCTCACCTCCAAGGGCGCCAAGGGCCCCAGCCGGGACTGGATGAAGATCGCCAAGAGCAACGAGGCCCGCAGCAAGATCCGCCAGTGGTTCAAAAAGGAGCGGCGGGACGAGAACATTGTCAACGGCCGCTCCGCCTTTGAGGCGGAGCTGAAGCACTGCGGCCTCTCCATGCGGGACCTGCTGGGCCCCGACCGGCTGCCGGGGCTTTTGAAGAAGGTGGCCTACTCCACCCTGGACGATATGTACGCCGCCATCGGCTACGGCGGCTTCACCGCCCAGAAGGCGGTGAGCCGGATGCAGGGCGAGCTCCAGCGCATCGCCAAGCAGCAGGCGGAAAAGCAGGCCCTGGAGGCTCTGGAGAACACCCCCAAGGCCGACGACCCCCGCCCCGCCGTGCCCAAGAAGGTCAAGAGCGAGCAGGGCATCATCGTGGAGGGGCTGGACAACTGCCTGGTGAAGTTCTCCAAGTGCTGCACCCCCGTGCCGGGGGACGAGATCGTGGGCTTCATCACCCGGGGCTACGGCGTGTCCGTCCACCGCTGCGACTGCCCCAACGCCTCCCCGGAGCGCCGGGCAGACCCGGCCCTCTCCGGCCGCTGGATCAAGGTCTCCTGGGGCAGCGACACCAACGAGAGCTATCCCACCACGCTGGAGGTGGTGGCCAAGGACCGCATGAACCTGCTGCTGGACGTGTCCGCGGCGCTGTCCACCACCAAGACCTTTGTCTCCGGCATCCACTGCCGCAGCACGGAGGACGGCTTCGCCATCGCCCGCATGGAGATCCGTGTCCGGGACGGGGAGCAGATGCAGACCATCATCAACAAGCTCAACCAGATCTCCGGGGTCCTCCAGGTCACCCGGCCCTCTGGCTGAGGCGGTAAGAAGGAGTTACTATGCGAGCTGTTGTCACCCGCGTGAAACACGCGTCCGTCACCATTGAAAACGAGGTCCGGGGCCAGATCGGCCAGGGCTACCTGGTCCTGCTGGGCGTGGGGCCCGGCGACACGGAGGACACCGCCGTGAAGCTGGCGGACAAGATCTGCAACCTCCGGATCTTCGAGGACGAGAATGAGCGGATGAACCTGAACCTGGAGCAGGTGGGCGGGAGCCTCCTGGTGGTCTCCCAGTTCACCCTGTACGCCGACACCTCCTCCCGCCGCCCCGGCTTCTCCAAAGCCGCCAGGCCGGACCTGGCCATTCCCCTCTATGAGCGGTTCATGGCCCGGTGCCGGGAGCGGGGCTTCCAGGTGGAGCACGGCGAGTTCGGCGCCGATATGCAGGTGGACTCCCGCAACGACGGGCCTGTCACCATTCTGCTGGACACCGAGGGAAACCTGTGAGGAGGTCCGTATGAACATCAAAGCCATGCAGGTGGGCCCCATCGGCACCAACTGCTATCTCCTGGAGGACGCCCGCCAGGCCGCCGTCATCGACCCCGGCGGGGACGCCTCCCGTCTCCTGGCGGCCCTGGAGGGAGCGGAGGTCCGCTATATCCTGCTGACCCACGGCCACTACGACCACACCGGCGCCGCGGCGGCGCTGGCCGCGGCCTTTCCCCAGGCGGCGGTCTATATCCACGAGAAGGACTACCGGGATGTGGACCCCGGCCTCTTCCCCCTGCGCACGGAGCTCTCCAGCGTGAACTTCTACGGCGAGGGGGACCGGCTGACCCTGGGCGGACTGGAGCTCCAGGTCCTCCACACCCCCGGCCACTCCGAGGGCAGCGTGACGCTTCGGTGCGGCGATGTCCTCTTCTGCGGGGACACCCTCTTCGCCGGCTCCTGCGGGCGGACGGACCTCCCCGGCGGGGACACGGCGAAGATTCTGGCCTCCCTGCGGCGGCTGGGGGAGCTGGAGGGGGACCTGCGGGTCCTGCCCGGCCACATGGAGTGCAGCACCCTCGGCCGGGAGCGGCAGGTGAATCCCTACCTCCGCCAGGCCATGCGCGGCGGATTTTAGGCCATGAAGCTGGTATTGAAGGGCCACGACGAGCGGTATACTGTGGAGCAGAGCCTCATGAACCTGTTCCCCGGGGAGCTGCCGGTCTACGCGCCCATGGAACCGAGAGAGGACGGCGCCGTTCTCTCCTGCCGGGAGGCGGGGGACCGCCTGACGGCCTCCGCGGAGCTCACCCTGGGCGGGCGGACCGTCTCCCGAACCTGTGAGACCGTCCTCTCCGGCTCGGACTTCGACCGGGAGGGCCAGCGGCGCCACGCCATCGGGGCCTGCTTCTACCGGGCCGCCCTGGAATTTCTCCCCTCCCCGCCCCCCTGGGGGATGCTGACGGGAGTGCGGCCCGACAAGCCCGCCGCCTGGGCCGTCATGGCCGGGAAGACCCGGGCGGAGGCCCGGCGGATGCTGGAGGAGACCTACTTCGTCTCCCCCTCCCGGGCGGAGCTGGCGGCGGAGACCGGCGCCGTGGCGGCGGAGGCCGCCAAGGGGCTGGAGCCCCGGGACATCGCCGTGTATATCGGCATCCCCTTCTGCCCCACCCGGTGCGCCTATTGCTCCTTCGTGAGCCAATCAGTAGAAAAGAGCTTCCCTCTGATCGCCCCCTACGTGGACGCCCTGATCCGGGAGATCCGGACCGGGGGCGAGCTGGTCCGCCGGCAGGGTCTGCGGGTCCGGGCCCTCTACATGGGCGGCGGAACCCCCACCACCCTGTCGGCAGAGCAGCTGGACCGGGTTCTGTCCGCCTTTGAAGCGTCCTTTGACACCGCCCCCTGCGGCGAGATCACCGTGGAGGCCGGCCGGCCGGACACCATCACGGCGGAGCGGCTGGCGGTCCTGCGGGACCACGGCGTCACCCGGGTGTCCGTCAACCCCCAGACCATGGAGGACCGCGTCCTTCGGGCCATCGGCCGCGGCCACACCGCCGGGGACATCGCGCGGGCCATGGAGCTGACGGCAGAGTACGGCTTTCCCCATGTGAATATGGACCTCATCGCGGGGCTCCCGGAGGACACCCCGGAGGGCTTCCGCCGGTCCCTGGACCAATGCCTGGCCTACGGCACGGACAACATCACCGTCCACACCCTGGCGCTGAAAAAAGGCAGCCGCATCCTCACGGAGGGGCTCGCTATCCCCGCGCCGGAGGCGGTGGCGGAGATGCTGGACTACGCCGGCTCCGCTCTGCGGGCCGCGGGGCACCGCCCCTATTACCTCTACCGGCAGAAGTATATGTCCGGCAGCTTTGAGAACATCGGCTGGTGCCGCCCCGGGGCGGCGTGCCTGTACAACATCTATATCATGTCGGAGCTGTGCTCCATTCTGTCCTTCGGCGCCGGCGGGTCCACCAAGATGGTGGAGCCCGGCACCAACCACATTGAGCGGGCCTTCAACGTGAAATACCCCAAGGAGTACACGGAGCGGCCTGAGAAATGCCTCGCCAACCAGCGGCTCTTCGCCGCGTTCTACCAAAAATTTCTCCCCACCTGAAAGGAGGGTCCCCCATGTCCTACTCCCTGCGGGAGATCAACCAGCAGATCCGCACCGATCCCCTGGGCTTTGCCCAGCGGAGCGACCAGGCCTACACCGAGAAGGTGAAGCGGGCCGCCCAGAAGATCGCCGCCCGCCGGAGGGAATCCCACATCGTGCTGCTCTCCGGCCCCTCCGGCTCCGGCAAGACCACCACCGCCATGAAGATCGAGGAACAGCTCAAGGAGCTGGGCATCGCCACCCACACCATCTCCATGGACAACTACTTCAACACCGTGGACCCGGAGACCGCCCCCCGGAACCGGGACGGGGCCATCGACTACGAGTCCCCCTTCTGCCTGGACATCGACCTTCTGAACCGGCACTTCGCCATGCTGGATCAGGGCCGAACCATCCACGTGCCCAAATTCGAGTTCGCCCGCCAGATGCGCTCCGACATTCTCTCCCAGCCCCTGCGCCTGGGGGAGGACGAGATCGCCGTGTTCGAGGGCATCCACGCCCTCAACGACATCATCGTGGGCAAGAATCCCAGGGCCTTCCGGCTCTATATCGCCGCCCGCAGCGGCATCGTGGACGAAAACGGCGCCGTGATCTTCCAGCCCGCCTGGTTCCGGCTCTGCCGCCGCATTGTGCGGGACTTCAAGTTCCGCGGCGCCGACGCGGAGTTCACCCTGAAGCTGTGGGACAATGTCTGCCGGGGCGAGCGGCTGTATATCTCCCCCTACAAGGAGAGCGCGGACATCAAGTTTGACTCCTCCCTGCCCATCAGCATCTCCGCCCTCAAGCCCTTCGTGGTGCCTCTGCTGGAGGACCTGCCCGCCGGGAAGTACCCCGTGGTGAACGACATCCTGCGGGGCCTGGAGCGGATCGAGCCCCTGGATGAGAAGTATATCGCCCCCAACTCCCTGGCCCGGGAGTTCATCGGCGGAAGCACCTATTTCGGAAACCCCGCCGCCGCTAACTGAATCAACGAAAGGAGACTCCCCATGAATGAGAAGCTGAAAGACCTGCTGGACCTGGTCCGGCGCACCGCCTGGCAGGCGGGTGACCTGGCCGCCGACGCCGTCTACGGCGCGGGACAGATGGCGGACGACCTGCTGTCCTCCGCCAAGCTGCGCGTCCGCGCCGCCACGGTGGAGGGCGACATCAACGGCAAGCTGATGGAGGTGGGCGAGATGGTCTACGCCACCCACACCGGCAATCCCACGGAGTCCGAGGCACTGCTGGCCAAGCTCCAGGAGATCGACGAGCTCAAGACCCAGCTGGCGGACATCAACGACGCCCTGGGCCGCGTGCCCGCGGACCCCGTCTGCCCCACCTGCGGCGCCGCCGTGCGGGAGGGGGACACCTTCTGCCGCCAGTGCGGAGGGAAGCTGTGACCGCCTCCCCGGGCGAGGCCCGGTACCGGGAGAGTGTCCGGGCCCTGGAGGAGCGCCTGGGGGACTTTCGCCCCAGGGTGCTGCTGATTCTGGGTTCCGGCCTGGGCTTTCTGGGGGACGAGGTGGAACATCCCATCGCCGTCCCCTATGGGGAGGTCCCCCACATGAGATGCTCCACCGCGCCGGACCACAGAGG
>CAMNRF010000060.1 GCA_946551795.1 uncultured Oscillibacter sp.
GCATGTTGGTCAGCTCGCCCACCTTCTGGGCGTAGGCGATGGGCTGGTTGAAGGGCACGCTGAAATTGTGGGAGCAGAGGATGGACAGATTTGTGTTGTCACTTTTATAATCTTTATAGGAATGCCCGTTGACCACCGCCAGGTCGTTGTCGTAGTTCTCTTGGCTGACAAAGCCGCCGGGGTTCTGGCAGAAGGTCCGCACCTTGTTCTTGAAGGGCTTGGGCCAGCCCACCAGCTTGGACTCATACAGGACCCGGTTCACCATTTCCATGACCTCGTTCCGGACCTCCACCCGGACGCCGATGTCCACGGTGCCGGGGGCGTGGGCGATGTTGTGCTCGGCACAGAGCTTCTCCAGCCAGTCCGCCCCCCGGCGGCCGGTGGCCACCACCGTGTGCCTGGCGTAGATCTCCAGGTCCGTCTTCCCGTCGGAGATGGAGACGCCCTTGCAGACATCCTGCTCCAGAATAAGGTTCCGGCACTCGTAGCCGAAGTACATCTCCACGCCGTTTTCCTGGAGGTACCGCTCAATGGCCAGGTAGATGGCCTGGGCCTTCTCCGTGCCCATATGGCGGATGGGACAGTCCACCAGCTTGAGTCCCGCGTGGATGGCCCGCTTGCGGATCTCCTTGCGGTCCTCCGGGTACTCCAGGCCCTCGATGTGGGTGTCCGCGCCGAACTCCAGGTAGATCTTGTCGGCGTAATGGATGGTCTCCTGAGCCAGGTCCGGGCCGATGAGGTTGGGCAGGTCGCCGCCCACCTCGTAGCTCAGCGACAGCTTCCCGTCAGAAAAAGCGCCGGCGCCGGAAAAGCCGGTGGTGATGTGGCAGTAGGGCTTGCAGTTCATGCAGCGTTTGGTCTTGTCCTTGGGGCAGTGGCGGTCCTCCACGGCCCGGCCCTTCTCCACCATGACGATCTTCTGGCGGCTCCCCTTTTTGATCATCTCCAGGGCCGTGAAGATTCCGGCGGGACCCGCTCCGACGATGACGACGTCTGCTTTCATGGCTGTCTCTCCTTATGTTTAATAATCTGTGATTCCTATTTCGCCGACAGGTCCACCCCGCGGCGCACCAGCGTCATGGGAGGCACCGGCCGGGGCAGCTTCATGTGGAAGACCATCCGGGGCGTCCGGGGCTCCTCCAGGAGTTCCCCCGCCTCGTTCCGCATCTCCGGCACTGTCATGGAGAAGGGCCGCAGGTCCGGGCCCACCAGCTCCACCGTGTCCCCCACACGGAATTTGTTCCGAAGGGACAATACCGCGTTTCCCTCCCCGTCGCAGTCTCTGACAAGCGCAATTACTTGCCAGTCCCGGATGTAGCGGGAGGTCTCATAGTACTGCCCCGGCTGGCCGTAGTAAAAGCCGGTGGAGTAGGGCCGGTGGCTGACATGCTCCACCTCATCCCTCCAGACAGGGTCCGCCTGTTCCCCCGCCGCCGCCGCGTCCAGGCAGTGGCGGTAGGCCCCGGTGACGATGGCGGCGTAATAGGCGGACTTGGCCCGCCCCTCGATTTTCAGGCTGCTGAGCCCCGTGGCGCAGAGGTCCTCCAAGTGGTCGATCATGCACATGTCCCGGGAGTTCAGGATGTACGCGCCCTGGCCGTCCTCCTCAATGGGGAAGTACTCGCCGGGGCGCTTCTCCTCCATCAGGGCGTAGTGGTAGCGGCAGGGCTGGGCGCAGGCCCCCCGGCTGGAGTCCCGCCCGGTCATATAGTTGCTCAGGAGGCACCGGCCGGAGTAGCTGACGCACATGGCGCCGTGGACGAAGGCCTCCAGCTCCAGGGACCGCGGCGTCCTGTCCCGGATGGTCCGGATCTCCTCCAGGCTCAGCTCCCGGGCCAGGATCACCCGGGAGGCCCCCAGGTCGTGCCAGGCCCGGGCGGTCTCGTAGTTGCAGACGCTGGCCTGGGTGGAGACGTGCCGCTGGCACCGGGGGGCGTACCGCCCCGCCAGGGTGAAGGTCCCCAGGTCCGCCGCGATCAGGGCGTCCACCCCGGCGTCGTTCAGCCGCTCCAGGTGCTCCGGCAGGCGGGCGATCTCGTCATTGCGGGGCATGGTGTTGACGGTGCAGTGGACCCGGACGCCGTGGGCATGGGCATAGGCCACCGCTTCCGGCAGCTCCTCCGGGGTGAAGTTCCCGGCGAAGGCCCGCATGCCGAAATCCGTGCCCGCCAGATACACGGCGTCCGCGCCGTAGAGGACGGCCATTTTCAGCCGCTCCATGTCCCCCGCCGGGGCCAGCAGCTCCGGTTTTCTCCCTTTATCCGCCATACTGGTCGCTGTTTACGAAGCTCAGGAAGCTGTTGTAGTCGGCAAAGTAGTGGTGCTTGTGATCCGTGCCCAGGGCGTAGTAATAGTAGTCGCTGGAGGTGGGATACAGCGCCGCGTTGATGGCCGTCATGCCGGGGTTGGCGATGGGCGTGGGCGGCAGGCCTGCGTACTTGCGCAGGTTGTAGGGGCTGTCCGTCTCCAGGTCGGCGCTGGTGATGGCCCCCTGGTGGTCCGGCAGGGCGTACAGCAGCGCGGCGTCGATCTGGAGCATCCCGTAGGTGCCCCGCTTGTCGCCGGGGCCGTTGAGGCGGTTGTAGATGACGGAGGCGATCATGGCCTGATCGCTGCCGTCGGTCTCCTTCTCAATGAGGGAGGCGATGGTGACAATCTCCTTCATGCTGCGGCCGGAGGACTCCAGCTCCTCCTGAACGTCCTCGCCCATCATCTTCTGCTCAAAGTTGTTGATCAGCCGCTCCAGGGCCCCCTTGGGGTTGTGGTTCACATAGAACTGGTAGGTGTCGGGGAAGAGGTAGCCCTCCAGCCGGCTGATGTCCTCGGACTCGTTGTCGATGAACTCGTAGTTGAAGTCCGCGGTTTTTGCGGCCTCCAGGAGCTTCTCCTCCGTGTTGACGCCCTTCTCCGCCAGCAGGCGGATGGTCTGGGCGACGGTGTAGCCCTCGGGGATGGTGACGTCCACCACCTCCGCGCTCATGCTGCCGGAGGCGCTGCGCATCCCGGAGATCAGAGCGTGGTAGTCCATGTCGTTGTTCAGCTGATAGGTGCCGATGCCGATCTCGTCCTCGGCCTTGGTGATCTTGGCGAAGAGCTTGAAAAACCACTTGTACTGGATCAGCTCCGCCTCCTGGAGCTTGTCCGCCACGGTGTCCAGGGTGTCCTCGGCGGAGACCTCCACCGTCACCTCCGTCTTCGTCCCCCGGTTAAAGGCGCACAGGTCCGACGCCAGCAGCCAGCCCACCCCGGCCATGGTGGCCGAGGCGGCCGCCACGATCAGCACATAGAGGATGACCGCCAGCAGCGGGTTCATGCGCCGCCGCTTCCTTCTGCGGCGGGTGCTTGTGTTCAGTTGGGGGCGATCCGTCTGACCGCGGCGCACCTGCTGGGCATCCCAGCTGGCGGTATCCCCGTTCTTGTAATCTGCCATTGAAACCTCCATACCCGGCGCCCGGCATGGCCGGGCCCGTCCGATTTTTTCGTCCTGAATTATTTTTGAATGGCCAGGCTCCGGCTGGGAACCCGGCGCATAGAATATCCCAAAGTCTTTAAGAGAGGTGTTTTGCAATGTGTTTTAACAACGGAAACAACAACTCCTGCCTGTGGATCATCATCATCCTGGTCCTGTTCTGCTGCTGCGGCAGCGGCAGCGGCTCCTGGGGCTGCGGAAACTGGGGCAGCTCCTGCGGCTGCGGGAACTGGAACGGCGGCTGCGGCTGTGGCTGCGGGAACTGGAACGGCGGCTGCGGCTGTGGCTGCGGGAACTGGAACGGCGGCTGCGGCTGCGGCTGTAACTGCAACTGCGGCTGCAGCAGCAACTGCAGCGACAGCTGCTGCTGACAGGCGGGAAAACGGGGCGCGTCCGCGCCCTGTTTTCCTCTCCTCAAAGGGGGACAGGCCGCCTATTTCCTCCGTCCCTCCCGCTTCACATGGATCAAAAACAGCGGCAGCTTCATCATGCGGCCCAGCCGCCGGGGATCGCTGCACAGCCGGTAAAACCACTCCAGGCCGTGATCACACCAAAATATCGGAGCCCGCTTCACCGTGCCGGCGAACACGTCCAGACTGCCCCCCAGGCCGCAGAGGAGCCGCGCGCCGGTGGCCGGGCCGTTTTTCGCCATCCAGAGCTCCTGCTTCGGCGCGCCCAGACACACGAACACCGCGTCCGCGCCGCTCTGCCGGATGTCCGCCACGATGGGTCCGTCCTCCTGGAAGTAGCCGTCGTGGACACCGGCGACCCGCAGCCCCGGATACCGCTCCTTCAGCCGCTCTGCCGCCGTCTCCGCCACGCCGGGCCTGGCACCCAGCAGGTAGAGGGACATCCCCTCCCCCGCCATTTTCTCCAGCAGCCCGGCGGCGAACTCGATTCCCGGCACCCGCTCCTTCAAAGGCGTGCCCAGCATGGCCGCGCCCCTGATGACGCCGATTCCGTCCGGCAGCACCAGCGCCGCGCCGTTGACCGCCTCCCGGGCCGCCGGATTCTCCCGGCAGACCTCCACGATCTCCGGGTTGGGCGTCACCACATAGCGGGTTCCCTCCCTGCGGAGCAGCTCGCAGCCCTTCTCCACCGCCTCCGACAGCGTCAAATTGTCAAAGCCGACGCCCAGCACGTCAATGCGCATGGGATCACCTCGCATCCATACTCATACAGTTTGTAAGTATACCATATCCTGGCCATAAAAATCAAGAGGGACGCGCGCGTCCCTCCTGTTCTCATTCCTCCGGTCTCTCCGCGCCCCTTCTCTCCGGCAGCTGGGCCAGCACCACGGCCGCCAGCATCAGCACACAGCCCAGGTACTCCCTTCCGCTCATCTGGTTGCCGAAGGCGATGGCCCCCGCTATGGTGGCGAACACCGACTCCAGGCTCAGCAGCAGCGACACCACCGTGGGGTTGGAGTCCTTCTGGGCCACGATCTGGAGGGTGTAGGCCACGCCGCTGGAGAACACGCCCACGTACAAAATGGGCCAGGCGCACACCCGGATGGCCTCCCAGGTGGGTGTCTCCGTCACCAGCATCCCCACGGCGGAGAGCACCGCCGCCACCAGGAACTGGACGCAGGACATCTCCACGCCGTCCACCTTCTGGGTGAAGTGGTCGATGACCAGAATGTGGCCCGCAAAGCAGAAGGCGCACAGCAGGATGTAAAAATCGCCCGCGGCGATGGTGAACTCCTCGGTGATGCACAGGCAGTAGAGCCCCGCCACCGCCAGCACAATGCCCAGCCAGATGCTCCTGGGGGCCCTTTTTTTGAAGAACAGGCCCAAGATGGGCACAATGACGATGTACAGCGCCGTGATGAAGCCCGCCTTGCCGGGGGAGGTGCTCTCGATGCCCTTTTGCTGGAGGTTGGCAGCCACCGTCAGCGCCACACCGCAGCAGGCGCCGCCCAGGAGCAGTTCCCTGCGGTAAACGGGCGTGGACTTCTCCGCCTCCTCCCTGCCGGTCCGGCGGCGGGCCGCCCGCAGCCCCACGCACAGCAGCAGCAAAAAGACAAAGGCCACCGTCGAGCGGGCGGCGTTGAAGGTAAAGGGGCCCACATAGTCCGCCCCCACGCTCTGAAACACGAAGGCTGTGCCCCAGATCAGTGCCGCCAGCACCGGCAGCACGTTCTGACGAATCCAATTTGTCCTCATATGTCTTGTTTGATCTTCCTTCCTGTGATATACTGCCAGATATATTACCATGAAGGCGGGAAATTGGCAAGCCCAACCTCTCCACATCTTCACCCCGCCGGGAAGGAGCCCCCATGGAGTTCAGAGCCATGAACGAGCAGGAGATCCGCGGCTGGTATGAGCGGGAGTTCATCCGGACCTTTCCCCCCAACGAGCAAAAGCCCCTGACGTTGATCCTGGAGCTGGCCTCCAAGCGTCTCTACACCCTGATGGGTCTCTATGACGGTCCCTCCCTGCTGGGCTACGCCGGCCTCCAAACCCACCCGGATTACCCGCGCTGCGTCCTGTTGGACTACCTGGGCGTTACCGCCGCCCGGCGGAACGGCGGACTGGGCGCGCGCATCCTCTCCCTTCTGGAGGAGCGGTACCGGGGAACGGCCTGCGTCGTGGCCGAGGCGGAGCTCCCCGTCCCCGGGGGAGACCCGGCGGAAAACGATCTGCGGGTCCGGCGCATCGGCTTTTATGAGCGGTGCGGCTGCCGGCGGGTCTATGAGATAGGCGCCTGCGGCATCCGGTGCCAGGCCCTGGCCCTGGGAGAGCCGGAGTCACTGGATGCCCTGATGGAGGCCCACCGGGCCATCTACGGCCCCGGCCGCCCGGACATCACCATCCCCCTGGGCCCGGACGAGACCCCCGCCCCCGCCCACTGGGGCAGAGACCGATAACACAAAGGAGGAGCGGCAATGCTTCTGTTTGACATGGACGGCACCCTCATCGACTCCAACCGCGTCTGGAAGGACGTGGACCGGGAGTTTCTGGCCCGGCGGGGCCTGCCCTACACCCGGGCCTACTATGAGGGCGTGGCCCACACCATCTTCCCCCTGGCGGCCAAGTTCACCAAGGAGTTCTGCCGCCTGCCGGAGTCCTGCGAGGAGATCATGGCGGAGTGGATGACGCTGGCCAAGGACGCCTACGCCCACGTGCCGGTGAAGCCCGGCGTCCGGGCATATCTCAAGCAGTGCAGGGCCGAGGGCCGGCGGATGGCGGTGGTGACCTCCAGCGTGCCGGAGCACTGCCACCTGGCCCTGGAGAAGCTGGACCTGGAGAAATACTTCGAGCGGATCAACTTCGCCCAGGAGCTGGGCATGGACAAGAAGCTGCCGGACGTGTGGCTGGCGGCGGCGAAGGTCCACGGCGTCCGCCCGGAGGACTGCACCGTCTTTGACGACAGCCTGGCCGCCTGCAAGGGGGCCAGGGCCGCGAAGATGCGGGTGGTGGGTGTGTACGACAGCTTTTTCAACCACGACGAGAAGGAGATGCGGGGCTTCTGCGACGTGTATATCCAAAGTTTTGAGGAGCTCCTTCTGCCGGAGCGGAAGCGGAGATGACCGCTTCCCTCCGGCGGGCCCTGGAGGAGGCCCGGGAGAGCGGGGAGGTGCTGGAGTCGTTGTCCTTTGACCACGCCGATGCCGAGGATCTGGACCTCTCGGAGCTGGCCTTCCGGCAGGTCTCCTTTCACGCCTGCCATTTTACCGGGTGCGATCTCAGCGGCGTCGCCTTCTACGAGTGCGATCTCAGCGGCTGTCAGTTCGCGGAGTGCCGCTTCCCTGTCAGCTACTGGAAGTCCTGCCGCCTCACCGGCTGCAAGGCCGACGGCGGCGACTTCCGCCGAAGCCGGTTCAAGGACTGCTCTCTCCAGGACTGCGTGCTCCGCTACACAAACTTCACCGGCAGCGTCTGGGAGCGGTGTACGCTGGCGTCCTGCAATCTCACGGAATCCACCCTGGCGGAGTGCAGAATCTCCAAAACGGCTTTTCAATCCGTGGACCTCACCGGCGCGGAGCTGTTCCGCACGCCCTTCAAAGGCACGGACCTCTCCTCCTGCACCCTGGACCGGGTGTCCCTGTCGGAGACCTGCGCCGAGCTGAGGGGCGCCAAGCTCCACGCCGGCCAGGCCGCCGTGGTGGCCCGAATTCTGGGAATCGAGATCGTCCCATGATAGAGTCAACGCACTTGAAAACCAGGCTCTGTCTATCTATGAAGTTTACCGCCAGGCCGCTTCGCAGCCTGCCGCAGCACAAAATGCCGCGGCGTGGAAAAGGAGCAATCGCTTCTTTTCCACTGCGCTAACTATAAGAGCGCGCCCCCGCGGGGGCGCGCTCTCCTTACAGCTTTTTCATATGCTTTCCGGCGAATTTCAGCATCAGCCGCTTGGGCTTCTCCTGGCCCTGGAACTGGACGGTGACCATGGCGTCGCCGGACATGGGCTGGACCTCCAGCACCGTCCCCTGGCCGAAGGCGGTGTGCTCCACCTCGTCCCCGGCCCGCAGCTCCAGCGCGGGGCCGGACACGCCGTCCCCGGCCGCCGGACGCCGGGGCGCGGCTTTGGCCACCGTCTCCCGGTAGGAACGCACCGCGCCGCCGGCCGTCCTGCCGCCGTAGGAGGCGGAACCGGAGGACGCACCGCCGTCCCAGCCGCCGCCATAGGAGGCGCTCGCCTCCCCGCCGCCAAAGCGGGGCTCCGGCTTCCCCTCCCAGCGCATATTCTCCTCCGGGATCTCGTCCAGAAACCGGGAGGAGCGGTTGCTGCTGGTGCGGCCATAGAGCATCCGCTGGCGGGCATTGGTCATGGTCAAGTGCTCCTTGGCCCGGGTCATGGCCACATAGCACAAGCGCCGCTCCTCCTCCAGCTCCTCCTGGTCGTACTGGGCGGAGCTGCCGGGGAAGATCCCCTCCTCCATGCCCACCACGTAGACCAGTGGGAACTCCAGGCCCTTGGCGGAGTGGATGGTCATCATGGTGACGCAGTCGTCCCCGCTCTCCAGGGAGTCCAGGTCCGTGTACAGGGCGATCTCGTTCAAAAAGCCGGAGAGGGTGGCGTCCTCCGGGTCCCGCTCCAGGAAGCCCAGGATGCTGGATTTCAGCTCCTGCACGTTCTCGACGCGGCCCCGGCTCTCCAGGTCGTTCTTCTCCTCCAGGGCCCGGACATAGCCGCTCTGGTCACACACGGCGTCGTAGAACTCCGGCAGGGCCAGCTCCGCCCCCTGGCGGCGGAGGCCGTCGATGAGGTCGGCGAATTTCAACAGCTTCCCCTTGGCGGCTTTCAGCTCCGGAAAGAGGTCCGCGTTGCGGATAATCTCGTACAGCGATGCCCCCTGGGCCGCCGCCAGGTCCGCCACCTTGTCCATCGTGGTGGCACCGATGCCCCGGACGGGGCTGTTGACGATCCGCCGCAGCCGCAGGTCGTCCAGGGGGTTGTTCAAAACGCAGAGGTAGGCCAGCATGTCCTTGACCTCCGCCCGGTCAAAGAACTTCATGCCCCCCACCACCTTGTAGGGCACGCCGTTGCGGCGCATGGCGTACTCCAGGGCATTGGACTGGGCGTTCATGCGGTAGAGCACCGCGGCGTCCCGAAACCTCCGCCCCCGGTTCACCGCCATCATGATGTCCCCCACCACGTAGTTGGCCTCGTCGCTCTCGCTGAAAGTGGTCTTGACGGTGACGGTCTCGCCGCTGCCGTTGTCCGTCCACAGCGTCTTGCCCTTGCGGCCCTGGTTGTTTTTGATGACGGCGTTGGCGGCGTCCAGGATGTTCTGGGTGGAGCGGTAGTTCTGCTCCAGGCGGATCACCCGGGCGTCTTTGTACTGCTTCTCAAAGCTGAGGATGTTCTCGATGTTGGCCCCCCGGAAGCGGTAGATGGACTGGTCGTCGTCGCCCACCACGCAGAGGTTTTTCCGTCCCCCCGCCAGAAGGCTGGTCAGCAGGTACTGGAGGTGGTTGGTGTCCTGGTACTCGTCCACCAGCACGTAGCAGAACTTATTCTGATAGTACGCCAGCACCTCGGGCTCCTGCCGCAGCAGCGTGACGGTGTGGTAGATGATGTCGTCAAAGTCCATGGCGCTGGCGGTGCGGAGCCGTTTGGCGTAGGCGTCGTAGACCCTGGCAATCCGGCTGAGCTTCCAGTCCGCCTCGCTGCTGTGCTTGGCGGCGAAATCCTCCGGGCTCTCGTACTGGTCCTTGGCGCCGCTGATGACGCTCAGGACGCTCTTGGGGGGAAACGCCTTCTCGTCCAGGTTCAGCTCCTTCAAAATGTCCTTGAGGACCCGCTTGGAGTCGTCGGTGTCGTAGATGGTGAAGTTCTTGTCAAAGCCGATCCGGTCGGCGTCCCGCCGCAGGATGCGGACGCAGGCGGAGTGGAAGGTGGAGGCCCACACGTCGTTTGCCATGGGACCCAGGCGGGCCGCCAGGCGGTCCTTCAGCTCCCCCGCCGCCTTGTTGGTGAAGGTGATGGCGATGATCTCCCAGGGGCGGGGCACGTCCACGGCGCACAGGCGGCGGGCCCGGTCGATCTCCGGCGCCTCCGGGTGCTCCGGAAAGCTCTCCAGAAAGGCCAGGTCCTCCTCGGAGGCCCACTCCGGCACCTCCTCACAGTCGCTGCCCCGGCCGTAGGTCAGGAGGTTGTAGACCCGCTGGATCAGGACCGTGGTCTTGCCGCTGCCGGCCCCCGCCAGCAGGAGCAGCGGCCCCTCCGTGGCCATGGCGGCCTGGCGTTGCATGGGGTTCAGCCGCCGCAGGTCCTGGGCGATGACCGCCCGCCGGGCGGCGATGTAGCGTTTGTTGAAGTCAGTCATATGTTCACCAGTTTCCTTTGATCTCGAAGTCTATTCTAGGACAAAAAGCGCCGGAGGTCAACCATGGTTTTGCCGGAGGACGGCCCACGCCTTGACGGCGGAGGGGACACGTGCTATACTCACCGCAAAAAGGAAGTGATGGGCTTGAAAAAGCGATTGGCCGCACTGGCGGTCCTCTTCCTGGGGGCAGGCTTTCTCCTCTCCTCTCTGGCCTGGCAGCGGGCGGAACGGCAGGCGGCAGATTGGAGGGCCCGGGCGGAGGATGCGGAGCGCCGGGCCGCCCAGGCCGAGGCCGCGCTGGAGACCGCCGAGGATCGGCGGCATCTCCTGGCGCTGGAGGACGATCCCATCGCCGCCTTCTTCTCCTCCGTTCCATACAGCGGGGCCGCCGCCGGCTATCTCGCCTCCCTGGAGGCAGATGCCTACCGGGCAGAGATGGAAAACGCCGCCAAATTGCTGGAAAACGGGGAAACGGGTGCCCTCATTCCCGCGTTTCTCTCTCTGGTGGACACGCAGGCCCAGTCCAGGGCAGACGCCTGGGCCGCCTCCCTGGAGGCGCAGGGCGCCTCTACCGCCGGGGCTTGGGCAAACATGATCCAGTGCCGCATTCCCGTCTACCGCTTCGGCGCGTATACGCTGATCTCCGCCTGCCGGCGGACCGGCCAAACTTATTCCTATCTCTTCGATCCGGAAACCACCCGGCAGGCCCTGCTGGAGGCCGGCTTTCGGGAGGAGGATCTCCCTGCCGCAGGGCATATCAACAAATGAAAGAGGGAACCATACCGTGTACGAACTGATCCAGGCCGCGGAACGCACCTATTACATCCAATGTCCCGCCAAAATGGGAATCTGGAAGTTGAATGGCACCGACGCCGTCTTGATCGACAGCGGCAACGACAAGGACGCCGGCAGAAAGGTCCAGAGGATTCTGGAGACTCAGGGCTGGCGCCTTGCCGCCATCCTCAACACCCACGCCAACGCCGACCACAACGGCGGCAACGCCCTGCTCCAGCAGCGGCTGGACGTCCCGGCCTACGCCCCGGGGATTGACGCCGCCATCACCTCCCACCCTATCCTGGAGCCCGCCTTTCTCTACGGCGGCTTTCCCTGCAAGGCTCTGCGGAATAAATTCCTCCTGGCCCAGCCCAGCGACTGCCGCCCCCTGACGGCGGAGACCCTGCCGGAGGGGCTGGAGATGCTCCCCCTCCCCGGCCACTTCTTCGATATGTGCGGCTTCCGCACGGCGGACGGCGTGTGGTTCCTGGCGGACTGCCTCTCCGGCGCCAATATTGTGGAGAAGTACCACGTGAACTTCATTTACGACGTGGCCGCCTATCTGGACACCCTGGACAGAGTCTGCTCTCTGGAAGGCCGCCTTTTCATCCCCGCCCATGCGGAGCCCGCGGAGGACATCCGTCCCCTGGCTCAGCTGAACCGGGCCAAGGTGCTGGAGATCTGCGAGCTGGTCCTCCACTTCTGTGAGACCCCCGCCAGCCCGGAGGAGGTCCTGCAAAAGGTCTTCCAACACTATCAGTTGGCCATGGATTTCAACCAGTACGTCCTGGTGGGAAGCACCATCCGCTCCTACCTCTCCTATCTGCTGGACAGGGGAGACCTGAGCGTGGACTTCACGGAGTGCAGGCCGCTCTTCCACCGGTGCTGATCTCCGCGGCGGTAAAAAAACAGGAGCCATCCCGTAGGATGGCTCCTGTTTTTTGCCTGTAAAGGGCTCTTACTTCGCGGCCTTGGCGGCGCGGATGGCCTCGGTGAGCATGGGGGTGACCTTGAACAGGTCGCCGCAGATGCCGTAGTCGGCGATCTCGAAGATGGGGGCGGTGTCGTTCTTGTTCACCGCGATGATGCACTCGGAATCCTGCATGCCGGCCTTGTGCTGGATGGCGCCGGAGATGCCCAGGGCGATGTACACCTTCGGGTGCACCGTCTTGCCGGTCTGGCCAACCTGATGGTCGGCGCTCAGCCAGCCGCTGTCGATGGTGGCGCGGCTGCCGCCGACGACGCCGCCCAGCTCCGCCGCCAGCTCCTCGGCCAGCTTGATGCCGCCCTCCACGTCCTTGCTGATGCCGCGGCCGACAGACACGATGAAGTCCGCGCCGATCAGGTCCACCAGCTTCTTCGCAGCCTTCACCACCTCGGTGACCTCGGTGTGGATGTCCCCGTCAGACAGGGTGAAGGCGGGCTTCTCGATGACGCAGGCGTCGGCCTTGGCCTGGTCGAAGGCGTTCTTCTTCATGACGCCCGGGCGAACCGTGGCCATGCAGGGGCGGAACCGGGGGCAGATGATGGTGGCCATCAGATGGCCGCCGAAGGCCGGACGGGTCATCTTCAGGTTCCGGTCCTCCATGTCCCACTTCTGCCCGTCCACGTCCAGCGTGGAGGCCTCCCGCAGGAACTGGATGTAGTTGGCCACGTCGATGTCCAGGTGGGTGCAGTCGGCGCACAGGCCCGTGTGGAGGCGGGCCGCGCAGCGGGGCGCCAGGTCACGGCCGATGTTGGTGGCGCCGATGAGGAACGCCTCAGGCTTGAGGTCCTCGATGACGTCGCAGATCACCTTGGCGTAGGCGTCGGTGTTGTACACCGCCAGCTTCTCGTCCTCGCAGACATAGACCTTGTCCGCGCCGTAGCCGCCCAGCTCCTTGGCGGCGCTCTCGATGCCCTTGCCGCCCAGCAGCAGGCCGCACACCTTCACGCCCAGCTCGTTGGCCAGATCCCGGCCCTTGCTGATCAGCTCGAAGTCGGTGGGCATCAGCTTGCCCTCGCGCTGCTCGCAGAACACCCATACATCCTTGAAAGCAGCAATATCAGAACTGTTGAAATTAGACATACTCTCCGTACTCCTCTCTTAGATGATGTGTTTGTCCACCAGGATGCCGGCCAGCTTCTCGCAGGTCTCCCTGCCGTCGCCCTCCAGCATCTGCCCGGCGCCCTTCTGGGGCGGGGTGAAGCTCTTGAAGATGTTGGTGGGAGAGCCCTTGAGGCCGATGGTGGTGGCGTCGATCAGGGGATCGTCCTTCAGCGCCTCGTAGTCAAAGGTGGTCAGGGGCTTGCTGTAAGCCTCAAACACGCCGCCGACGCTCATATAGCGGGGATCGTTGAGCTCCTTGATGCAGGTGATCAGGCAGGGAGTCTGGGTCTTGATGGTCATGTAGCCATCCTCCAGCATCCGCTTGACGGTGACGGTGTTGCCGTCCTTGGTGATCTCGGCGGCGTAGGTGATCTGGGGCAGGTGCAGCTTCTCCGCCATCTGGGGGCCCACCTGGGCGGTGTCGCCGTCGATGGCCTGGCGGCCGCACATCACGATGTCGTCCTTCTCCACGCCGATGCGGTTGACAGCGGCGGCCAGAATCTGAGAGGTGGCGTAAGTATCGGAGCCGCCGAACTCACGGGCGGAGACCAGAACGGCCTCGTCGGCACCCATGGCCAGGGCCTCCCGGAGCATGCCGGCGGCCGGGGGCGGACCCATGGTGACCACGATGACCTTGCAGCCGGTGGCGTCCTTCATTTTCAGGGCGGCCTCCAGGGCGTTCATGTCGTCGGGGTTGGTGATGGTCTGCATGGAAGCGCGGTTCAGGGTACCATCGGGATTCACAGCGACCTTGCCGGAGGTATCGGGAACCTGCTTAATAGAAACAATGATCTTCATTTTACCTTTACCTCCTATCTTATTTCACGCCCAGGCGGCTGGAAATGACCATGCGCTGGACTTCGGATGTACCCTCATAGATCTCGGTGATCTTGGCGTCGCGCATCATGCGCTCCACGGGATACTCACGGGTGTAGCCGTAGCCGCCGAACAGCTGGACGGCGCGGCGGGTGACGTCGGAAGCGGCCTCGGCGGCGAACAGCTTCGCCATGGAGGCGTCCATGGAGTAGTCCTCATGGAGCTGCTTCTTCATGGCGGCGGCGTACACCAGATACTGGGCGGCCTGCATGCGGGTGTGCATGTCGGCCAGCTGGAACTGGGTGTTCTGGAACTGGCTCAGGCGGCGGCCGAACTGGACGCGCTCCTGGGTATACTTGATGGCCTCGTTGACGGCGCCCTCACCCAGGCCCAGGGCCTGGGAGGCGATGCCGATACGGCCGCCGTCCAGGGTCTGCATGGCGATCTTGAAGCCCTTGCCCTCTTTGCCCAGCAGGTTCTCCTTGGGGACG
>CAMNRF010000061.1 GCA_946551795.1 uncultured Oscillibacter sp.
CAGAGAAAAGAGAAATGGGGGGTGCATTGCCCAGCCGCCAATGTGGCTGAAATCCCGCCCCCGCCCGCCAGGGCGAGCATAACCCACCCCCGGCCCGCGGCCGGAACCCCTCGATTTTTCAGAACATTCAGTATAAATTGCAATCTCTATTACAGAAAGGAATCAATATTATGATGCAGAACAGAACCCACACCTGCGGCGAACTCCGCCTGGCGGACGCCGGAAAGCAGGTCAAGATCTCCGGCTGGCTGGAGAACATCCGCATCGTCAGCGCAGGCCTGGCCTTCATCGTCGTCCGGGACTTCTACGGCACCACCCAGGTGGTGGCCGAGACCGAGGACATGGTAGATACCTTCAAGTCCATCAACAAGGAGTCCACTATCTCCGTGGAGGGGATCGTCCGGGAGCGGGACAGCAAAAACCCCAAGCTCCCCACCGGCGACATCGAGGTGGTCCCCGCCAAGGTGGAGGTCCTGGGCCGCTGCCAGCACAACGAGCTGCCCTTCCAGGTGAACCGCAGCCGGGAGGCCGACGAGGCCCAGCGCCTGAGGTACCGCTACCTGGACCTGCGGAACCCCGCCGTCAAGCAGAACATCGTCCTGCGGTGCAACGTGGTCTCCGCTCTGCGGCAGGGCATGACGGAGCACGGCTTTTTGGAGATCACCACGCCCATTCTCACCGCCTCCTCCCCGGAGGGGGCCCGGGATTACCTGGTGCCCGCCCGGAACCACCCCGGCAAGTTCTACGCCCTGCCCCAGGCCCCCCAGCAGTTCAAGCAGCTGCTGATGACCTCCGGCTTCGACCGCTACTTCCAGATCGCCCCCTGCTTCCGGGACGAGGACGCCCGGGCGGACCGCTCGCCGGGGGAGTTCTACCAGCTGGACATGGAGATGGCCTTCGCCTCCCAGGAGGACGTGTTCCAAGTCATCGAGGACGTGCTGCCCCCCATCTTCGCCAAGTACGGCAAGTACAACCGGGCCAGCGCCGCCCCCTTCCTGCGGATCCCCTTCACCGAGGCCATGGAGAAATACGGCACCGACAAGCCGGACCTGCGCATTGACCTCACCGTTCAGGACGTGACGGACCTTTTGGGCGGCTGCGGCTTTGGGCCCTTTGCGGGAACCAGGGTCAAGGCCGTGGCGGTCAGCGAGTTCCACGAGACGAGAAAGTTTATCGACAAGACCCTGGCCGACGTGGAGGTGGTCTCCGGCGGCAAGCCCTACTGGTTCCGCCTGGATGAGAACGGCGAGATCGTGGGCGGCATCGCAAAGTTCGTCCAGCCCGTGAAGGACGCCGTGGTCTCCGCCCTGGGGCTCCAGCCCAACACCTTGGTGGCCCTGTCCGCCGGGGATCTGGCCCAGAAGACCGCCGGCGTGCTGGTGAAGACCCTGGGCGCCAACCTGCCGGGCCATATGGACAAGGAGCAGTACGCCTTTTGCTGGATCGTGGACTTCCCCATGTACGAGATCGGCGAGGAGAGCGGGGAGCTGGAGTTCTGCCACAACCCCTTCTCCATGCCCGCCGGCGGACTGGAGGTGCTGCTGAAGGCGGAGAGGGGAGAGATCGACCCCCTGACCATCACCGCCGACCAGTACGACCTGGTGTGCAACGGCGTGGAGCTCTCCTCCGGCGCGGTGCGGAACCACGACCCGGAGATCATGATCAAGGCCTTTGAGATGGTGCGCCTGGGAGAGGCGGACGTGAAGGCCAAGTTCCCCGCCATGTACAACGCCTTCACCTACGGCGCGCCGCCCCACGCGGGCATCGCGCCGGGCGTGGACCGCATGGTGATGCTGCTGGCGGGAGAGGACTCCATCCGGGAGATCATCCCCTTCCCCATGAACAAAAACGCCCAGGACGTGATGATGGGCGCCCCCAGCACCGTGACGGAGAAGCAGCTCCAGGAGCTGCACATCGCCCTGATAAAGCCGGAGGAATAAGGTGGACCGGGAGACCTGGGCCCACCACGCCATGGCGGCGGTGGGCGGCTTCTTCGGGGTCTACGCCCTGCTGACCCGGGGCGGGACCTTCGGGTCCTCCGAGACCTCCAACCTCATCTACCTCGTCGTGGCCGGGCTGGACGGGACCTGGGGTTCCGCCCTGGTCCGGCTGGGGGGAACGGCGTGCTACATCGCGGGAATCGTGTTCGCCGTGCTGTGGCGGCGGTACGGACGGGGCGTCCGGCTGCGGATCTGGGCCATCGCCATCGATTTTGCGGCCTGCCTGCTGCTGGCCTGGATCCCGGCGGGAACGGATCCCATCCTCTCCCTCTACCCCATGTTCTTCGCCACGGCGGTACAGTGGGTGGCCTACTCCCAGGCCGCCGGGTACACCTGCGCCACCATCTTCTCCACCAACAACCTCCGGCAGTTCACCGAGGGGGTGACGGAGTATGCCTGTACCCGGAGCCCGGAGCAGCTACGAAAGCTCCGGTTCTACGGCGGGACGCTGGTGTGCTTCCACCTGGGGGTGGCCTGGGGGTGGTGGTGCACGGGACGGTGGGGGATTCCCGGGATCTACGGGTGCCTGCCGCTGCTGGCGGTGCCGGCACCGGCGGCGGCGGCGAAGGCAAACGCCAAGGCGTAGGGGACCGCCTCTTCGGGGCGGGGAAAACCGCGCCTGTGGCGCGGGGTGTATCCGTATCCGCCCTGCGGGCGGGGGAGGCTTATGCTCGCCCTGACGGGCGGGGCGGAGTTCAGCCATATCGATGGCTGGGCAGATGCACCCCCCATTTTCTCTTTTCGCCGCGCCGAAAAGAGAAAACGGGCCGTGCACGGTCCAAAAGAGAAAAGGGCGCTTTTGGTGGTTGCGGAAGTGCATTCCATTTATTGGATCTGCTGAGGGAATCGCCGCGTGGACGCATGGACTTTTTTCTCTTCCCGCGCTTCGCGCCTAGTCCGCACCGTATGGGGTGGTTTTCTCGTCCATCGGACCGTTCATCGATAGAGCTGTGGGGCCTGCACCCCTGTGCAGGCCATCCCCCCACATCCTCCGGACTTTCCATCACACCCGGCCAAGGCCTTCCCCTTTAGGGGAAGGTGCCCCAGTGCGCACGCTGGGGCGGATGAGGCCGTTCCCCCCGCCCCCGACAAACCGCCGTAGGGACCGGCGCAAATACCGGATTCCCGGCAAAACACCTCCTCCCACCCCCCTTGACAACCCCGGAAAAACGTGATACAGTGACAAAACAGGCCACGAACGGGAGGAGTACCCCCGTTTCCCCGGCCAAGAGAGAGGGCGGCTCGGTGCGAGCCCTCCCGGGGAGCGGAGGGGAAGGCGCCCGGGAGCTGCGGGGCGGAAATGCCCCGCCGTCACCCCGACGTTACCGGGAAGAGTGTCCCCCGCGGGGGAAATTCAGGTGGAACCACGGACGCAAGTTCGCCCTGAGCCATACAGGCTCAGGGCGTTTTTCACTCCGGCATATCCCGCAAAATTTGGGAAAACTATTTTGATATAAAGGAGAACAGACAATGGACAACAAGCAAAAGACCATGGAGAAAGTGGTGGCCCTGTGCAAGAACCGGGGCTTCGTCTTCCCCGGCAGCGAGATTTACGGCGGCCTGGCCAACAGCTGGGACTACGGGCCCTTAGGCGTAGAGATGAAGAACAACGTCAAGCGGGCCTGGTGGAAGAAGTTCGTCCAGGAGAACCCCTACAACGTGGGGCTGGACGCCGCCATCCTCATGAACCCCCAGGTGTGGGTGGCCTCCGGACACGTGTCCACCTTCAACGACCCCCTCATCGACTGCAAGGCCTGCAAGATGCGCCACCGGGCCGACAAGCTGGTGGAGGGCTTTGTGAATGAAAACGGCCTGGACGTCAACGTGGAGGCCATGACCCAGGAGGATCTGGTGGCCTTCATCCGGGAGAAAAACGTCCCCTGCCCGGGGTGCGGCAAGTCCGACTTCACCGACATCCGGAAGTTCAACCTCATGTTCAAGACCCACCAGGGCGTCACCGAGGATACCGCCAACGAGGTCTACCTCCGGCCCGAGACCGCCCAGGGCATCTTCGTGAACTTCCCCGCCATCCAGCGCACCACCCGCCGCAAGCTCCCCTTCGGTGTGTGCCAGGTGGGCAAGAGCTTCCGCAACGAGATCACCCCCGGCAACTTCATCTTCCGCATCCGGGAGTTTGAGCAGATGGAGCTGGAGTTCTTCTGCAAGCCGGACACGGACCTGGAGTGGTTCCAATACTGGCGGACCTACTGCCACGACTGGCTCATTGGCCTGAACATCAAGGAGGAGAACCTGCGCCTGCGGGACCACGAGCCCGAGGAGCTGGCCTTCTACTCCAAGGCCACCACGGACTTCGAGTACCTCTTCCCCTTCGGCTGGGGCGAGCTGTGGGGCGTGGCGGACCGCACCGACTACGACCTGAAGCAGCACCAGGAGCACTCCGGCCAGGATCTCACCTATTTCGACGCAGAGATAAACGAGCACTATATCCCCTACGTCATCGAGCCCTCCCTGGGCGCGGACCGCATGACGCTGGCCCTCCTGGTGGAGGCCTACGACGAGGAGGTTGTGGACGCGGAGAAGAACGACGTCCGCACCGTCATGCGTTTCCACCCCGCCATCGCCCCCTTCAAGGCGGCGGTGCTGCCCCTGTCCAAAAAGCTGGGTGACAAGGCCCGGGAGATTCAGCAGGAGCTCTCCAAGGAGTGGATGGTGGACTTCGACGAGACCGGGTCCATCGGCAAGCGGTACCGCCGGGAGGACGAGATCGGCACGCCCTACTGCGTCACCGTGGACTTTGACACCGTGGGCGACGGCGAGAAGGCCGGGGACAACTGCGTCACCGTCCGGGAGCGGGACTCCATGGCCCAGGTTCGGATTCCCATCAGCGAGCTGAAAGCCTATCTCGCGGAGAAGCTGGCCTACTGATGCGGAGCTTCTGGCTGTTTCAGGCAACCCCGGAGGGCCTGCCAAAAAAGCGGCGGGCCCTCTTCTGGGTCTGGAATCTGGGGGTGGTGCTGGCGGCGGGGCTGTGCCTGGGGTGGCTCAGTCTGTTCTACGCCTACGGGGACTATCCCGACACCATCATGAAAACCTACTTCCAGCACCCCCTGATCCTGTTTTTGAACATCGCGCCGGTGGTGCTGGCCCTGTTCCTCCTCTACGCCCTGGCGGGCCGGGGGTGGCTTGCCTTTCTGCTGGCGGATCTGGTGATCTGGGGGCTGTCCCTGGGGAACTACTACAAGCTGCGCTTCCGGGACGACCCGCTGATGTTCCAGGACCTCAAGAACCTCCGGGACGCCGCCGCCATCACCGCCATGGCGGACTACGACCTGACCCCGGACAAGCGCGTTGTCTTCGGGGTTCTCTGCCTGGTCTTCGGTACGGCGTTTTTGTTCTTCCTGGCCCGGGGGAGGCTTCTGAAAAAGCCCCGGCTTGCCCTGCTGGCGGTCTGCGCGGCGCTGTGCCTCCCCACGGCGAAGCTGATGGAGAACACAAATCTCTACAACAAGATTCAGAACTTTGACCAGATCGAGCGGTGGTCCTCCACCCAGGTGTACCTCTCCAAGGGGTTTGTGTACCCCTTTCTCCACAGCGTCACCGCCGGGGCCGTGAAGCCGCCGGCGGGGTACAGTGAGACGGACACCCGGGCGCTGCTGGCGTCCTACGCGGCGGAGGACATCCGGTCGGAGCGGAAGGTGGACCTCATCGCCATCCAGCTGGAGGCCTTCGCGGATTTCTCCCTGTTCGAGGGGGTGGAGGGCGTCGACTTCGACCGGGCCTACGGGGTGTACCACCGGCTGGAGTCGGAGAGTATCGCCGGGGACCTTGTGACCAACATCTTCGCCGGGGGCACCGTGGACACGGAGCGGGCCTTCCTCACCGGCTATGCCGACCAGCGGAACTACCGGGCAAACACCAACTCCTACGCCTGGTATCTCCAGAGCCAGGGGTACACGGTGGAGGGCTGCCACCCCAGCTATGAGTGGTTCTACAACCGGCGGAATGTCAACGGCTACCTGGGTCTGCCCACCTACTACTTCATCGAAAACCGCTTCCGGGAGCTGTACCCCCACGGCGAGGCCCCGGACGAGGTGCTCTTCCCGGAGATTTTCCGGCTCTACGAGGAGAACCGGGACAACGGCGGCGGGCCCTACTTCTCCTTCAACGTCACCTACCAGGGCCACGGGCCCTACGGCACGGAGGACGTGTGGCGGGGGGAGCACTTCACCGACGGGCGGTACTCCGCCGAGACCGCCAACATTGTGGACAACTACCTGGGCTCCGTCATGGACACGGCGGAGCAGCTCCAATGGCTCCTGGACCAGTTCCGGGGGGAGGAGCGGCCGGTGGTGCTGGTGGTCTTCGGCGACCACAAGCCCTGGCTGGGGTATGGAAATTCCGCCTATCAGGAACTGGGGGTGAATCTGGACCTGGCCACGGAGGAGGGGTTCTACAACTACTACGCCACCCGGTACCTCATCTGGGCCAACGACGCCGCAAAAGAGGCGCTTGGAAGCGATTTTACCGGCGTGGGAGAGGACGTGTCCTCCTGCTTTTTGATGAATCTGGTCTTTGACGCCCTGGGGTGGACCGGAGACGCCTGGGCCCAGGCCGCAGGCGACATCCGGCGGGAGATCCCCGTGCTCACCGACGTGGGGCGGTATGTCCGGAACGGGACTTTGACGGCGGAGCTGGACCCGGAGGGGCAGGAAATCTTACAGAGGTATCTGAGCCTCCAGTACTATTACAGCACCCATTTTCAGTATAAATGATCAGGAGCGCCGCGGCACAGCCGCGGCGCTCCCGTTTTCCACAGATTCAGAAAAACATCCCCATAAAGCCGTCGGGGCGCTCCTGGGCCTGGTTCCAGATCTCCTGGAACAGCTGGCGGGTGATGGCCCTTGCCCTGCACTCCCCCGCCGGGCCGGTGACGGTCCGCAGGTCCTCCGGGAAGGGGACGTCCGAGAGGGCCCCCTCGTTCCCCCGCTCGCCGCCGTAGGAAAAGCAGATGCCGTTTCGGAAGAACTCCACTTTTCGGACCTCCATCCGGCCATCGTCCAGCTCGGAGTAGACGAGATAGGGCTCGTCGTCCAGGTCGTGGTCCCACTCTGTCAGCACATAGTCCATCCGGTTCCCCCCTGCTCCGTAAAAAATGACTCGATCTCGCTCCGCTCCGCCAAAACGCTGCCCTGGGCGAAGCCGTTCCGGCCGCCGCCCCGGCCCCGGAGAGTCTGGTTCAGCGATTTTACCAGGGGGGAGAGATCCCCGCCGTCCGCGCGCACCAGGGCGTAGGCGTGGTGCGCCCCCTCCCCGGCGAAGACGGCGGCCAGGCCCTCGCAGGTCCGGGCCACGGCATCCGCCAGGCGGCGGACGCTGTCCGGTCTCATGGGGGGCTGGAAGAGCAGCACGTCCCCCTGTCCGGCGTGCTCCCTGGCAATGGCGGCGAAGGCCGTTTCCTCCAGGCGGGCCTGGGCCTCTCTGGCGGCGGAGAGCTCCGATTCCAGCCGCGCCACGGCGGCGGCGGCGTCCCGGGGCTTGACGCTGAGGCCCTGGGCGATGGAGCGGGTCTGGTCGTAGACCTGAGAGAGGTAGTCCAGGGCCCGCTTTCCGCAGAGGATCTCCAGCCGCACCCCCTCCCGGAATCTCTGGCAGGAGAGAACCTTCACAAGGCCCACCTGCCCCGCCCGCGCCACGTGGGTGCCGCAGCAGGCACAGCAGTCCGCAGCGGGAAAGGTGACGATGCGCACCTGCCCGGTGAGCTCCTTTTTGCTGCGGTAATTCAGGGCCGCCAGGGCCTCCGGCGAGGGGTAGGTGATCTCCACCGGCCGGTCCGCCCAGATGACCTCATTGGCCAGTTTTTCCGCCTCCAGGACCTGTTCCCAGGAGAGATCGGCGTTGTAGTCGATGGTCACCGTCTCCGCCCCCAGGTGAAAGCCCACGTTGTCGCAGTGATACCGTTCACAGAGGATGCCGGAGAGGATGTGCTCCCCGGAGTGCTGCTGCATATGGTCGAAACGGCGATTCCAGTCGATCTCCCCCGTGACCGCCGCCCCGATCTCCACAGGGGCGGCGCAGGTGTGGAAAACCTCGCCGCTTTTCTCGTGGACGTCGGTGACCCGCACGCCGCCCAGGGTCCCATGGTCTGCGGGCTGGCCGCCCCCCTCGGGGTAGAAGGCGGTGCGGTCCAGCGTCACCCGCCAGCCGTCCTTCGCCTCCTCACAGGTCCGCACCACGGCGGTGAACTCCCGCAGAAAGGGGTCCTCATAGTAGAGCTTTTCTGTCTGCATCTGATGGCTCAACTCCTAAAAAGTTATTGGTATCGGCGGGGAAAGCCCCCGCCGTGTCACTCTTCCGCAAAGGGAGATGCAGAAGGCGATGATGGAAGGAGCCCTCTCCGAAACGGCGGGCCGCGGGGCACCCGCAAGGGGTACGCCGCAGCCCTAAGCGGCACAGCCGCCAAGGGCCGCGCAGGGCGTCGGCCCCTACGCGATCAAGCCCAGGGCCTGTTTCCATGTCAGCACCCGGCGGCAGGCGGTGTCGACGGTCTCCTCCGAAAGGGCGCCGTTTTCCACAGCCTCCAGGACTTTGGGGATTTGGGCGCGGTAGTCCGCGGTGATCAGCAGGTCGTTCCCCGCCTCCAGGGCCATGACGGCCACGGCCCCGTCCCCGGCGTAGTCCGCCACCGCCTTCATGGCCAGGTCGTCGGTCATCGCCACGCCGTCAAAGCCCAGCTCCCGCCGGAGGACCTCATGGACCGCCGGGGAGAGGGACGCGGGCAGCTCCCCGTCCATGCAGGAGACGATGTTGTGGGACACCAGCACGGCGGTGGTGTCCCCGCCGGCGGCCAGGCCCGCCCGGAAGGGCAGGAAGTCGGACTCCAAAAAGGTCTCCAGGGGTCGTTCGTCCCGGGCGATGCCGGTGTGGGTGTCGGCGTTGTCCCCGTAGCCGGGGAAGTGCTTGAGGACACTGCCGATGCCGCACTCCGCCATGGCGGAGACCACCCGCTCCACATAGTCCGCCTGGGCGGCGGCGTCCAGGCCCAGGGTGCGGTCGTAGATGAAGCTGCCGGGGTCCGTGGACACGTCGCACACCGGGGCCAGGTTCACATTGATTCCATAGCGTAAAAGGGTGGTGTTCTTCTCCCGGGCGTCCTCCGCGAACACGTCCTCCTCCCCGCTCTGGCGGCTCATAAGCCACTGGGGGGATTTGCACTTTCCGCCGGGGAAGAGGTTGGGGTTCCAGCTGGCCCGGGCCACCGTGCCCCCCTCCTCATCCGCGCCGATCAGCAGGGGGATGGCGGCGGCGTCCTGCCAGGAGCGGATCTTCTCCGTCACCTGCTCCGCCGTGAGCCAGTTTCCGGCGGCGTCCTTGAAGTCCCGGCCGAAGAGGAGACAGCCCCCCAGATGACAGGCCATGATGTCCTCCAGGACATTCGTCTCCGGACAGCGGGCAAAGAAGAGCTGGCCCACCCTCTCCTCCAGGGTCATGGAGGCCAGCAGATTTTCCACCCGCTCCGCCGCCAGCTCCTCCTCCGTGGGCGCGGGGGGAGCCGGGGGCTCCGGCGGCGTCTCCACAACAGGGGGCGGGTCCGGCGGGGGCTCCTCCGGCGCCGGCGGGGCGGCGCAGGCGGTCAGCAGCAGCAGCGCGGCCAGGGCCGCCGTCAATGTTCGTCTCATATTCACCTCCGGGAGCTTGATGGGACCAGTGTAGCATAAAAATGTGAAAAAAGGAAGAGGCCCGAAGGACCTCTTCCTTTTTCTCAGCCGTGAGTGGGTTCGCTGACCACGGGGCCCACCCCCAGGCCCTGGGCGGACCAGAGACTGAACAGGCGGATCTCCCCGTCCTCCACCAGGCCGAACCAGGCCGCGCCGTCCCCCACGCCCACCAGGCCGTTCCGGGTGAAGAGGGTGGTGTAGTCCAGCTTGGGGATCAGGTCTCCCGCATGATCGCCGATGGCCTCGTCGTAGTATGCCAGCAGCTCCTCCGGACCGTTCACCGTGAAGGTGCCGTCGGGGACGTGGACGGCGCAGGGGTACACGAAGAGGTCCGCCGCCCTCTCCCGCTCTCCGTCCGCCAGCAGCTCCGCCAGGTCCCAGACGAAGGCCCTGGCGGCGTCCGTCTGGATGCCCGTGCCGTCGTAGATGTCGTCCCCGCCGGGAGGGGGCGCGCTGGAGCGGACCGCGGCCTGGTCCGTCTGGATGGTGAAAATCCGAAGGACGCTCTCCTCCACCAGGCCGAACCACACGGCCCCGTCCGCTGCGGACACCAGGCCGCTGCCGTCCCGGAAGAGCTGGGGCTCTCCGGGCGCGGGCTCCCAGGTCATGGCGGAGGTGAGGCCCAGGCGGTTCTGGCCGATGACCTCGTCATAATAGGGCAGGAACTCCTCCGCCGAGTTCACCGTGAAGGTCCCGGCGGCCACCTCCACCTGGGCGGGGTAGACCAGAAGATCCGCCACTTCCCGCTTCTTTCCGTCCTGGATGCGCTCCGCCAGCAGGAGGACAAAGTCCCGGGCCGCCTCTGTGCGGATGCCGGTGGACTCGTACAGGGAGTCCTCCTCCGGCTCCTCGGGAATGGGCTGGCCCTGGAGCTCCTCCAATTGACGGTCATTCTCCGCCAGAAGAGCGTCAAAGTCCACGGGGCGCACCGGGGTCAGGGCGGAGAATTTGAAGCTGTCCGCCAGGGCCTCCAGCTCCCCGCGGCCGATGGGGCCGCTGGAGAAGGTGTCGTCTCCCTCCTGCCCGGTCAGTACGTTCACCAGCACGAAGCTGTCCCCCAGGTCCGCCAGGATGAGGGAGCGGTTCCTCGCCCCCAGACCCAGGGTGACGGGAGTGCCGTCCGCCGTCTGGTACCCCCACTCCTGGAAGTCCGAGGCGTCCCCGATGTTCAGTGCCACGTCGTCGAAGGCCCCCCGGACGGAGCGGCTGAACTGGTACTCGACAGCGCCATAGCCCTCCAAGTCCGCCTCTCCGTCAAAGCGGAAGGTGCCGTTTTCGTAGATATAGCCGGAATAGGGCGTGGCGTTCTCCCGGCAGAAGTCCCCCGCGGCGGCGGGCCACGTCTCCGGCATCACGACCTCCAGCCGGGTGTGGAGGCGGAGATCGTACTTCGCGATGATCTCCTCCAGCTTGTCGGCCATCTCCTGGGTGTAGACCAGGTAGAGGCCGTAGCGGTCCTCGAAGCCCGTGGGACTGTTGCCGATCTCGCTGATGATGGCCCCGTCCCGGTCGTAGCTGTCCGAAAAGGCCTGCCACTCCGCCAGGGCCCTGCTCTCCGGCGTGTCCTGCCAGCCGGAGAGGCTGACAAAGTCCTTATACTCGTACTCGCCGGGGACCACGACGCCGTTTTCGTCCGTCACATTCACGCTGCCCCTCTCCGGCAGCAGAACGTCCCGCAGGCCGAAGAACCCCGTGGCCGCCGCCGCGATGGACAGCGCCGCCAGCAGAGCAATGGCCGCCGCCAGCGTCAAGACCCGCTTCCCGGGGGTTTTGGTCTTTCTCATGCTCTGAAAATCCTCCCATCTGATGTCCCTGGAAGAGTGGACCTGGGAGAAGGTATCCTGATAGAATTCACGGTTACTCATCCTGCCACACCTCCGTCAACTGTTCCTTCAGCTTCGCGCGGGCCCGGTGGAGCCGGGTGGTCACCGCCGTGGTCCGCAGGCCCAGCACCTCGCCGATCTCCTTTACCGTCAGCTCCTCGTAGTAGAAGAGATACAGCACCGTCCGGTACTTCTCCGGCAAGGCCATGACCTCCCGGTACAGCTCCCCCTGCTCCGGCCGGTCGAAGACCGGCGTCTCCGGCAGCTCCTCCAGAGGCACCCGGCGTCTCCGCCAGGGGCTCTTCAAAGCGTCCCGGCAGACGTTGACCGTCACCCGGATCAGCCAGCGGCGCAGGTGGTCCGGCCCCTCAAAGGGCTTTTCCCAGGTATAGAGCCGCAGAAAGACCTCCTGCACGGCATCCTCGGCGTCCTGGGGACTGCCGAAGGCGTGCAGGGCGATGCGGTAGACCATATCCTGGTACTGCCGGGCGGCACTGTTGAATAAGGTTTTTTCCATGGGCCTGTCGCTCCTCATTTGAAAGCTTTCACTATATACACGACGGGGCGGGGCGGTTTGTCACAGAGAGCGGAATTTTTTCGCGGGCGTCTTCAAAACCGCGGAAAGCAGGCGGGCGAGGGCGCCCGCCCCTACAGGTTCCTGGGAAGGCAGAAGCAATTTGGAAATCTGAAAAAAGCTCCGCCCGGTATTTCCGGACGGAGCTCTATTTGGTTATCTGGCGGCGGTGCGGTCGTAGGCCACGATGACCCGCCGGTTGGGCTCGGTGCCCGTGGAGTAGGTGGTGACGCCGGGCACGTCCTGGAGGGCGGTGTGGATCACATGGCGCTCATAGGCGTTCATAGGCTCCAGGGTGACGCTGCGGCGGTACCTGACCACCTTCCCCGCCACCTTCTTCGCCAGGTGCTGGAGGCTCTGCTCCCGCTTCTCCCGGTAGCCCTCCGCGTCCAGCTGGACACGGACCCGGCCGCCGCCGGCGCGGTTGACGGAGTAGCTGGTGAGCTGCTGGATGGCGTCCAGGGTCTCCCCCCGGCGGCCGATCAGCGCGCCCATCTGCTTCCCCTCCAGGATGACCTTATAGCGGCCCTTCTCCGGCTGATACACCTTGATGTCCGCGGAGCACTCCATGTGCTCCAGAAGACCCGTGAGGAAGGCGCGAATGGCCTGGGCCTTCTCGTCGTCCACCTCCTCGCCCAGGTCCACGGGGACCGGGGCGGGACGGGGCTCCTCCGTTGGGGCGGGCCTGTCCTCCCGGCGCTCCTGCTTTTTGGGCCTCTCCCGGCGGGGCCTGGGCTCCTGCTTCGCCTCGGGCCTGGGCTCGGTTCTGGGCTCCGGCTTTTCTTCCGCCCTGAGTTCCGGCCTCGGTTCCGCCCTGGGGGCGGGCTCCTCCTCCTCGGGGCCGTGGTAGATCCGGACCCGGGCGGGGCTGCTGCCGATCCCCAGGAAGCCGGACTTGGCGCGCTCTAAAATCTCAACGGACACATCGTCCCGGTCCAGGCCCAGCTGCGCCAGCGCCTTGCTGATGGCCTCTTCCTCGGTCTTGCCCGTTACATCGATAAACTCTCTCATAAGGGCTCTCAATCCTCCGTATCGTAGCGGTCCGCTTTATAGGAGCGGCCGCGGGCATAGGGGCGCTCGCCCACACGGCCCGCCTCGGTGGTGCTGGGCTTCTTCGCCTTATTCTTGGCCTCCTGGGCCTCCTGCCGCTTCTCTTTCAGGGACTTTTTCTGGGCGGCCTGGCGCTTCTGCTCCTCCTGGAGGACCTTGGCCTCCTCCTGGCGGCGCTTGCGGTCGGCCTCCCGGGCCTCAAAGCGGGCGTCCTCCTCCGCCTGGATCTTCCTGGTGTAGAACCTCCCCAGAATGGCCTCCTGGATGATGGAGAAGGCGCTCTGGGCAATCCAGTACACACCCAGGGCCGCGGGCATAATGAAGGCGATGTACACGCTCATCAGGGGCATCATCAGCATCATGGTTCTGTTGCTGGCGGCGGCGGCGCCCTGGTTCTGGCTGCCGGCCATGGAGACCTTGCTCAGAAGGAAGCTCAAAAGACCGGAGAGAATGGGGATCAGGATAATGCCGATGAGGGCGGGGGTGATGCCGGATTTCAAGGCGCCGAAGGCGCTGCTGGGCAGGGTGGTCAGGTCCAGCCCCAGGAAGTGGTAGTCCACGTTGACCCAGCTGGGGTTGTCCTCCAGGAAGGTCTTGACCAGGGGGTTGTCGATGTTGTTGGAGATGTGCTGGATAATCTCAATCTGGGCATAGGCGCCGTCATTGCCGTTGGCCATGACGGACCAGTTGAGATTCAGAGAGGTGACCAGGTCCTTGGCCCTCTGGAGCGCCTCCAGGTTGGCGGCGCGGCTGCCGAAGTTCATGAAGAAGACCACGGGCTCCCGGATGATATAGTAGAGGGCGATCATGATGGGCATGGGAAGGAAGCTCCACAGGCACCCGCTCATGGGGTTGATGCCCTCCTCGGCGTAGAACTTCTGCATCTCCTCGTTCATCTTCATCTGGTTGTTGGCGTACTTCTTCTGGATCTCCTGCATCTTGCCGGACATCCGGTTCATGCGCACCATGCTCTTCTTGGACTTCATCTGGAAGGGCAGCAGCACCAGCTTGATGACCAGGGTGAAGAAGATCAGAGACAGGCCGTAGGAGCTTGTCAGATTGTAAAAGAGGCGCAGCAACGCCGCGAAGGGGATACAGATATAGTATCCGATGGTTGAAAACATAGAGATTTCCTCCAGAATGGGGATGTCAGCCATGAAGATGGCTGGGCTTTTGCACCCCCCATTTTCTCTTTTTCTGGGC
>CAMNRF010000062.1 GCA_946551795.1 uncultured Oscillibacter sp.
TTCGCCCCCGGCGAGGTGGACCGGATCTACATCAACTTCTGCGACCCCTGGCCCAGCGGCCGCCACGCCAAGCGCCGCCTGACCCACGGGAACTTTCTGAGGCTCTACCGCCAGGTGCTGAGAGAGGGCGGCGAGATCCACTTCAAGACCGACAACCAGGGCCTGTTCGAGTTCTCCGTGGAGGAGATTCCCCAGTTCGGCTTCACGTTGTCGGAGGTCACCCGGAACCTCCACGAGCACGGCCCCGTGGAGGTCATGACGGACTACGAGGCCAAGTTCCACGAGCTGGGCCAGCCCATCTGCCGCCTGGTGGGCACCATGGCCCCCTGGGCGGAAACCTTCCCCACCGACATCCGGCGGGTGCGGGAGCGGTGGCTGGACGCCTTCACCGAGGGGGTGTCCGAGGCGGACCTGGGCAGACACGTGCTGGCGGACGGGAATTTCCTCTGGCACACCTTCTCCCGGAAGCTGGTGCCCTGCCTGGAGGGAGACGAGGCCCGCCGGGCCCTGACGGAGGCGCCGGAGGCCGATCTCTATTTATTTTATAATGAGTATCCCCCCCAGGGGGCGTCCCGGGTGCGGCCCATCTCCAAGGCGGAGGCCCTGGCCATGCGGCCGCCGGAGACCCGCGCCGGGGCGGACTGGTATCTGGTGGACAAGGACTTCACCTGGACCTACGCCCACACCCACGAGGCATCGTGCGGCCCCTACTTCTGCCGCCCGGTGAAAGCCTGATCAATTCAACCCGCCGAGCGCCGCGTGAACAATCACGCGGCGCTTTTCGCCTCTCCGGAATCCGTTACGATTTTGATGTTTTTGTTACCGTTTTGTGGTTGACATCTGTCTACCTTTCTGTTATGGTATAGGTAGACAGTCGTATACCAAGGAGGAATGTCCCATGAAAATCAATCTCTCGGACAGCGAGTGGAAGCTGATGAACCGCCTGTGGAGCCAGTCTCCCAGCACCATCACGGAGCTGACGGCGGCCATGCGGGCGGACACCGGCTGGAGCAAGAACACCGTCATCACCATGCTCTCCCGGCTGGAAGCCAAGGGGGCCGTCCGCCACGAGGCAGGTGCGCGGGCCAAGCGGTACTTCCCGGCGGTGAGCCGGCAGGACGCCGCCCGGGCGGAGACGGAGAGCTTTTTAGGCAAGGTCTACGGCGGCAGCCTGGGGCTGATGATGAGCGCCATGGTGGAGAGCCGCCAGCTGACGGAGGACGACATCGCGGAGCTGTCCGCCATTCTGGAACAGGCGGGAGGGGAGACAACATGAGAAAGGCTTTTCCCATTTTACTGGCCTTTCTGCTGACCGGACTGTGCCTGACATCCGGCTGCAAGCAAAGGGACACGGAGGCCCTGTCCCCTGCTCCGGCGGAACCGCCGTCCCCCGCCGTCTCCGATGTTCACAACGCCTCCGATCCTCCCAAAGAGGAGCCGGAGGACCGGGATCAGCCGGTCATGGAAGCGGGCCCCATAGACGGCCCCCTCGGCGAAACGGAGCTGGCCTTTTTCAATGAGGTCTATTTCAACAACGAGGCCGTGCCGCTGCGTAATCAGTTTCTGTCCTCCACCTACGAGATCGCGGCGGACATTGACCTCTTTGAACTCTTCTACAACGGCGTCGGGGAGGATGTGAGCGAGACGGAGCGGGAGGCGGTGATCCGGGAGGGCTGCGGCGGCGACAGCCCGGACACGGACCTGACCAAGTGCTCCGCCGGAGAGATGGACGCCGCCCTGCGAAGGAGCATGGAGCTGACACTGGAGGAGACACACAAGACCGGCCTGGACCGCTTTGTGTACCTTCCGGCGTATGGCGCCTATTACCACTTCCACGGGGACACAAACTGCCGGCCCCAGGTGGACATCGCCGCCGGAGAGCGGGCCGGCGAGCAGGTCCGCCTCTATTACGAGGATACATTCTTTGCCGACGGCTGGAAGCGCGTCACGCTGCGGCTGGGAGAGGACGACGGATATAAATTCGTCTCCAACCTCCCCTGTGACATTGCGGACGTCCCCGCCCGCTGACCGGAGAGGAGGAAGCGATTATGAAAGAAATCCTGTTGACCTCCTCCGTGCTGATCACGGCGCTGCTGCTTCTGCGGCGGGTATTCCGGAGGTCCGTCTCCCGGCGGGTCCAGTACGCCCTGTGGGGACTGGTGCTGCTGCGGCTGCTGGTACCCGTCAACCTGCCCGCCCTGGAGCACAACGTGCTGACGGCGGCGGAGCCGGTGACACGGGACATCGAGGCGCTCTACATCACCCCCCGCCAAATTGTCTACGACGCACCGAGCGGGGCCAAGGTCTACGGCCCGCCGAATACGCCCGCGGTGGCGGTGGGCCCCGCCACGCCGGACAACAAACTTACATTTTCCACGGAGGACGTCTTCCATACCCCCGTGGAGGCCACCACCCTCTACCAGCGGCAGATTGCCCTGGAGGACCTGCTGCGCCCCGTCTGGTACGGCGGAATGGCGGTCATGGCGGCCTGGTTCCTCCTCTCCAACCTCCTCTTCCGGCAAAAGCTTCGGAGGCGCCGGACGCCATATCCCGTGGAGAGCTGCGCCCAACCGGTGTACCTGGTGGAGGAGGGCCTGCCCTCTCCCTGCCTCTTCGGGCTGTTCCGCCCCGCCGTCTACCTGACCCCCGCCGCCGTCTCCTCGCCGGAATCCCTTCGCCACGTGCTGGCCCACGAGGAGACCCACGCCCGCCACTGGGACCCCCTGTGGTCCCTCCTGCGGGCCATGTGCCTGACGGTCTACTGGTTCGACCCGCTGGTGTGGGCCGCCGCCCTCGCCAGCAAAAACGACTGCGAGCTGGCCTGCGACGAGGGGGCCATCCTGCGGCTGGGGGAGGCGGAGCGCATCCCCTACGGCAAAACCCTTCTCTCCCTGATCCCCGTGCGGCGGGGGCCCTCCAATCCCCTGCTGTCCGCCACCACCATGACGGTGGGAAAGAAGCAGCTGAAAGACCGGGTCACCCGCATCGCCCAGAGCCGCCGCACCGTGGGCCTGGCCCTCTTCGCGGTCCTTGCCATCGCGGCGGCGGTGTGCGCCGCCACTTTCACCGGGGCAGCCTCCAGTAGGCCGGAGCGCGGCGAAAAGGCCGATGGCCCCCTCACCGGCGACGAGCTGCGGTACTTTAACCTGGAGTTCTTCAACGGCACCGACGTCTACGGCGATGAGACCATGAACATCCGCAACCAGTTTCTCGCCTCCACCTATGAGCGGCCGGAGGACGTGGGCCTTCTGGAGATTTTCTACTCCGGCATCCCCGCCGGGGAGATCGACGTGGAGGCCAACGTCTCCGCCGGGTGGGAGGTTCTGCGGGGAATGGACGGCTGGTTTGAGCCGGACTGCGCCATGTACGCCCTCTCCACCGCCGAGATGGACGCCCTGCTTGTCAAGTACATTGGCCTGACCGTCTCTGAGACCAACCGGGTGGGGCTGGACGACCTCGCCGCCTACGGCTGCTACCTCCCGGAGTATGACGCCTACTACTGGGCCCACGGGGACACCCTCTACCGGGGCCAGGTGGAGATTACCGCCGGGGAGCGGGAGGGGGATCTGGTCCGCCTCTACTACCAGGATTACTGGAGCGGCACCATCTTCGGCAACTGGAGGTGCGCCACCCTCCGGGAGCTGGAGGACGGCGGGTATCACTTCGTCTCCAACCTCCCCTGCGAGACGCCCACCATTCCAACGCTCTACCCGGCGGAGGAACCCTGGAGGACCATCCCCTTGACAGACCTCCCGGACCACCCAACGCCGGTGGTACCCATGGAACACCACTCCATGGACTGCGCCCAGCGGGGCGGCGGCATGGTGGTAAACGGCGGTGATACGGCGGACGGCGGCACGGAGCTCGCCTTCCGGCCCTACCGCTCCACCGACGGCAATTTCTACGCCGCCATCATCCGGGACGAGGCCGCCGGGCGGGACGGCCCCATCGTCTGGGAGGCGGACGTGTTCCTCACCATGTCCCCCATTAACTCCCTGGAGTGGGGCGAGACCACCATCAGCTTCCAATATGCGGGGGAGATCGGCGGGCGGTACATCTATGCGCTCAGCTATCTGGACCAGGAGGGGAACTACCCCGTCTCCGTCTACGATTACTATTACTTCCAGAACGACGGCACACCGGTGCTGCTCCACCGCACCCAGTACGGTGAGAACCGCTTCTTTGACCTCAACGGCGACGGCACCAAGGAGCTGGTGTGCGTGGGCCGGGATGGAGCCCAGATCCTCTTCGAGGACCCCGGCAGCCCGGGGACGCTGCGTCTGGCGGACGTGGGACAGCTGCTGTCCGGCGTCTGGCCGGAGCTGAACTACTGGGACTACGCCGAACTGGATACCTTTGACCGCTGCCTCCGGGTCCGGGGCCTTGTGGATATGCCGGAGTGGGGCGACGACGCCCGCGCGGACTTCCAGCGGTATATCTACTTCACCCCGGAGAACCTGCTGGTCTACACCAACCTGACGGACACCGCGGACCACATGGCCGTAAACATCAGCGCCTCCCTTCCCCGGCAGGTCCGCACTGACGCCCTGGCCCTGGCGGAGAGCGCCTATGAGCAGGTCCTGAGCGGAGAGGAACAGCAAAACGCCCGGTACGACGACTGGCGGGTCTCCTCCCTGTCCCTGACCAGCACCTGCACGGACCTCCCCGTGGAGGGAACACTGGAGGTCTACAGCGTGGGCTGGCAAGTCCACGCCGGAACTCCCGCGGGCGTTCCCCTGGCCGGAGGGGTGTACGTCCAGGAGGACGGCTGGGCAGGCGGCTTCAGCACCGGCGGCAGCCCCTATCTCATCTATCTCCTCCGGGAGAACGGCACCCGGCAGCGGGTGGAGAGCCTGCTGACCCATAGCTACGCCGAGAACAGCCAGTTCTTCCGGGTGGACCTGTGCCGGTCCGCGGTCCAGGGCGGTCTGGCCAAAACAGAGGACCTGGAGGGCCGGGACCTCTACTACATGTTCTACGCGAATCCTTTCACCTTCCTCAATGACCTGGAATCCACCCCGCCCCTTACCCAGCAGAGCATCTTTGAAACGCTGATGACCTACGCCGACAACTGCTCCACAGACGAGGCCTCCCTCATGAGCGACGCCCTGGACTCCCTCACCTGGAACCCCGCCGGCCTTACGGAGGCGGGCCGGGCGGCCTATGAGCGGCTGCTGGAGCAGCCCGCGGTCGGCGCCCTCTTCCAGGGGTTCATGGACGCGCTCCTGGCGGAGGAGACGGTCCTGCTGGCGCTGGGCACCGACGGCGGCCCCGGCGGCGGGATGTACGAGGTCTCCACCTCCGGCGGCAACGGGCCCAACATCGCCAGGGACATCCGGAGCGGCTTCCGCTGGAGCCGGGTGAATACGGACTGGCCCGGCCAGGGCCGCTCCCTGGAGATCTCGGACCTGCGGGACAGATGGGTCCTGGAGTTCTGGGAGGACAGCGGCCTTGTCCGCTGCTCCGGGCGGGGCCAGACCGTCTTCTACCAGACGGAGCCGGTGGACCCGGAGGACGTCCTCGTCAACGACATTTTCGACTGTATGCGGATCTGGTTCGACGAGGCGGAGTACGACGCCCTCCGCGGGGACATCGTGATTCCCGACCGGGGCCAGAGCCATCTGGAGACCGCCCAGGAGTGGTCCGAGCGCGCCACCGCCGTGAATCTGCGCCTCACCCCCGGCAGCATTTACGCCTGCACCTTCGTCCGCGCCGCCGCCGACGTGGATCGCTGGACCGATATGCCCAGCTATCCCGCGCATACGGAGGGAAGGGACCGCTTCTATTTCAGCTATACCCGGGTCTTCGTCCCGGAGAACCAGCGGTCGCTGCACGAGCAGATGGCGGGCAACACCGGGGGATACACCGGCAGCGACCCGGATGTGCCGGAGGGGGCCTTTGAGAACTTCCAGGTGGGCGTCCTCTATTTGACGGAGGCCGGCTGGCGGTGCGACGGCACTGGAACGGGGCCGTAAAAAAGCCTTCCCTTTTCTCCCTGTTTCGGGTATACTGTATCCATTAAGGAAGCACTGATTAAATCCCCAAAACAGGAGGAACACACCCATGAGAAATCTCTTTCTTCTGGCCGCCGTCATCTGCTTCGGCATGGCCATCATCAAGTTCTTCGCCGCCCGGACGCCCGCCAACGCCCCTGCCTCCCGGCGGGCCAGCCGGAAATATCTCACGCTGACGGCGGAGGAGGCCAAGGCCCGCCTGGACGAGGCGGAGGACGTCATTCTGCTGGACGTGCGGACCCAGGAGGAGTATGACGGCGGCCACATCCCCGGGGCCGTGTGCCTGCCCAGCGAGGACATCACGGCGGATCTCCCCCTCCCCTTCGGCAGGGACGCGGAGATCCTGGTCTACTGCCGCTCCGGCCGCCGCAGCGCCGAGGCCGCGGAGAAGCTGGCGGACATGGGCTATGAGAACGTGGCGGACTTCGGCGGCATTCTCGACTGGCCCTACGAGACCACCACGGACTGACAAAAGCCCCCGGGGGACCGATGTCCCCCGGGGGTCCTGTCCAAATGTTCAGAGCGTTCCCTGTTCCCGCAGCAGCTCCTCCAGCAGCTCCGCCGACGTGACGATCATGATGTCGCAGTGGGCGGTGATGCCCAGCCGCCGGGCCGCCCGGGTTCTCTCCGAGACGCCCGGCCGGGCTTTCAGCAGCTCCCCGCAGCGGGTAAAGCCGAAGATGTCAGAGAACCGCCCGCGGAAGTCCTTTGCCAGGCTGTAAATCCTCCGCTTGGCCTCCAGATCCCCCTCGCCGGTAAAGGGAAACAGAATGCCCAGCACCAGCAGCGCCCCGCTGACAGCCCCGCAGGCCTCCTCGTGGCTGCCGCCGAAGCCGCCGCCGAAGCTCCCCGCGGCGGCAAACAACTGCTCCGGCGTCCAGTCCGTCAGGTCCGCGAAGGCGGCCGCCACCGCCTGGGCGCAGTTGTACCCCTTTTTGTGGTATTCATATGCCAATGCACAGCGATCCATAGATTCCATCCTCTCCCGGGCCCCGCCCCGGCGGGCCCCGCGTTTTCTGACAGACAGTATAGCAGATTCCCCCCGCCGGCGCAAGAGCGGCGGGGCGCTTTACGCAAGGAGGCCCGGCGGGGCCGTCCTGATCCCGCCGGGCTTTCATGTACGCTTTTACTGGGGCTGTTCCTCCAGCCCGCCGGTTCCAGGCCGTATGTCCTGCCCGGCCCGCGGGGCGGGCTTCTCCTCCCTGACCATGGTCGTACGGCCGTTCAGACGGCCCCCGTCCTCAATGACAAAGGAGACGGTGGTCACATCCCCCACCACGGAGCCGGTCTTCTCCAGCCGCAGGTGGTCATGGGCGATGATACTGCCCTCCACGCTGCCGGCGATCCGGATGACGTCCGCCTCGATGGGACCCTTGATGACGCCGGTGGCGGAGACAATCACATAGCCCTTGAGGCTGACCTCCCCCTCTACCCGGCCCTCGATCTGGACCACGCCGTCGCCCCGCAGGGTGCCGCTCACGGTCAGGTCCTTGGCGATCACCGTGTTGGTGTGAGGCTCCGGAAGCTGGGCCATCTCCTCCTGCTCCTCCGCAGCATACTGCTCCTCCATCTGATCAGGCACCCTTGTCTGTCCTCCAAACAATCCCATATCCTTCGTCCTCCTTTTGTTCATCGAATCCCGATGGCCCACAGTATACCACAAAAAGCGGAACCATCAAGGCTTTTTCGTCGAAAAGTCCCGGAGGCCGGAAAACTTTTGGGTCCTCCGCTCTTTTTTCATCAGAATTTTGTAAATTCTCTTGACAACAGGGGTTTCCCTTTGTATAATACATACGTTAAAGCCATAATATATGATATGTATGGCCCTTAAAGTATCCTGGAAAAAACCGGATACCTCGGAGGGAGGGAAATATAGATGTCTGAGATCCATGTGAAGGAAAACGAATCCATCGACAGCGCACTGAAGCGGTTTAAGCGCAGCTGCGCCAAGGCTGGCGTTCTGGCCGAGGTTCGGAAAAGAGAGCACTACGAGAGTCCCAGCGTAAAGCGGCGCAAGAAGTCCGAGGCCGCCCGCAAAAACAAAAAGCGTTACTATTGATCCGTGTCACAAAAAAGAGGCTGCGCCGATGGCGCGGCCTCTTTTCGTCAGAGGCGCGGCTCCCCTCCCCCGCCTCACCCTATCTCCCGCTCTGGGAGAACAGCTTCCCCGCGATGTCCCGCACCTCCGGCCACATGAGGAAGGCCGCAGCAAAGCCCATGGCGTTTCCGGTGCGCAGCTTCTGGGCCAGGGTGTCCGCGTCGTCAAAGAGGACGAAATGGGCCTCCCCCTCCCGGCTGTATGTAAAATACCGGGCGCAGAGGTCCCGGGAGAAGAAGACCGAGGGCCGCTCCCGCTCCGTCAGGCGGCGGAAGCCCTCCTCCGTCAGGGGCTCCCCCTCTCCGGAGCGGGCCGGCAGGCGGAAGTCCATCCGCAGCCGCTGGACGTCCAGGGCCAGGCGGGACGCGCCGCCCTGGGCCGCGGCGGCCTCCTGGAGGCGCTGGGAGAAGCTCCCGCCGGAGATGGCGGTGCACAGCAGAGGGATGCCCGCCGTGGTGGCCCGGGCGTAGCTCTCCGGCAGGTACAGTGTCCGCCGGGCGGCGGAGAGGGACTGCCCCAGCCGCTCCACAAAGGCCAGACGGTCCCGGCGGGGCCGCTCCTCGAAGTCCAGCAGCACGCCGCCGTACCCCCGCCGCCCGCACTCCCGCAGCACCGCCCCGCACAGGGCCTGGGGGTCCTCGATGAGGGGCGCCTCCCGGTCGCTGACGGACAGCAGTCCGCCCCGGGTCTGGAGCAGCAGATTCTGCCGCAGCAGGGCGGAGCCGGGACCGACGCGGTAGGCCACGTGGGCGAAGGCGCGGCCGTACTTCCCCGCCTCCCGCAGTTCCTCCGGCGTCACGGCAAGATAGGTCTGCAATGCGATCTCCCCCTTGTGTGAATGGATTTTGGCTGGTATACTATGATAAATAAATTATGCGAACGAGGAGAAGCCTATGCCGTTTTCCCTGATCCCCCGCCGGGTCTTCAACCGCTACGGGGACATTACCACCCAATACCTGAAAGAGCAGCACATCACCCTGCTCCTCAGTGATCTGGACTTCACCCTGGCCCCCAAGTCCACCCGCCGCCCGGACCAGGCCCTGCGGGACTGGATCGCCGGACTGGAGGCGGCGGGCATCGCCTTCATGATCGTCTCCAACAACCGCTCCGGCACACGGGTGACGGAGTTCTGCGCCGACCTGGGTGTTCCCTACCAGGGCCACGCCGGGAAGCCCTCCACCCGGGGACTGGAGGCGGCCATGGCCCGGGCCGGAGCGGACCGGGCCCACACCGCCATGCTGGGAGACAAGCTGCTGACGGACATGCTGGCGGCAAACCGGGCCGGGGTGTTGGCGCTGATGGTGGAGCCTCTGGGCGGTGCCGTGACGGTGTGGCAGAGGGTGCTCCACGCCCTCCAGGCGCCGTTTAAGGCGGCGAGCCGAAAGAGGAGCGGCTAAACGCCGGACAAAACTCCGCCGCTCCGTTCCGCCCTCCTCCCCGACAGAACCATATCATTTTTCAGGAAACCCAAATTTTTTTGCTTCTCTCCCGCCGATCGGCTGAAAAATACTTGCAATACGGGACAAGATACGGTAGAATAGGACTGATCAAATTGCCAGATCATAGAAAAGACAGAGAAAATGCCCTTCCACAGGTCGTTTTCTCATAGATTTTGTGAGGAGGGTATTATTATGCCTACGATTTCCGCCGGCGATTTCCGCAAGGGTATGATCTTCGAGATGGAGGGCAAGCCCATGCTGGTGGTGGACTTCCAGCACGTCAAGCCCGGCAAGGGCGCCGCCTTCGTGCGCACCAAGTACAAAAACGTCATCACCGGGGCCATCCGCGAGGAGTCCTTCAACCCCACCGCCAAGTTCGAGCAGGCCAGCGTGGAGCGCAAGGACGCCGAGTACAGCTACAACGACGGCGACCTGTACTACTTCATGGACCCCGAGACCTACGACATGTCCCCCCTGAACCGGGATGTGCTGGGCGAGGCTTTCAAATTCATGAAGGAGAACACCGTCTGCAAGCTGGTGAGCTACAAGGGCAATGTGTTCACCGTGGAGGTCCCCAACTTCATGGACCTGGAGGTCACCGAGACCGAGCCCGGCGTGAAGGGCGACACCGCCACCAACGTCACCAAGAAGGCCACCCTGGAGACCGGCGCCGTGATCCAGGTGCCCCTGTTCATCAACGAGGGGGAGAAGATCCAGGTGGACACCCGCACCGGGGAGTACCTGGGACGCTGCAAGGAATGATATAAAGGGGGGACTGACGTCCCCCCTTTACGCTCCGCCGGGCAGGCCCGGCTCTGCTGTCCCCCCTGTTCTACCGATGGAGCGGGGGCAAACGACGGCCGGGAGTTCTGCCGGCGGCGCCTCCTGACACCAGTGAGGTCCGCTCACTGGTGTGTTTGCCCCAAGGGCAAACGGGTCAAGGTATTTTCGCCTTCCCGGGGCCCCCGCCGGAGCCCAACGGAGTGGGTCCGGTGGGGAAAGGAGGAAGGAAGGGAGCGGGCGAAGTTTTTGCCGCAAGGCGGAAACGAAGCATAGCGAACTTTCTTCCGCCGTCGCCGCGGCGAAAATGATTGAAATTTTTTCTTCGCCAAAAGCGGATCAACCGGGAACCTGCGGTTCCCTGGCCCCTCCCCCAGCGCCTGCGGGCGCGGGGACATGGAGGAACTGTGACATCATACCATTTCACCTGATAAATGAAAGGAGCTGCTGTTATGGAAATCACTGAGAAGGTCGCTTACCTGAAGGGACTGGCCGAGGGCATGGAGCTGGACACCGACAAGAAGATCGGCAAGTTGCTGGCCGCCATCATCGACACGCTGGACGACATCGCTCTGGAGCTGGAGGACATCAAGGACGAGCAGACGGAGCTGGCCGACGGGCTGGACGCCGTCAGCGACGACCTGGAGGACGTGGAGAACGTGGTCTTCGACGAGTGGGACGAAGATGACGACGAGGATGACGACTACTACTACGACGACCTGGACGAGGACGAGGAGTGCTACGCCACCACCTGCCCCACCTGCGAGGAGACCATCTACTTCGACGAGTCCGTTCTGGAGGACGGCGAGGTTATCTGCCCCAACTGCGGCGAGCGGCTGGAGTTTGACCTGGAGGGTCTGGACGAGGACGAGGACGGCGAAGACGGGGAGTAATCGCTCTCAAAACACATCAACCCGCCCGGCGCATACTGCGCCGGGCGGGTTTCTTCATCTGTCTCAGGACGGCTGCCGCAGGCTGCACAGCCCCGCGCCGATGGCCGTTGCGAAGGTGGCGTTCTCCGGCACGATATAGTGAAAGCCGTACAGCTTTTCAAAGAGCTGGAAATTGGGCCTCACCTGGGAGAGGGTGGTCATGGAGCCGGTGAGGATCACCGTGTCCGCCCCGCAGGCCTGGCAGGCCAGCACCGTCATGGTGCCGATGGCCTGGAGCACCAGGTTCACCACTCCGGCAGCCAGGTCGGCGGGGGCCGCGTCCTCCGCCAGGTTGCCGAAATTGGCGGCGGTCATATCCGGGTCCAGGGTGGCGGCGGCGTTTTTGGAGATGTCCCGGATGGTCAGGTCCACGTGGCCCAGGTCCCCCTGCTCCGCCAGGCGCTTGATCTGGCCGAATCGCTCCATGTCCACCAGCTTGCGGCAAAGGCCCCCCAGGGTGCCGCCGCCGATGCCGCTGCCGCACAGGTGCCGCACCGTGCCGTCCCGCTCCGCCCAGAGAAAGGCGGTGCCGGTGCCCATGGTCACCACCACGCCCCGCTCCTGTCCCGACAGGGACAGCGCCCCCGCGCAGCTGGCGGAGAACTCATCCACCCGGCAGGTGGGCAGGCCGTAGATGTCCCCCTCCACGTAGGAGGTCCCCACGCCGGTGAGGACCACCCGCTCCACATCGGAGAGGGCCAGCGCGTTGGTGTTCAGGTAGTTTCCAAGGGCCCCGAACAGGCTGGTCACCTGGTCCTCCGCCCGGACCCGCAGCATGGAGATCATCGTGCCGTCCGGCTCCAGCCCCACGATTTTTGTGGTGGAACCGCCGATGTCGATGCCGAGGATCACACCCATGTCCATCGTCCCCTTCCCTGTCCGGCGGGCACCCCCCGCCGGGTCTGTCTTTGGAATACCCCCATCATAAAAGAGCGGAGGCGGGTTGTCAATCGGAATCTCAGAAAATAAGGAAAAAGCGATTGCTTTTCCCTGCCGGGGGTCTTATAATACAGCTAACTTTGACCGGCGGCAAGTGCCCGCCGGAGCCCAGCGGCCGCGTCAGGGAGCCGCTGTGTACGGAGGCTTTTATGAAAACGGAAGAAAAACTGAACATGACCATGCTCTGCGACTTCTACGAGCTGACCATGGGCAACGGCTATTTTCAGGCAGGCTTTCAGGACCGGATCACCTATTTCGACGTCTTCTTCCGGGATATTCCGGACAAGGGCGGCTTCGCCATCTGCGCCGGGCTGGAACAGCTGATTGACTATATCGAGAACCTGCGCTTTGAGGAGGCGGATATCCAGTACCTCCGGGGGCGGAAGCTGTTCTCTGAGGAATTTCTGGAGTTTTTGCGGAATTTCCGCTTCACCGGCGACATCTGGGCCGTGCCGGAGGGAACGCCCATCTTTCCCCGGGAGCCCATTCTGACGGTCCGGGCCCCGGCCATTCAGGCCCAGCTGATCGAGACCTTCGTCCTGCTGACGCTGAATCACCAGAGCCTCATCGCCACCAAGGCCAACCGCATCGTCCGGGCGGCCCGGGGGCGCACGGTACTGGAGTTCGGCTCCCGCCGGGCCCAGGGCACCGACGCCGCCATCACCGGCGCGCGGGCGGCCTACATCGGCGGCTGTAAGGGCACGGCCTGCACCATCTCCGACCAGCTCTACGGCGTCCCCGCCGGCGGCACCATGGCCCACGCCTGGGTCCAGATGTTCGACAGCCAGTACGAGGCCTTCAAGGCCTACTGTGAGATCTACCCCACCAACGCGACGCTCCTGGTGGACACCTACAATGTGCTGAAATCCGGCGTGCCGGACGCCATCCGGGCCTTCAACGAGGTGTTGAAGCCCCTGGGCATCACAAAGTGCGGCATCCGGCTGGACTCCGGCGACATCGCCTACCTCAGCCGGGAGGCCCGGAAGATGCTGGACGAGGCCGGCTGGACAGAGTGCCAGATCTCGGCCTCCAACTCCCTGGACGAGTACCTCATCCGGGACCTGCTGCAGCAGGGCGCGGAGATCGGCCTCTTCGGCGTGGGCGAGCGGATGATCACCGCCCGCAGCGAGCCGGTGTTCGGCGGGGTCTACAAGCTGGCCGCCGTGGAGGACGGCCGGGGAACCATCATCCCCAAGATCAAGGTCAGCGAGAACGTGGACAAGATCACCAACCCCCACTTCAAAAAGGTCTACCGCATCTTCGACAACGCCACCGGCAAGGCGGAGGCGGACTACCTCACCGTCTGGGACGAGACGGTGGACGAGTCCCGGCCTCTGGAGCTGTTCGACCCCCGGGCCACCTGGAAGCGCAAGACCTATACCGGCTTCACCGCCAAGCCCCTGCTGTGCCCCATCTTCCAGGGCGGAGAGCTGGTCTATGACCGCCCCTCCCTGCCGGAGATCCAGAAGTACTGCCTGGAGCAGGTGGACACCCTCTGGGACGAGGTCAAGCGATTTGAAAACCCCCACACCTACTACGTGGACCTGAGCCAGAGGCTGTGGGACATCAAGCAGGACCTCCTGCGGGAAAACCGCTGAGGGACTGAACGCCCCCGGTTGGTCTTCCTCCGCTTGAACCGCGCGCCGCGGGGGGGGGGCGGGGGGGGGGGGGGGGGGGGGGGGGGGGGGGGGTTGTTTGGAAAAAGAGAGGGGGGGGGGCG
>CAMNRF010000063.1 GCA_946551795.1 uncultured Oscillibacter sp.
GCCACAGCGTGGTCTTCGACGAGGCGGAGAACCGGATGCACTCCATCAAGGCCGTGCTGGTGGCCACCATCGGAAAATAAGAAGGGGGCGAGCCCTTGGAGAAGTCCAAATTTCGGATGCCCACGGCCTATACCATCCTCTTCCTGCTGATCATCCTGGTGGCCATTGCCACCTGGATTGTCCCCTCCGGCGCCTACGAGTATGTGGACGGCGTGCCGGTGGCGGGCAGCTACCACCTGACGGAGCCCTCGCCCCAGGGCGCCGGGGCGGTGCTGAAAGCCGCCTTCTCCGGCTTCTACGACGCCGTGGACGTCTGCGTGTTCATTTTGATGGTAGGCGGTTTCTTAGGCGTGGTCATGAAGACCGGCGCGGTGGACGCCGGTGTGGCCCGGGTCATCCAGCGGCTGGGGGGACGGGAGAAGTGGCTGATCCCCATCCTGATGCTGCTCTTCGGTCTGGGGGGCACCACCTACGGCATGTGGGAGGAGACCATGGCCTTCTATCCGCTGCTGATCCCTGTGTTCCTGGCGGCGGGCTACGACGCCGTGGTGGGCATCTCCGTGATCCTGCTGGGGGCCGGGGCCGGCGTCATCAGCTCCACCGTCAACCCCTTCGCCACCGGCATCGCCGCGGGCTTTGCCGGGGTGTCCCTGGGGGAGGGCATTTTGCTGCGCCTCCTCCAGTGGATCGTGTTTGAGAGCGCCGCCATCTGGTTTGTGATGGCCTACGCCGCCCGGGTGAAGAAGAACCCCTCCCGGTCCGTGGTGGGCGTGGGCGCGGGCAAGATCCAGGTGAGCATGGAGGAGCCCCAGCCGGTATTCACCCCCAAGCGCAAGGTTATCATGGTCCTTTTCACGGCGGTGTTCCTGGTCATGATCTACGGCGTCATCCCCTTTGACGAGATGGGCCTGCCCCTGCCGGTACTGGGCTGGTGGTTCCCGGAGCTCAGCGCGCTGTTCCTGGTGGGCGGCGTGGTCATCGGCTTCATCGACGGCCAGCGGGAGGACGAGGTGGCGGAGACCTTCGTGGCCGGCTGCGCGGACCTTCTGGGCGTGGCCTTCATCATCGGCGTCAGCCGGGGCATCACCGTGCTGATGAACGACGGCGGCATCACCGACACCATCCTCCACTGGGGCGAGGAGGCCCTCTCCGGCGCGGGAGCCGTCAGCTTCGTGCTGCTGGTGTACCTCATCTACCTGCCCCTGACGGTATTGGTCCCCTCCTCCTCGGGCCTTGCCACGCTGTCGGTGCCCATTATGGCGCCCCTGGGGGAGTTCGCCGGCGTGGGCGGCGACCTGGTGGTGACGGCCTTCCAGTCCGCCTCCGGGCTTGTGAACATCGTCACCCCCACGGCGGCGGTGGTGATGGGGGCCCTGGCCCTGGGCCACGTCCCCTATGACCGGTGGATCAAATACGTCTGGAAGCTGGTGCTGTATTTCCTGCTTCTGACCATGGTGTTTCTGGTGATCGGCGTGTGGCTGGGATAAAAGAGCGAAGGCGGGCACCGCGGTGTCCGCCTTCCGGTTCTCTCTGGTGAATATTCACTTCAATATTCACTGAGCTCTGTATGAGTTACCTAAAAAATTCACAAAGAAATGGGCGGATGTTCCATATTTTCTGGGAAAATGGAAGAAGTGACCAAATAAATATACATAAATTCTGAAAAAGTATTGACAGCGGGGCCGGAGCGTGATAAGGTATCCACATCCCAACGGGAGATCCCGTTTTGAATGTGCAATATTTCCAAAACGGAAAGAAAATCTATGAAAAAGGAAGACTGCGTTATGAAGAAGTATTTTGCGCTTTTGCTGACCCTGGCCATGGTGCTGAGCCTGGCCGCCTGCGGCGGCGGGAACAACGCCCCCGCCAATAACGACACCCCCGCCGGCACGGACGCGCCCGCCAACACGGACGCCCCGGCGGACGCCGCTTTCACCACCGTGGAATCCGGCAAGCTCCATATGTCCACCAACGCCGAGTTCCCTCCCTATGAGATGACCACCGACGCCGGCGGCTTCGAGGGCATCGACGTGGAGGTGGCCGACGCCATCGCCAAGAAGCTGGGACTGGAGCTGGTGGTGGACGACATGGGCTTTGACGCCGCCCTCACCGCCGTGCAGACCGGCCAGAGCGACATCGCCATGGCTGGCATCACCGTCACGGACGAGCGGAAAGAGGTCATGGACTTCTCCGACAGCTACGCCACCGGCATTCAGGTGGTCATCGTCAAGGAGGACTCCCCCATTCAGTCCGTGGATGATCTGGGCAATGCCGACATGATCGGCTGCCAGAAGGCCACCACCGGCTACATCTACTGCTCCGATTCCCCGGAGAACGGCGGCTACGGCGAGGACCATGTCACCGCCTTCGACACCGGCGCCCTGGCGGTTATGGCCCTGGTCAACGGCCAGATTGACGCCGTGGTCATCGACAACGAGCCCGCCAAGAGCTTCGTGGCGGCCAACGAGGGGTTGAAGATCCTGGACACCGAGTTCGCCGTGGAGGACTACGCCATTGGCCTGGCCAAGGGAAACACCGCCCTGCTGGAGGCCGTCAACAACGCCATGGCGGAGTTGAAGGCCGACGGGACCTTCCAGGGCATCGTGGACAAGTATATCACCGCCGAGTAAAGCAGTCAGTGATTCAGGGCGGCCAATTTCGGCCGCCCTGTTTCCTCGTTGGAGTACGTTGTTAGAGTAGAAGAGAGAAAGGAGGGGCTCCTACTATGCTGCAATCACTGATCGACTGGCTGGACCGCATGGGCCCCAGGCTGTACAAGGCCTTTATCGAGGGGGACCGCTGGAAGCTCTACCTCCAGGGACTGGGGGTCACCATGGAGCTGACGGTCATCGCGTTGATCTTCGGCGTCATCCTGGGATTGATCGTGGCCGTTGTCCGCTCCGCCCATGACCAGCAGCGTCTGGGCCGGCGCAATTTCCTGCTGGGTGTCCTGAATTTCATCTGCCAGATCTACACCACCGTTATCCGGGGCACCCCCATGCTGGTGCAGCTGTTCATCTGGACCTTCGTCATCTTCCCCACCCAGCGCAACAAGGTGCTGGTGGCCTTCATCGGCCTGGGCGTCAACTCCGGCGCCTACGTGGCGGAGATCATCCGGGGGGGCCTCATGAGCGTGGACGCGGGCCAGTCCGAGGCGGGCCGGTCCCTGGGCCTGGGGTATGTGGACACCATGCGGTTCATCGTCATCCCCCAGGCGTTCAAGAACATCCTGCCGTCTCTTGGCAACGAGTTCATCACGCTGTTCAAGGACACCTCCCTGGCCCAGGCCATCGGCGGCGCGGAGATGCTCTACTACGCCAGCACCATCGGCGGCAGGACCTTCGACTATATGCCGCCCCTCCTGGGCATCGCCGGGATGTACTTAGTGATCGTCATCGTCTTCACCTGGCTCCAGGGACGGCTTGAAAGGAGGCTGCGGGAAAGTGATCGACGTTAAAAACCTCTCCAAGTCCTTCGGGGACCACCTGGTCCTCAACGACATCTCCCAGCACATCAACCCCGGGGAGAAGGTGGTCATCATCGGGCCCTCCGGCTCCGGCAAGTCCACGTTTCTGCGGTGCCTGAACCTGCTGGAGACCCCCAGCGCGGGGACCATCACCTTCCAGGGCACGGTGATCACGGACCCCAAGGTAAAGATCGACCAGGTGCGCCAGCAGATGGGCATGGTGTTCCAGCACTTCAACCTCTTCCCCAACATGACCATCCGGAAAAACATCACCCTGGCCCCGGTGCGCACGGGCCTGATGAAGCAGGAGGAGGCCGACGCCCAGGCGGACGCCCTGCTCCAGCGGGTGGGCCTGACGGACAAGGCCGACGCCTACCCCAGCCAGCTCTCCGGCGGGCAGAAGCAGCGGGTGGCCATCGTCCGGGCCCTGGCCATGAAGCCGCAGCTGATGCTGTTTGACGAGCCCACCTCCGCCCTGGACCCGGAGATGGTGGGCGAGGTGCTGGACGTGATGAAGGAGCTGGCCCGGGACGGCATGACCATGGTGGTGGTGACCCACGAGATGGGCTTTGCCCGGGAGGTGGGCAGCCGGGTGCTGTTCATGGCCGACGGCCTGGTGCTGGAGGAGGGAGCCCCGGAGGCCCTCTTCGGCAATCCCCGGCACCCCCGGCTCCAGGATTTTCTCAGCAAGGTGCTGTGACAAAAGACAAGCCGCCCATTCCGTCCCCTTCCCCGGATGCCCGCCCGCGGCGGAACATCCGATGGAGAAGGGGAGCGGGATGGGCGGTCCTCTATTTCTTGCGCCACTCCCGGAAGACGCCCGCCGCGATATAGACGAGATACCCCAGAGCAATCAATTCCGCCGGGAGGATCAGCAGGTACAGCGCCGCCTGTCCCACGGCCCGGTAGGCCGCCGCGGCCACGATCTCACCCATGTCTCCTCACCGCTCCCTTACCCAGAACGACCCGGCGAACAGCGACACCATCACCAGGACATAGAGCTTGTAGCAGATGATCCACTGTTCCGCGCCGAACCGGAAATTTCCGATGGAGACCGTTCTGCCGCACTGGGGGCAGTTCAGGGCGAAGATCACAAAGACCGCCGCGATCACCAGCATCGCCAGGCTGATGATCCGCAGGATGGTTTTCTTTTTCATCCTATCCCTCCTGTCCGATGCCCACATACCCCGTTTTCTCCACCAGCTCCTGCCCCTCCGGGGAGCGGACCCACGCCAGGAACGCCGCCAGGTCCCCGTCGGTCTCCTCCGGCGCCGGCTCCCCGATGGGCGAGGCCGTCACCGCGTAGAAGGACGACGCGATGGGGTAGCTCCCGTCCCGGATGGTCTCCCTGGCGGGCGCCACGCCCTCCAGGGCCAGCAACTTGATCTGGCGGTTGGCTGCCATCTCCGAGGCGTAAAACCGGAAGGAGAAGCCGATGGCCCCCCAGTAGTTTCGGTAGCTGGCCACCTCCCGGATGATCTCCCCCATGCCGCCGATGACCTCCCGCTCCTCCGGTTCCCGCAGGGGCGTGTCCCCCATGAGCCGCAGCAGGGCGCTCTGGCTGCCGCTGTCCTCCGCCCGCTGGAAGGCCCGGATGCGCCCAAAGGGGCCCCCAACCTGCCTCCAGGCGGTGATCTCTCCGGAGTAGATTCCCCGGATCTGCTCCACCGTCAGGCTGTCCACCGGGTTCCAGCGGTTGACGAAAAACACGAAGGCCTCCCGGCCGACGGGGGTCATGTGGAGCTCCATCCCCTTGAACGCGGCGTAGTCCCGCTGGGCCTGGGAGGGCTCCGCCGCAAAGATCACGTCCGTCTCCCCGTTCACCAGCCGCCGGTAGGCTTTGATGGTGCCGGTACAGGCCACGCGCCCGTCGTTCAGCGGATATACATCCTCTGGATATACCGCCTGGACAAAGGCGGCGTACACGGGATACAGCGCCGTGGCCCCGTCCAGCCGCAGCCGCCCCGCCGCGGCCTCCTCCATTTGGAGGGAGGCGGGATGGTCCAGGGACGCCGTCTTGGTGCCCTCCTGGAAGGGAGCATACTCCTCCAGCATCAGCATCCGGTCGTCCAGGGTGGGGACAAGGTACTCGTCATAGGCGCCATAGGCCACAAACATCAGGCACAGTCCGCACACCGCCAGGGTCCCACGCCCCAGCCACCGCAGGGCTTTGGGGGGCAGATAGCCGCTGGCGGCCAGCACCGCCGCCGCCGTGGTGGCCACGCCCAAGACCGGGATGACCCGGGTCACATACAGCGGAAAGGCGCCGAGGGACCCGAACAGCAGCGCCACGAACCAAAAGCCCCCCAGGAAGAGGGTCAGTCCCGCCGCCAGCGCCAGGGCCCGCAGCGCCTTTTTCACCGCCGCCAGGATCTTCCGCTTATCCATCGCCTCCCTCCAATTCCGCCAGACGCTGCCGGACCTCCTCCAGATCGAAGGAGGAGAATACCCGCCCATCCTGGCCGTCCAGGGCCCTGTAATGCTGGGAGAGGATGTTCTGCTGGATGCGGTATTCTCCCCACCGCTCCAGGGTCCGCCACCAGACCCTGCCGCCCATGGTCCTGGGATAGTGGGGCTTCAGGTTCTGAAAGGCCAGGGCCTGGATGATGTCGCTGGGCTCGCCGCCCAGCCGCCCCGCCAGCACCTGGCTTCCGGCGAAGATGGAGGCCAGGGCCGCCGCTCCCATCCAGCCCAGGGAGGCCCGCCCCTTTTCGATCTGTACCAGGGTCTTTTTGCTGAGGCCCAGGGCCTGGGCCATGGCGTCCTGGGTAAAGCCGTGCTCCGTCCGCACCAATTTGAGCTGCTGGTCCATTTCCCGGATAAAGTCATCTCGGGTCACCGGCATTCCCCCTCGGTAAAGAATAGTGTAATTTTACACTATTCTTTACCGAATGTCAAGAGGAGAAAAATTTTCGGGACAGAAGGATTTGAAATTCCAAAAAGACATATTCCGCAAGCGCGTTCCATAGCGATGCCCTCTCCAACCAGGCCGTGCCTATGGGAGGAGACGCCCTGAAAACCCGGCTGGACCGAACGCTGGAGGAAAGGGGGAACGGGTCCCTGCTGTTCGGCGGGGCTCCGGCGCCAGGGAGGAACTTTGCATTTTTCAAGGGAAAAATTTAGACAAGAGAAGACCTCCTGCCGGAGGTCTTCTCTTAGAACTAGCGCAGGGGCTGGAAGGTCTCTCCCGTGAAGAGGTCGTGCCAGGTGAAGACGCCGCCCTCCAGCGTCATGTAGCTGTGGGGCGTGCCCTCCTTGGGCAGGGACAGGGAGCCGGGGTTCAGGTAGGTGTACCCGCCGCGGTCCCGGCGCACCGGCAGGTGGGTGTGGCCGCAGAGGAGGAAGTCCCCCGGCTGCAGGGGCGGCGGGTTGTCCGGGCCGTAGTTGTGGCCGTGGGTGGCGAAGATGGTGAGGCCGTCCGGGGCCAGAAAGGCGTACTCCGCCAGCATGGGGAACTCCAGCACCATCTGGTCCACCTCGCTGTCGCAGTTGCCCCGGACGCACAGCAGGCGGTCCTTCACGCCATTGAGCAGGGCGGTGACGGCCCGGGTGTCGTACTCCTCCGGAAAGTCGTTCCGGGGGCCGTGGTACAGCAGGTCTCCCAGCAGCACCAGCCGCTCCGCGCCCTCCCGGCGAAAGGCGTCCAGCATCGCCCGGCAGCACCGGGCGGAGCCGTGGAGGTCAGAGGCGATCATCCATTTCATCAGATTCACTCCTTTGTTGAATTTCCGGTGAGACAACGCACCGGGGTAAAGAGGGAAATACCCGGCGGAGCGATCTCCGCCGGGCTTTGTTCAACGCCGCCTGCGGCCGCCCCGCTTGCCGTCCATGCTGCGGTTCAGGTCCGCCATCTTCCCCTCGGAGGAGGAGAGAAAACGCTTGAGCTTGTCCTCAAAGGCCTGGTCGCCGGAGGGGGGCAGGGGTTTCTGGACTGCCTGGACGCCTTGCGGACGGCCCGCCTGCTGGGGGGCCGCCGCGGGCCGGGGCGCATGGAAGGGCCTGGCCCCCTGGGGCGCCGGGCGCTCCTGAGGCGGCAGGGCCTTTTTGATGGAGAGGTTGATGCGCCCCTTCTCCGCGGAGAGAACCAGGACCTTGACCTCCTGTCCCTCCTGTAAAAAGTCGTGTACGTCGTTGACAAAGGTGTTGGCGATCTCCGAGATATGTACCAGCCCGGATCTCCCGCCCTCCAGGGCGACAAAGGCCCCGAACTTTGTGATACTGGCTACTTTGCCCTCCAAAATGCTCCCAACCTGAGGATCCATACCGCTGTTTCTTTCTCCTTCCCAAGATTTTTTCACACACATCTATTATGAAAAAGAACGGACCGGCTCCGGCGCGGGAATATCCCACATCCCCTCATCCGTCCGGCGCCGGTCAGTCGATTCCATCACAAAGCACATACTCGCCGGGAAAGACCATGCCCAGCTCATTCCGGGCGATCTCCTCCATCTTCTCCTGACTGCCTCCGGCCTCGATGTCGGCGGCCAGGGCGCTGTTTTCCTGGCGCTTGACCTCCACCTGGGCGGCCAGGAGGTCTTTTTCCGCCTGGGCGGCCTCCACCTGGCCCTGGAGACGGTAGAGCTGCCAGCCGATGCCCAGCAGCAGCACCAGCAGCAGGAGCTTGGTCAGAGGGCCGGCGTGGAGGATGCGGCGCCTTCCCTTTGGCGCCCGCTCTTTTTTTGCCATGTCCGCCGTCTCCTCTCCTGGATGGACGCCTCCATCCGTTTTTCCCTATTGTATAGCATTTCCTCGAAAAATAAAAGAGCTTTTTTCCGCGAAGGGCAATTTTTTTGCAAAAATTTTTTGTCCACAGGGCGGGAAGGGACAAGAGCCGGGCCAAATACGCCAGCGTGTCCGCCCAAAAGGCCCAGACAGGCCGCAGCAGCTCTGAGAACAGGCCGAAAAACAGCACCGCTCCGCCCAGGGCACCCAGCACCACAAACCCCCGCAGCTGTCCGTCCGCCCCCCGCAGAAGGAAGAGGAACACGATGGTCCCGGCCAGGAGGCAGTACAGGCCGTCCAGCAGCCCGGTCAGACGGGGGCGGCGGAGGCGGAAGGGCCGCAGCAGGTCGTACAGCAGCCCGGCGCACAGGCCCAGCAGGATGGACTGGCCGAACACCAGCAGCTGTTGGGAGACCTGATTTCCCATGGCCTATCCGAACAGGCGGCTGAAAAAGCCGCCCCGGCCGGCCCCGTCGTCCTCATAGGACACGGAGTCCACCCGGCCCTCCACATGGAGCTCCCCGCCGTCCAGGGACAGCTTCCCGATGTGCAGGTCCTCCCCGGTGACCACCAGCGTCCCGGCGGAGGTGGACATGACGATGCCCGTCTCGTCAAAGCGTTCCACGTCCTCCACGCCGGAGACCGTCAGCCGCTCCCGGCCGGTCAGCTCCAGCCGGTGGGCTGTCTGGGGCATGGAATTGTAATCATTCATACGGCGTCCCTCCCTGTCCCCACTATATGGGACGAGGCGGGGAAATATGATTAGGCCTTGTTTGATAAATGGCGAAATGCACAGCGGAAAAAGATCCGACGATTGGGCGTTTTGACATTTTTCAAACAGGGCCTAGGAAAGCGTTGATAGATCCAGAGCTTCCCTAACGCCCAATCTCCCGGTACAGCGTCCCGGCGTCCGTCTGCCGGACGGTCTCCTGGACGGAGAGCACCTCCACGGTGATGGTCCGCACGCCGAATTGAAGGGAGATCTGGTCTCCCACTTTGACGTCATAGGAGGCCCGGGCGGGCTTGCCGTTGACAGTGACCAGCCCGTTGTCGCAGGCCTCGTTGGCCACGGTCCGCCGCTTGATCAGCCGCGAGACTTTCAGGTATTTATCCAGTCGCATAAACAAGTCCTCCATAAGAAAACTGCCGGCACGTCCCGCACCGGCAGCAGCTCCCGCCCCCGCGCCCCGTGGACGCAGGGAAAGGGGCCAGGGGAAACCCAGGTTTCCCCGGTTGATTCGCCGGAGGCGAATCAAGAGATTTCAATCATTTTCGCCGCGGCATGTACGTGGCGAAAATACCCTGATCCGTTTGCCCTTGGGGCAAACACACCAGTGACCGAGGTCACTGGTGTTTAGGGCCCGCCACGGGAGACGAAGCAGTCTTCGATCCGCCCCCGTGCCCCCGATAGAACAGGGGGAACAGCGGAGCCGGGCGAAGCCCGGCGGAGCGTAAAGGGGGGGACGCGGTCCCCTCTTTACTTCGCCACGGTATCCTTCAGCAGCTTGCCGGCCTTGAACACGGGCAGGACGGTGGCGGGGATTTCGATCTCCTCCTTGGTCCGGGGGTTCCGGCCGATGCGGGCGGCGCGCTTCTTGACCTCAAAAGAGCCGAAGCCGACCAGCTGGACCTTGTCGCCCTGCTTCAAAGCCTCGGTAATGGTGTCCAGCATGGCGGTGATGACCGCCTCGGTGTCCTTCTTGGAGACGTCGGCGGAAGCGGCGACGGCGTTGATGAGTTCAGCTTTGTTCATTGGTTGATCCTCCTAAAAATCTTTGGTATTCTAAAATATATTTCTTATACGCGAATGCGTTTAAGACAGTTCCTTGGCCCGCTCCCAGAGGGCGGTCAGCTCCTCCTCCGTGTACTCCGGCAGAGGCTTGTCCGCCGCCGTCTCCACCCGGCGGAAGCGCCGGTCAAACTTGTCGCAGGCCCGGTGCAGGGCCTCCTCCGGGTCCACGCCGCACATCTGGGCGATCTTGGCGGTGATGAAGAGCAGGTCCCCCAGCTCCTCCCGCACGCCGTGGGGCGCGTCCGGTTCACCGCCGGCCTCCACGGCCCGGCGCAGCTCCCGGACCTCCTCCTCCAGCTTGTCCAGCGGGCCGGTGAGCCCGGACCAGTTGAAGCCGGCCTTGGCGGTCTTGGAGACAGTCTTCTCCGCCCGCCACAGGGCGGGCAGGGTGTGGGGCACGGCCTCGATGGCGTCGGCGGTGGACCGCTGGCCCTTCTCCGTCCGCTTCAAGGCCTCCCAGTTGACCAGGACCTCCTCACTGGTGTCCGCCCGGGCGCTGCCGAAAACGTGGGGGTGGCGGTATACCAGCTTTTTGGATACGCCGTCCACCACGTCGTCCATGGTGAAGCGGCCCCGCTCGGCCTCCATCTGGGCGTGGAGGGCCACCTGCATCAAGACGTCCCCCAGTTCCTCGCACATGCCGTGGGGATCGTCCCGGTCCAGGGCGTCCAGCACCTCGTAGGTCTCCTCCAGAAAGTTCCGGCGGATGGAGCCGTGGGTCTGCTCCCGGTCCCAGGGACAGCCGCCGGGGGAGCGGAGGAGCCGGGTGATCTCCAGCAGGTCCTCCCAGCCGTAGCGGTCTTTACATTGAAAATCTACCATAGATTGCCTGCCTTTGCAAGTTTTTTTCCGCGAAGCAACAGATATTTCGGTTTTTCATGGAAAGGGCCCCCAGAAAAACGATTACGCGCTATTTCAGCCGCAGCAGCCGCACCAGTTTTTCCCCGTGGGGGATGGAGCGCACGTCCTCCGCCCGGAGGATGCGCAGGGTGATGACCAGCACGCCGTACACCGCCACGCCCGCCAGAATCCCCGCCATGACGGCGGCGGCGTTGGCGCCATAGGCGGAGCGGCCGCCGGAGAGGGCCCGGTTCACGAAGCCGTACACCGCCCAAACGCCGGCGCCCATCAGGGCGGAGGCCAGGGCGGGCCTCAGAAAGAGCTGGAGATAGCGGGGCTTTTTGGCGGAGTACTTCCAGACAAAGAACAGGTTCAGCCCCACCACCACGAGATAGCAGCACAGCGTGGAGATGGGAGCCCCGTGGATGTTGATCTCAGGATTCCCCACCAGGACGTAATTCATGACAATTTTGGTGAGGCCGCCGGCGATGACGGTGAAGATGGGCAGCTTCTCCCTTCCGTAGGTCTGGAGAATGGCGTTGGTGAGGATCATCAGACAGATGAAGATGGTGGCCAGGCCCAGGACGCGCAGGTGGGGGCCGGCGGCCAGGGCGGCCTCCTGCCGCCTGGGCAGGATCAGCCGCATGATGGGCGTGGCCAGCACGGAGAGGCCCACGCCCGCCGGGATGGCCAGCACGGCGATGAGCCGGAAGGCGGAGGAGATGATGCGGTCCGCCCTGGCGGTGTCCCGCTGGGCGATGGCCGCCGCGGCGAAGGGGATCAGGCTCATGGTGACGGGATAGACGAAGGAGGCCACCATGTTGGGCATATCCATGGCCATGCGGTACTGGCCGTTGAGGGCCGCCGCCTCCACCTCGCTGAGGAGCAGGGCGCTCTGGAGCCGTCCCATGACAATCTTGGTGTCAATGAGGTTGATGATGCCCAGGGCGGAGTTCCCCAGGGTGATGGGGATGCCGATCACCAGCACCTGCCGCAGTATGGCCCCGGCGGAGGAGGGGACGTCCAGGGATTTTGTCCGATTCCGGTGGGTCAGCAGGTAGATAATCAGGAAGAGGACGGAGAGAATGGTCCCCGCGGAGACGCCGAAGATGGCCCCGGCGGCCACATTGGCCATATTGTCCTCCGCCGCGGCCCGGCTCAGGCGCAGAATGTACCAGGCCAGGGGCAGGCCGATGCCCACCTTGCACAGCGCCTCCAGCACCTGGCTGACGGCGGTGGGGGTCATGTTCCCCTGGCCCTGGGTATAGCCCCGCATGCAGGCCAGCAGGCACACGCAGAACACCGCCGGGGCCAGGGCCCGGATGGCCTGGGCGGCCATGGGGTTGGCCTCGAAGGCGGCCAGATGGTCCGCGCCGAAGAACATCAGCAGCGAGCCCGCCAGACCCAGGGCGAAGAACAGCCAGATGGAGGTGCGGAAGATCTTGCGCTTCTCGTTCTCCCGGCCCTGGGCGTGGGATTGGCTCGTGAGCTTGGAGATGGCCAGGGGCAATCCCGCCGTGGCGAAGATATTCAGAAAGTTGTAGATCAGGTAGGCGGTGTCGAAGTAGGTCTTGCCCACATCGCCCAGGATGTTGTTCAGCGGCAGCTTGTAGACCGCGCCGATGAGCTTGACGACCACCACGGCGGAGGCCAGAATGGCCGCGCCGCCCATAAAGGACTGCTTTTTTTCTTTGGACATGAGCAATGTACCTCGGATTTCTCAAAAAGATGCGGGACAGGACTATCCTATTACGGATCGGACGGGTTTATACCCGCCTGAGGCAGGCCTTCACCAGGGCGGAGAACCTGGGGGCCGCCGCCTGTCCCGCCGCGATGACTTCCTCGCCGGAGAGGGGCTGGGCCAGCACGCCCGCCGCCATGTTGGTGCACAGGGTGAGGCCCAGGACCCGCATGCCGCAGTGGGCCGCGGCGATGGCCTCCGGCACGGTGGACATGCCCACGGCGTCCGCGCCCAGAAGGCGGGCCGCCCGCACCTCGGCGGGAGTCTCAAACTGGGGGCCGGGGAAGTACATATACACGCCCTGGCGCAGAGTGAGGCCCAGCTCTCCGGCGCTCTGCCGGGCGATGTCCTGAAGGGCCGGGGTGTAGACATGGCTCATGTCCGGGAAGCGGGGGCCGAACCCGTCCAGATTGGGACCCGTCAGGGGGCTGCCGGCGAAGAGCTTGATGTGGTCCGTGATGAGCATGATGTCCCCGGGGGCGAAGGCGGTGTTCACCGCCCCGGCGGCGTTGGTCACCAGCAGGGTGTCCGCCCCCAGCAGGCGCAGCAGGCGGACGGGGTAGGCCGCCTCCTCCATGGTCCACCCCTCGTAGGTGTGGAGCCGGCCCTGCATCACGGCCGCGTCCTGGCCCGCCAGGCGGCCGAAGACGAATCGGCCTCTGTGGTCCGGCGCGGTGGAGCATCTCATGTGGGGGACCTCCCCATAGGGGA
>CAMNRF010000064.1 GCA_946551795.1 uncultured Oscillibacter sp.
GGGGGCCGCCCCCCCCCGCGCGGGGTGGGGGGGTGGGGCGGGGTTCACCGTGGTATTAAAAAAAATATCTTTTATAACAACCCGGGCCGGCGTGGCCCCCCCGCTTTTCTCTATTCCATAGTTGTCACGGCCCCGATGAAGGCGGGCAGATTGGTCTCCAGGTCCACCAGCAGATAGAGGAAGGGGCGCTCCAGATAGACCTCCGGCACCATGCCGGGGGCGGCTCCGCCGGCGTCCATGGCCACCGCCGTGGCGGCTCCGGCCCTGGTGCCCTTCTCGTCTACGGAGATAAAGGTCTTGTGGAGCACCTTGCTGATATACAGCGGGCCGTTGAGGGAGGAGCCCATGGCGGCGAAGTCCGCGGTTTTCCAGTCAAAGGCGTCGGTCATGCCCAGGGCTTTCAGGCTGTCGGACAGCTCCGCACCGTATTCGCACTGAAATTTGGGAATGGCGGTATAGACCAGGGCCTCCCGCGCGCCCGATAGAATTTCATAGAGACGTTCTCCGGTGAGGGAGGCGGCGTAGTCCGCAAGGCCCATGTCCTCCTCCGGCAGCAATGCGGCAAAGGCCCACCGGCCGCCCTTGTAGGGTTTCAGGAATCCCTGGGCGTGTTCGTCCTCCAGGTAGAGTCCATCGTCGGCGTACATCAGCGTCACCGGCTGTTCCCGGCCGTCCGACCCGGTGAAAATCCGGTCCTCCCGCACCTGGTCCTCCCGGTAAACCGTCTCCCATTCCGCCTCCAGGGCCAGGGCGTTGATCAGGTAGAGGACCGCCTCGTCGGGGATCTCCTGGATGATCTCCGGGATCATGCCGTGGGTGTTCCGCTCCACCCAACCGTTGATGTCCCGGAGCGTCCCGCTGTCAAACGCCGCGGGAAACACCCCGGCCCCATACCAGTCCGTGACGGTCTGCAAAAAATCCTGGCTGGCGGTAAAGCTCCCGTCGTCCCGGAGCCAGAGGGAATTGGCCAGGTCCACCCGGCAGTCCTTGTCCCTGGGAAGTCCGGCGGCCCAGGCGGAGAGGGTTCCGTTTAATTCCTCCGCGGGCAGGCCCAGGACGGTCTCCATCTGGGTCAGGGTCTCGCCTCCGGCCCCGTTGGCGGTCATGCCCAGGGCGGAGAGAACGGAGAGGGGGGAGAGCAGGATGTTCTCCCCGGTCCAGTTCTCCCGCAGCAGGTCCAGGGAGAAGGCGGTCAGGGCCTCGGCCTGGGTCTCCGTGACGGGCTCCGGGGCGGGGGCCTGGGATCTCAGATTCTCTGTCAGGCTCCTGGGGGCGGCGGTTCCTCCGCCGCAGCCGGTGAGCAGGAGCAGCGCCAGCGTCAGGCAGGATAAGCGCAGGAGATTTCTCTTCATCATGGTCCCTCCTCTGTGTTGTTACCTGTATAGACGGAATCCGCGGTGAAAGGTTGCGGGGAATCGTAAGAAAATTGTAAGAAAAATGTCGGGCTGTTTGTAAGAAACGGCTGATAAGATGAAGCCACCAAATAAAGGAGATGGTTTCATTGAAAAAACGCGTTTACCCGGCCCTCTGCCTCCTGCTGGCTCTGCTGGCGGCCTGCGCCCCGCCGCGGAGCGGGACCCGGTCATCGGCCGCGATCTGCCGCCGCCCGCCGGCGGTCACGGTCTCTCTGATGGACGACCCAGATGTTGACGCGGGCTGGGGGGATTTCCGCTGTGCCGACCTGCGGGAATGGGACCTCATGGACATGGAGGCGGAGCTCCTCTCCGCCGACTTCGACACCCGGACCCGGTGGCCGGAGAATCTGCCGGAGGACTTTCGGCCCCAGGAGCTTCTGGAGCTGGGGAAGGACCCGGGCCTGGGCCTCCGGGAGCTCCATGAGCAAGGGATCACCGGGAAGGGCGTGGGCATCGCCATCATCGACCAGACCCTGCTGGTGGAGCATCAGGAGTATGGGGACCGCCTGCGGCTCTATCAGGAGTACCATACCGCCGCGGAGGACGACGCCTCCACCCACGGCCCCGCCGTGGCCTCCATCGCCCTGGGGGAGACGGTGGGCGTGGCCCCGGAGGCGCTGCTGTACTTCATCGCCGACGATGTTGGAACCGGCACGGAGGGAAACTTTGTCCGGGACATGACCTATTACGCGGAGGACATCGACCGGCTGACCGCCCTGAATGAGACCCTCCCGGAGGGAGAGAAGATCCGGGTGATCTCCATGTCCGTGGGCTGGATGGCGGATACCGCCGGGGCGGCGGAGATCGAGGCCGCCGTCGGCCGTGCCCGGGCCGCGGGGATCGCCGTGGTCTGCGTCAACAGCAATGATCCGCTGCTGGAGCCCTGGATGGGGATGGGCCGCAGACGGTACGGCGATCCCAACCAGCGGGCGGACTGCCGCCCCGGGGCCTTCTGGAAGGAGAGCCTGTACAGCGGGGAGTACCGGGGAGCGGACGGCTCCCTCCTCCTGGTCCCCATGGACCGCCGGACCACGGCCTCCCCGGCGGGGGAGGGGGAGTACGCCTATTTCGCCGAGGGCGGCATGAGCTGGGTGGTCCCCTATGTGGCGGGGCTGTACGCCCTGGCCTGCCAAGTAAAGCCGGAGGTCACCTATGAGGAGTTTCTCGCCGCGGCCCAGGCCACCGCAAACCTCATCTCCATCTGGGCCGAGGAGGGGGTGGAGTACCCCTACGGCAGGGTGGTGGACCCGGCGGCCCTTCTGGCCAGGCTGGGAGCATAAAAAACGGCGCCCCTGATGGGGCGCCGTTTTGTCACGGTTGAAATTGATTCGGGCAGGCGGGGAAATCAGGCGATCCTTGCCAGCCAGCGGAGATCGTAGGGCTCGTAGACCACCTTTTCGTAGGCGTCCACGTCCAGCAGAACGCCGGTCCAGTCGGAGTGGATGTCGCCGTTCTGCTTGATGAGGATGTCGTAGAGAATGTCATAAGTCACGCCATCCGCCGGGTCGGTCTCCACAATGGTGGAGTAGGGCAGGGTCTTGTGGTAGGTGAGCTCCAGCCCGCAGTAGTCGAAGTGGAAGCCGCAGCGCATCCGGCAGCCGTCCAGACCGGTGTACCGGGCAATCTGCTTGAGATCTTGAAGAATCTTGTCGTGGTCCTCGTCGTAGAGGTTCTCCGGCGTGGTGGCGGTGTAGTCGAACCGGAACTGGATGGAGGCTCCAGGGATCTTGCGGAACCGGTCCAGATAGGGGATCAGGTCCTTGGCGGGGTAGTCCTTGTACAGCACGCAGTTCACCCGGAAGCGCACCGGCAGCCGGGCGAGAAGAGCGTCGTTGGACTCCACCACGTACTTCTGCATATGGCGGGAGACGTTGACGCAGGTGATCTTGTGCCGATTCCGCTCCAGAAAGGCCAGCACATCCTCCTCGGACTGGTGCTCGGACACCGGAAGGGTGGTGTTGATATAGACCTTATGGGTAGTGGGAATCTCATCCAGCATGGTCTGGAGAGCGCCCAGGTCGGACAGGGGCTCGCCGCCGGTGAAGACGAAGTCACACCGGGGGGTGAGGGCGTCCATCCGCCGGATGCTGGCGCAGATCTTCTCCAGAGAGAAGCCCGTCATATCCGCGTATTCCTCCTTATTGATACAGAAGGGGCAGTGGTTCTTGCAGTCATAGGGGACGAAGATCGTCACCGTGGCGCCGCCCTCCCGGGTCTTATAGGGATGTGTCATGATTTGATCGGCCTTTCGTAATGTGGATAGGAGCCGGGAATCCGGAGGGCGCTGCCCCGCGGAACCCATGTGCAATATACAATTCTAATGGATTTCCCCGAAAAGGTCAAGAGGAAAAGGGAAATTCTGTTCAAATTCCCGGTAAAATAAAAACGGGCGGCGGGGAGGCTGTACAGCGGGGATAAAAAATGGTATACTACCATCGATCATGGATTCAAAGGGGGGAAACGCGCATGGAGCAGCTGACGGCGCCTCTCCAGGCTCTGCTGAATATGGTGTGCGGCCTGCTGGCGGAATATCCGCTGGCCGGTGTCTGGTACACCGCCTTCGTGCGGTTTTTGTTCCCGGTGCTGGCGGTGCTGATCCTGTGGCGGGCGGTGCGCTCCCTGCTGAAGATCCCCCACACGCCGGAGACCTGGGGCCTCCTGAGCCTGCCCAACGGCGCGTCCATGCCCCTGACCCACTGGGAGAACATCATCGGCCGGGGCCGGAGCGCCGATGTGCGCCTGGTCTATCCCAGCGTCTCCCGCCAGCACGCGGCCCTCTGCCGGGGGGAGGACGAGGGCTGGATTCTCTACGACCTGGGTTCCAAGGGCGGCACGGAGGTCAATGGCGAGCGGGTGGAGACCTCCGCCCCGGTGGAGATGGGGGACACCATCACCCTGGGAGGCGTGCCCCTGGTCCTTCTGCCCCAGACCGCCGCGGAGCGGGAGGAGCTGGAGCGGAGACGGCGGAACGAGCGCCCCGCCGCCATCTTCCCCTCCTTTTTGTGGCTGACGGTGTTCCAGATACTGGCCTGCCTCCAGCTGATCGTGGCGGCGGGGGAGACGGCTCCGGTGTCCATCCCCCTGGCCTTTCTGGGGCTGACGGCGGCGATGTGGGCCTATTTCGCCGTGCTGCGCTGCACCCGCTGCGTGGGCTTTGAGATGGAGACCATCGCCTTTTTCCTCTCCACCCTCTGCCTCGCGGTGACGGCCTCCAGCGCCCCGGGGAGCCTTTTCAAGCAGTTTGTCTCCATCGTGCTGGGACTGGGGCTCTTTCTGGTGCTGGGCATCTTTCTCCGGGACCTCACCCGGGTGCAGAAGAACCGCTGGCTCATGGCCGCGGCGGCCATCGGCCTTCTGGGGATCACGCTGGTGCTGGGCCGTTCCAAATACGGCGCGGTGAACTGGATCTCCATCGGGGGCCTCTCCTTCCAGCCCTCGGAGATCGCCAAGATCTGTTATATCTTCGCCGGCTCCGCCACACTGGAGCGGCTGTTCCGGCGGCGGAACCTGACCCTCTTCATCGTGCTGACCGGCGTGTGCATCGGCCTTCTGGGGCTGATGAGCGACTTCGGCACGGCGGCCATTTTCTTTGTCACCTTCCTGGTCATCGCCTACCTCCGCTCCGGGGACTTCGCCACCCTGGCGCTGATCTGCGGCGGGGCGGTGTTCGGCGCGGGGATCGTCCTGCGGTTCAAGCCGTACATTCTGGGCCGTTTCGCCTCCTGGGGCCACGCCTGGGAGGCCGCCTCCACCACCGGCTACCAGCAGACCCGCACCATGTCCGCCGCCGCCTCCGGCGGTTTGCTGGGCATGGGGGCCGGCAACGGCTGGCTCCACCGCATCGCCGCCGCGGACACGGATCTGGTCTTCGGGATGCTCTGTGAGGAGTGGGGCCTTCTGATCGCCGTGCTGGCGGCGGGGGCCATCGTCACTCTGGCCTTTTTCGCCGCCAGGGCCGTCCGGGTGGGGCGGTCCAGCTTCTACACGATCGCGGCCTGCGCCGCCAGCTCCCTGCTGGTGTTCCAGACCTGCCTGAACGTCTTCGGCTCCGTGGACCTGCTGCCCCTCACCGGCGTGACCTTTCCCTTTGTCTCCAACGGCGGCTCCGCCATGATGTCCGCCTGGGGGCTCCTGGCCTTTTTGAAGGCCACGGACACCCGGGAAAACGCCAGCTTCGCCATCCGCCGGGGGCCGTCCAAACGCCTGACGGAGGAGGCCCGGCGGCGGGCGGAGCCCGATCCCTTTGTCCGGGAAACGGAGGAACCCCATGAAGAAGATTGAACAGCGGGCGCTGATCTGCCGCATTCTGGCACTGCTGCTGGCGGCGGGGCTGTGCCTCTTCCTGGTCCGGTATGTTCTGAGCGCCGGGGACTGGGCCTCCTCGCCCTTCAACCGCCACCTGTACAATGCCCAGGGCCAGCTGGCGGCGGGGACGGTGCTGGACCGGGACGGGGATGTGCTGTCCTCCGTCAAGGGCGGAAAGCGCACCTACTACGACGGCGAGACGGTCCGAAAGGCCACCCTCCACGCGGTGGGAGACCTGCAGGGCAACATCGGCACCGGGGCTCTCAACGCCTTTGCCGACAAGCTCACGGGCTACAGCCTGCTGAACGGGGCCTTCGGCGCCGCCCGGGGCGGGGAGCTGTATCTGACCCTGGACGCCCGGTACAACTACGAGGCCTACCGGGCTCTGAACGGGCACGCCGGAACCGTGGCGGTATACAACTATAAAACCGGGGAGATCCTCTGCATGGTCTCCGCCCCCAGCTACGACCCATTGAACGTCCCAGAGGACATCGAGACCAATGACCGCTGGAGGGGCGCGTATCTCAACCGCTTTCTCTCCTCCACCTTCACCCCGGGGTCCGTCTACAAGACCGTCACCCTGGCGGCGTCCCTGGAGACCATCCCGGACCTGGACTCCCGGACCTGGAACTGCGCCGGCTCGGCACAGGTGGGGGAGGAGACCATCGTCTGCTCCGGCACCCATGGGGAGCAGACCATCGGGGACGCCTTCGCCAACAGCTGCAACGCCGCCTTCGCCCAGATCGCGGCGGAACTGGGGGCGGATACGCTGCGGCGGTATACGGAGAGGGCGGGTCTGACCGGCACGTACAGCGTCGACGGCCTCCCCACCGCCCGGGGCTCCTTCCGCTGGGAGGACATGACGGAGGGCCGCCTGGGCTGGGCCGGCGTGGGGCAGGACCAGGACCTGGTGAACCCCTGCGCCCTGATGGTCTACATGGGGGCCATTGCGGGCGGCGGCAGGGCGGCGGAGCCGTATTTGATTCTGCGGACGAAAAACGCCCTGGGGGTGCCGTCCCTTCCCCGTATCCCCGGAAGGACCGGGACGCTGGTGAGTGCCGGCACGGCGGAGAAGCTGGCGGAGATGATGGCCGCCAATGTGGAGAGGACCTACGGCACCCGGCGGTTTCCCAATATGGATTTGTGCGCCAAGTCCGGCACCGCCGAGGTGGGGGAGGGGCAGGCGCCCCACGCCTGGTTCGCGGGCTTTCTGCGGAACGAGAACGCGCCCTACGCTTTCGTGGTGCTGGTGGAGAACGGCGGCGGCGGAAACGCCGTGGCCGGCACCGTGGCGGGGAAGGTGCTGGATGTGATCGTCAACGGGTACTGAGGGGCTTGGAGGACCGCGTCCGCGGTGAGTCGGATCTTGACAACAGGAGAGATATACCAATGAGAGAAAAAAAGAGATTCCTCTTACAGACGGTGAAGCAGATGAATGCCGGTGCCATTGTCTCCGGCCTGGGCTTTTTGCTGTACCTGGCGCTGTCCGCCCTGGAGGCGGAGACGGCGGCCGGCATCACCGCCGTGGCCTTTGGACTGGTATCGGTCTATGTCTTTGCCTCTGCGGCCGCCGGGCGGTCCCAGGACAGGGAGGCGGTGAGCTACAGCCTTCTCTGGGGCACCGGGGCGCTGGCGCTGCTGCTGGGCGGCTGCGGCGCACTGACCCTCAAGCTCTGGCTGGGACTGTGAGGGGACGAAAACGCCGGACGTCAGGAGACGTCCGGCGTTGTTTCTGCCGCGCCCATGCGCCGCTTTAGGCGCCGCAGGACCAGGCAGTAGCAGACCAGATGGGCCAGGAAGGTGACGGTCCAGGAGATGGGATAGGAGAGATAGACGGTTTGAATCGTGTGAAAGGCCGGGACCTGAAACAGGGTGGCGATCCAGACCAGCCGCAGTCCGCAGGCGCCGATCAGGGTGACCAGCATGGGCATCACGGCGTATCCCATTCCCCGGATGGAGCCCACGATCACATCCATCAGGGCGCAGAGGGCATAGGGGATGCAGATCATCCGGATATGGACCATCCCGGCGGCGATTACGTCGGCGCTGTCGGAGTAGATGCCCAGCAGATGCGGGCCAAAAAGCACGGTGAGTCCTCCCAGGATGCTTGACACCACCACGGCACAGCCCGTGGAGCGCAGCATGATGGGGTGGATACGGTCGATCCGCCCGGCGCCCAGGTTCTGGCTGGTGAAGGAGATGTTGGCCTGGTAGAAGGCGTTGATGGAGGCATAGATAAACGTATCGATGTTGTCTCCCGCGGCGTTTCCGGCCATAACGGTCTTTCCAAAGGAGTTGATGGAGGATTGGATGACCGTGTTGGACAGGGAGAACAGGATGCCCTGAAGGCCGGCGGGGACGCCCACCTTCAGGATCTGCCGCAGGCGGAGGGGATAGATCCGCAGCTGCCGCAGCTCCAGGTGGATGGCCCCGCCGGAGTGGGTCAGGCAGCGGAGCACCAGCAGCGCGGAGACGCACTGGGAGACAATGGTGGCGATGGCCACCCCGGCCACGTCCAAATGGCAGACGATGACGAAGAACAGGTTTAAGATCACATTGACCACACCGGCGAAGGAGAGATACCAGAGAGGGCGGCGGGTGTCGCCCACGGCCCGCAGGAGCGCCGCACCGAAGTTGTAAAACATCATAGCGGGCATTCCGAGAAAATAGATGCGCAGATACAGCGTCGCCAGGTCCAGCACCTCCGCCGGAGAGTGCATCCAGATGAGAATGGTGTGGGCGCCGAAGATCCCCACGACGGTCAGGAGCAGGCCGCCCAGCAGGCTCAGCAAAATGGCGGTGTGGACGGTCTGGCGCAGATTTTCCTCTTCCCGCGCCCCGTAAAATCGGGCGGCCAGGATGTTGGCGCCCACGGACAGCCCGATGAAGAGGTTGGTCAGAAGGCTGATGAGAGAGGTGTTGGAGCCCACCGCCGCCAGGGAGTTGTCCCCGGCCCAGCGGCCTACCACAATGATGTCCGCCGCGTTGAAGAGAAGCTGCAAAATGCTGGAGAACATGAGAGGCAGGGCGAACTGCAGGAGCTTGGGCAGAATCGCCCCGCTGCACATATCGATCTCGTAGCTCTTTCCCTGGCCCCGTGCCATAACAGCAGCCCCCCTGATGACGGTAATCCGCCGATTTTGACCGGCAGTCCCTCCATTTTAACACGGCCTTAGCGGAAAAGCCACAGGGAACGGAAAAAATTTCAGCTGAATTCCACGGGGAGAAAACGTGCTGTTTGGTCAATGAGACGAAAAGCGGGGAGGAACGAACATTCCTCCCCGCTTTTGGATTTTTCTCAGAACAGAGGCACCACGGCGCCGTCGTAGGTCTCCTCGATAAAGGTCTTTACCTGGTCGCTCTGCAGAGCTTTCACCAGAGCCTGAATACCGGCGTTGTCCTCGCTACCCTCTTTTACGGCCAGCACGTTCACATAGGCCTCGGCGGCCTCGCCGGTGGCGGCCTCCACCGCCACGGCGTCGGAGACTTTCAGCCCCGCGTCGATGGCGTAGTTTCCGTTGATGACGGCCATGTCCACGTCCTGAAGCCGGGAGGGGAGCTGGTCGGCGTTGAGCTCGATGATCTCATAGTCGTGGGGATTCTCAGCCACGTCGCTCTTGGTGGCGGAGAGGCCCACGCCCTCTTTGAGCTTGATCAGGCCCTCCTGCTCCAGCAGCAGCAGCGCCCGGGCCTCGTTGGTGCCGTCGTTGGGAACCGCGATCTGAGCGCCGTCCTGGAGGTCCGCCAGGGCCGCCGTCTTGCCAGCGTACAGGCCGAAGGGCTCGTAGTGGATGCCGGCGACGCTAACCATGTGGGTGCCGTGCTCGGTGTTGAACTCGTTCATATAGGTGATGTGCTGGAAATAATTGGCGTCCAGGGAGCCGTCCTCCAGGGAGGTGTTGGGGGTCACATAGTCGTCGTACTCCACGATGTCCAGGGTGTAGCCCTGCTCTGCCAGAATCTCCTTGGCGACTTCCAGAATGGCCGCGTGAGGGGCGGGGGTGGCGCCCACCTTGATGGTGGTGCCGTCGGACTTCTTGCCGCCGCAGGCGGTGAGGCCCAGGACCAGCAGGGCGGTCAGGGTCAGAGACACAATTCTTCTTTTCATGTTACGTTCTCCTTTTCTTCTTTTCGGTTGGATTGATACGCCGGTCAGACTTTACCGACCAGGCGGTACCGACGGATTGAATGATCTGGACCAGAATCACCAGGATGATCACCGCCACGTACATGACGATGACCTGATTGCGCCCGTGGCCCCGCATCAGGGCCACCGCGCCCAAGCCTCCGCCGCCGATGGCGCCCGCCATGGCGCCGTAGCCCAGGATGGTGATGGCGGCGTTGGTGGCCCCGTTGATGAGGGAGGGGCGGCACTCCGGCAGCATGACCTTGGTGACGATCTGCCAGGGGGAACAGCCCATGGCCTGGGCCGCCTCGATGACGCCCCGGTCCATCTCCCGCAGGGAGATCTCCACAAGGCGCGCGACATAGGGGGCCGCCGCCACGGTCAGGGGGACCACGGTGGCCGCCGTGCCCACGCTGGTGCCCAGGATCAGCCGGGACAGGGGGACCACCATGACCATCAGGATCAGAAACGGCACGGACCGCAGGAGGTTGACGACGGTATTTAAGACTCGCATCAGCGCCCTGGGCATGGGCCGCACGCCGCCGTCCTCGCCGATGACCAGGATAATGCCCAGCGGCAGGCCGATCACATAGGCGAAGAGCGTTGCCAGGGCGGGGGCGTAGATGGTCTCCCAGATATTGAAAGCCAGCTCTCCAAAGTCGGAGAGGTACGCGATCTGCTCCGGCACCTTGGCGATGCCCCAGCCCTCAAAGAGCGTGACCAGAAATTCACTCATGGTAGTCCGGCACCTCCTCTACGGTGATGTTCTTTTGGGCGCGGATGTAGCTCAGGGCCTTGGCGGCCTCGTTGGGGTTCTCCGGAAGGCCCAGCAGCATGGTGCCGATGGCCTTGCCGCCCACGTTGCGGGTGTCGGCCCCCAGGATATTCACCTTCACGCCGCAGTCGATGGCCAGAGACGCGATCAGCGGGTCGTAGGCCGTGCCGCCGTTGAAGGAGATCCGGATGACGCGGGTGCTGGCGGGGAACTGGGCCGGGACCACGCCGCCGGGATATACCAGCCGCCGGGCGGCGTCGGTGGTGGGATTGGAGAAGATCTCCTGCACGTCGCCCTGCTCCGCCACCACGCCGCCGTCCAGAATGGCCACCCGGGCGCAGATGTCCTCGATGACGCTCATCTGGTGGGTGATGACCACTACCGTGACGCCCAGCTTCTCATTCAGGTCCTTCAGGAGGGCCAGGATGGAGGCGGTGGTGGTGGGGTCCAGGGCGGAGGTGGCCTCGTCGCAGAGGAGCACCTTGGGGTCTGTGGCCAGGGCCCGGGCGATGGCCACCCGCTGCTTCTGCCCGCCGGAGAGCTGGGCGGGGTAGGCGTCCGCCTTGTCCCGGAGGCCCACGATCTCCAGCAGCTCCGCCGCCCGCTGTTTCGCCTGGGCGGCGGGCACGCCGCTGATCTCCATGGGAAAGCACACATTTTTCAGGCACGTGCGCTGCATCAGCAGGTTGAAGCTCTGGAAGATCATGGTGATCTTCCGCCGGGCCAGCCGCAGGGCCTTTTCCGAGAGCTCCGTCATGTTCTGGCCGTCCACCACCACCGTGCCGGAGGTGGGGCGCTCCAACAGGTTCATGCACCGCACCAGGGTGGACTTGCCCGCGCCGGAGAGGCCGATGATGCCGAAGATCTCGCCCTGGCGGATGTCCAGATTGATGTCCTCCAGGGCGTGGACGGCCTCCGCTCCGCCGCCGAAGGTCTTGCTCAGATGCTGGATCTGAATGATCGATTGACTCACAGTATCGAAACTCCTTTACGGTTCATTTGCGGTGAGGGCAATAAAAAAATCCTTGAAGCGCCTGCTTCAAGGACGGACGTTCAAACGCCGTGGTACCACCTTGGTTCGCGCGCCCCCTCACGGGGACGGCCTTTGGAAGTGCGAATACACTTCTGCGCTGTGACGGGCGGCTCCCGTCGTGACCTGCGCTGACGCGGTCGGCCACGCAACTCCAAGACCATGTTCGGCAGGCCCTTCCGCACCCCTTTGCACCAACCGGGGCTCTCTGTGCCGTATCTGCCTGCCTACTCTTCTCTTCATCGTCTTTTGAGTATGAAATTGATTACTTTGCAGTTTACACAAGAAGCGGGCGGCTGTCAACGGGGGAAACCGCTATAATATCCCCGCTTTCCACCGGAAACTTTATCGGATTTAGACAAAAGGCCAAAATCGCTCCCGTCTTTCGGAGAATTTTTTTACGCCGGAGGCCGGTATTGGATTGAAAAGGGCGGGCAAAACTGCTATCATCTATGTGAAAATACGGAGGAGGAGAGGAGGCGCGGGGGTGCGCGGAAGTGGAAACCGGACAATCCATTGGCTGCGGAACCTGCTCTGCGGCGTCCTGATCGGCGCCGGGGCGATTCTGCCCGGCGTGTCCGGCGGCGTGCTGGCGGTGGTGTTTGACATCTACCGCCCATTCATGGAACTCCTCACCCATCCGAGGCGGGCGCTTCCGAAGTACTGGAGGTGGCTTCCGCCCCTGGGCCTGGGCTGGTGCGCGGGCTTCATGGGCTTCGCCAAGGGAATCGCGGCGGCCATCGACTTCTCCAGCACGGTGACCACCTGGCTCTTCATCGGGCTCATTGTAGGCACGGTGCCCGCCCTCTTCCGGGAGGCGGGAAGAGAGGGGCGCTCCGCCGCCTCCTGGGTGAGTCTGCTCCTGTGCGCCGGCAGCGTGTTCGCCGGGCTGTTCTACGTCAGCCGCATCGCCTGCTTTTCGGCGGAGCCCGGCTTCTGGTGGTACAATTTCTGCGGCGTGCTGTGGGGCATGGGCATCGTGATCCCCGGCATGACCTCCTCCTCGGTGATGATGGCCCTGGACCTGTACCAGCCGGTGCTGGAGGGGCTGGCGGATCTGGATTTCCTGGTGCTGTCCGCCTCGCTGCCGGGACTGCTGCTGACGGTGTTCCTGCTGGCCAGGCTGGTGACCTGGTGCTTCCGCCGGTGGTACTCCGTGGCCTTCCACGGGATCTTCGGGATCGTGCTGGCCTCCACGCTGGTGATTATCCCCACCGCCTACCGGGGGGCGGGGGAGATCATTCTCTCGGCGCTGTGCTGCGCGGGGGGCTTTTTCCTGGCGTTCTTCCTGGCCCGGCTGGACCAGAAAATCAAGATGGACGGATAAGCGGTGGGGGGGGGGGGGGGGCCCCCCCCGGGGGGGGGGGGGGGGGGGAAGCAAAAACAAAAAAAACCCCCCCCCCCCCACACGGCGACGGCGGGGGAAGCACAC
>CAMNRF010000065.1 GCA_946551795.1 uncultured Oscillibacter sp.
ACGGGGTCAGCCGCACCCGGTAGAGGACTGGCAATTCATATTGGCACCGATTCAGGCCAGCCCCCGTACTTTGGGCGAGAATTTGACGAATGTCAAATTCTCGCCCCGGCGTCTCTTTTTTCTTTTGGACCGTGCACGGCCCGTTTTCTTTTTTCTCCACAAGCGGAGAAAAAAGAAAATGGGGGGTGCATTGCCCAGCCGCCAATGTGGCTGAATTCCCGCCCCCGCCCGCCAGGGCGAACAAAAAAGGCCCCCCGGCTTGCGCCGGAGGACCTTTTCCATATAAGCTGGATTCACCGGAATCAGAACATCATGCCCCAGAGCAGGAAGCCCACACAGGCCACGATGCCGGTGAAGATCAGGACCACCACCAGGTAGCCCATGATGTCCTTGGCCTTCAGTCCGGCCACGCCCAGGGCGGGCAGGGCCCAGAAGGGCTGGATCATGTTGGTCCACTGGTCGCCCCAGGCGATGCCCATGGCGGCGCGGCCATAGTAATTGGTGGCGTCGATGCCGGCCCGGGCCGCGATCTCTGTGGCGGCGGGCATGACGATGGGGCCCTGGACGGCCCACTGGCCGCCGCCGGAGGGCACGAAGAAATTGATGATGCCGCCGGAGAGGAACGTCCACAGGGGGAAGGTCACATCCGTGGAGATGCTGGTGAAGAAGTCGGCGATCATCTTGGCCAGGGACAGGCCGTCGGCGTTCTGGGCCACCATCAGGCCCATGATGCCGGCGTAGAAGGGGAACTGGAGCAGCACGCCGGCGGAGCCGGCGGCGGCGTCGCCGATGGCGTCCACATACTTGCGCAGGTCGCCGTGGGCCAGCAGGCCCAGGAACAGGAAGATGGTGTTGACGGCGTTCAGGTCCAGGTTGGCGATGCCGATGGTGATGAAGAAGTGGATGATGTACAGGAAGCCGGCGATGACGATGATGCCCCACAGGATCTTGCTGTGCTCCATCTTCTCAGCGGGGGTCTCGATCTTGTACTCCCGCTCTTTCTCGTCCTGCAGCAGGGCGGGGTCCACCACGATGGTGTGCTCCTTGTCGGGGTGCATGGCGTAGTTGATCAGGGGCATGCCCACCAGAATCACCAGGCACATGATGATGTTCATGGGGTGCAGGATGGTCTGGGTCAGGGGAGCCTGGTACACAACGCCCAGGAACTCCTTGCCGCCCTCAGCGGCCATCTGCAGGGGGATGGAGCCGGAGAGACCGGCGTGCCAGATGACGAAGCCGGAATAGGCGGAGGCGATCAGCAGGGGATAGTCCACGTCGCTGACACGGCGGGCCACCTCCTTGGCAAGCAGGGCGCCCACGATCAGGCCGAAGCCCCAGTTCAGCCAGCAGCAGATGGTGGACACCGCGGTGACCACCACGATGGCGCTCATCTTGCTCTTGGCGAGGCCGGCAATGGAGTTGAGGATCTTCTTGCAGACCTTCGCGGAGGCCAGGGCGGAGCCCAGCACCAGCACCAGGGCCATCTGCATGGAGAAGGCCAGCAGGCCCCACATGCCGTCGCCGCCCTTGCCCTTGCCGCCCCAGGCCCAGATCATCTCCCAGGGGCTCTGCTGCGTGCCCAAGCACGCGGCGATGAAGACCACGATGGTCAGGATGATGGCGAACAGGAACGGGTCCGGCAGCCACCGGTTCATGATGCGCACGCATCCGTTGGAGAATTTTTTCAGCATGGATTTCCCTCCTAATGATTGTGAAGATATTGACGTTTTGTGAATAAACCGCTTTTATTATAGCTCTCGTTCACAATTTGTCAATATTTTTTCCGCTAAGGAATGGGAAATTTGCCAAAGAGCGGCGCCTCACCTGCGGCGGGTCAGCTCCCGCAGGGTCTCCAGCGCCTCGCTGAAGTCGCGGGCCGCGGCGGAGGGATTGCCCCGCAGAATGCGCAGGGAGCGGCGGTAGGTCCGGGGCTCCCGGGCGCGGATGACCGCCTCCCGCTGCCGCAGGCGGCCGATGGCCTCCTCCAGCTCGGCCCGGCGGGTATCCAGTGCCTCCCCGGTGAGATCGGGACGGCTCTCCAGATGGTCCCGGCAGGTCTCCAGGGCGCCGGCGATGGTGTTCAGAGCCTCCAGTTTGGCGTTGGCGCGGCGGCGGAGGGACTCCTCCCAGGCGTTCTGGCGGCGCTCCGCCCGCTGGGCGCGGGCCTCACGCAGCTCCTGGAGCTCCTCCTGCACCCGGGACTGGAGCAGCAGCTTTTCCACCTCGGTCTTCTCACGGAACTTCCGCAGGTCGTCCTCGGCGAAGGCGGCGGCCACCTCGGCCCGTTTGGCAAGACGCCGCAGCTCCTCGTTCTCCTCCGTCAGGCGGGTGAGCACGTCCCGGAGGTCCAGGGCGGCCTGGACGGAGCAGACCGCGTCCGCCGTGAAGGCGGCGGTGAGGACCAATGCCGCAGGGTCCACCACCCAGGACGGGACGTGGGCCAGCAGCCGTCCCACCGGCGGGTGGATGAACCGCACCAGCAGGATGGAGAAGAAGCCCCAGGCGATGGAGCTGGAGAGGCAGATGTGCCCGTTCAGGTTGCATTTTTGTTTGGAGTAGTCCCAGTAGCGGACCTTGAAGATCCGCTCCATGGCGGCGCCGGTGACGTACTCCAGGGCAGTGGCGGCGGCCATGCCGAAGAGCCACACCAGATACAGGTTGTCCTCCACCGGGATGACGGCGAAGAGGATGATGATGGCCCCTGAGCCGTAGATGGGCAGCAGCGGCCCGTGGAGAAACCCCCGGTTCACCCACCGGCGCTGGCGGGCGGAGACGTAGCAGGACTCCCAGATCCAGCCGCACAGGCAGTAGAAGTAAAAGAGCAGGGCCCACTGGCCCGCGGTGTAGACGTGCATAGATTCCTCCTCAGTCCTGGTCGACGCGGAAATCGCCCCTGGCGGCGGCCTCGGCCCGGCGGCGCTTCTCCGCCGCCAGGGCGTCCAGCACCCCGCCGATGATCTGGTTGGACACCAGAAAGCCCCGGGGCGTCAGGTGCCAGCGGTCCTCCTCGCACACGGCGTACCCCGCCTCCCGGCACTGCTCCAGGAAGGGCAGGAAGCACCGGAAGCGGCGGCGGAAGCGGTTTTCAAACTCTTTTGGGTCCAGGCCGCGCACGGTCCGCAGTCCCAGCATCAGCCACTCGATGTCCCGGTCCATGGGGGGGATGCGGTCGCTCTCCGACAGCAGGGGCCCCTGTTCCCGCACGCCCCGGATGTAGCCCTCCAGGTCCTTTTCGTAGGCGTACCGGGTGCCCCCCAGATCCGAGTGGGCCCCGGGGCCGAAGCCCATGTACTCTCCCAGGGTCCAGTATTTCAAATTGTGCCGGGAGGCGAAGCCCTCTTTCGCGAAGTTGGAGATCTCATACTGCCGGTACCCCTGGGAGGCGAGATACTCCACAGCGTACAGGTACAGATCCGCCTGAGCCCCGTCGTCCGGGAGGTCCGCCTCCGCCGCCCGGGCGAAGAGGGGCGTCCCCTCCTCCACTTTGAGCCCGTAGCAGGACAGATGCTCCGGCTCCAGGGCGGCGGCGGCGGTGAGGTTCTCCCGCCAGCGGTCCATGGTCTGGCGGGGCAGGCCGTAGATCAGGTCCAGGGAGAGGTTTTGAAAGCCCGCCCTGCGGGCGGCCTCCACGGCGGCGGCGGTCTGGTCCGCCGTGTGGACCCGTTCGATCTCCCGCAGCTCCCCGTCGCAGGCGGACTGCATCCCCAGGGAGATGCGGTTGAACCCCGCCTTCCGCAGATTCCGCAGGGCCTTCCAGTCCCCGGCGGAGTCGGGGTTGGCCTCCAGGGTGATCTCCGCGTCTTTTGCCACATGGTATTTTTTCAGCACGGTCTTTAAGATCCTTGTAAGCCGCCTCTCCCCCAGGTAACTGGGGGTGCCGCCGCCGAAGTACACCGTGTCCGCCAGGTATCCGGCGGCGTAGGGGGCCAGCTCCGCCAGGTGGGCGCACAGCGCCTCGGTGTAGTCGTCCATCCGCCCCTCGCTGTCCGGCAGGGAATAGAAGTCGCAGTAAGTACACTTCCGCTTGCAGAAGGGGATGTGGATGTACAGTCCCAGGGGCTTTTTCTCCGGTCTCATGGGTGATCCCTCCAAACGATACTTGACGACAGTGTACTCTTTTTCGCCGCCGTTTGCAAGGCCGCATAAAATGACGCTCCGCGGAAATACTATATCAAAATTTTCGGAAGAGAGGGATTCCCATGGATCTGTCACCCCAGGAGTACCAGCAGTATGTGAAGGAGCGGGCCCCCAAGTCCCCGCTGGTGAAGGACGTTGTTCTGGCCTTTGTCATCGGCGGGCTGATCTGCGCGCTGGGCCAGCTGATCCAAAACGGCTGGTCCGCGGCGGGACTGAGCCAGGAGGACGCGGGCACCGCTGCCTCCTGTTCGCTGGTGGCGATCTCCGCCCTTTTGACGGGACTGAACCTGTACAACAAGATCGCCCGCTTCGGCGGCGCGGGGACGCTGGTGCCCATCACCGGCTTCGCCAACGCCGTGGTGTCCCCGGCCATCGACTTCAAGAGCGAGGGCTTCGTCACCGGCATGGCGGCCAAGATGTTCCTGGTGGCGGGGCCGGTGATCGTGTTCGGCACGCTGGCAAGCGTCCTCTACGGCGTGGTGCTGATGCTGCTGGGTGGATAGAGGCGGAGCCGGGGTATCCGGCGGCCGCACGTCCAATTTCAGATGCCCGCCGGGAGGCTTCTGCCTCCCGGCGGGCATCTGTGCTTCCATGAGAGCCTCTCAGGCGCGGTTCTCCTCACCCCACGCGCACATGGCGTCCAGAATGGGGATCAGGGATCTGCCCCGCCCGGTCAGGCTGTACTCCACCTTGGGCGGGATCTGAGGGTACTCCTCCCGGTGGACCAGCCCGTCGGCTTCCAGCTCCTTCAGCGTGCTGCTGAGGGTCTTGTAGGAGATGGTGCCGATGTACTTCTTCATCTCGTTGAACCGCACCACGCCATACTCCGTCAGCGTGTAGAGGATCAGCATCTTGTACTTTCCCTGGATCAGCGACATGGTGTAGCTGAAGCCGGTGTCCTCCAGCCGTGCGCCCTGAATACACTCCAACATGCGGATTACACTCTCCTTTTGGTAAGTACCGCACTTTCATGTGCGTACTTGACCTTTGTTCGATCCTGTGCCCATAATACGGTCAGACGCGGGAGATGTCAAGTCCGCGCAGCATAGGGAGGTAATCAGCATGAGCAAAAAAATCGTGGTTGTCACCGGCAGTCCCCGAAGGAATGGAAACAGTGCCGCCATGGCGGACGCCTTCATCCGGGCGGCGGAGGCCAGGGGCCACTCCGTCACCCGCTTCGACGCCGCCCTGAAGCAGGTGGGAGGGTGCCGCGCCTGCGAGACCTGCTTCAAGACCGGGAAGGCCTGCTCCTTTGACGACGACTTCAACACCGTCGCGCCGGCGATCCTGGAGGCGGACGCCGTGGTGTTCGTCACCCCGGTGTACTGGTACTCCATCCCCGCCCAGATCAAGGGCGTCATTGACCGGCTGTACGCCTTCGTGGTGGGCGGGAAGGACATCGCCGGAAAATCCTGCGCCCTTATCACCTGCTGTGAGGAGGCGGACCTGTCCGTCATGGACGGCGTGCGCATTCCCTTGGAGCGTTCGGCGGCGCTGATGAAGTGGAACATGGTGGGGGAGGTGCTGGTCCCCGGCGTGCTGAACCCGGGCGACGTCGAAAAGACGGACGGCTGCGCCCAGGCCGCGGCCCTGGCGGACCGGTTCTGAACGAGGCGGCGCTCCGCCCCGCCGGAGGCGCCGGACGATGGGAAAAGGGCCCCCGCGGACCGACTGCGGTCCGCGGGGGCCCTGATTTCTTCTGGAAGCGCCGTCCCCCGGCGGCTTCTTTTTAAAGATAGCGCCGGACCCGCTCCGAGTACCACCGGTAATCCTCTCCGAAGGTCTCCGCGCACCACCGTTCCTCCGCCAGGATGATCCAGTGGCCGGAGATCTGGAACACCAGGACGACGCCGAACAGGACCGCCGACCGGGTCAGAAGGGCCATTCCCGCAAAGCACAGAAAGTAGGACACATACATGGGATTGCGGGAGAGGCGGTAGACCCCGCCGGTGCGCAGCCCCCCGTCCGAGGGGGCGGAGAAGGCGGCGATGGAGGCGGCGCACAGCGCCAGGCCGGAGAGATAGCAGGCGAGCCCGGCCCAAAAGGGGAGCGCCGGCGCCGGCCCGACGCGGAGAAAGGGCAGACACAAAAACAGCGCCCCGGTGGAGAGCTGGTAGACCCAGTAGGCGGCCCGCTCCCCGCCCTCCATGGGGGCGAAACGGGCGGCCCGGGCCGCGGCCTCCCGGCTCAGAAGGGGACCGAACCGGACCAGCAGAAAGGGGGCCAGCAGCCAGAGGCCGTTCATCCCCTCACGGTTCCTCTTTGGGCAGAATCAGGTTCAGGGCCACCGCCATCAGCGTGGCGATGACCACCGGGGACTTGCCGAAGATCATGGTGAAGCTGTCGGGGAACTGGCTCAGAGAGGCGCTGGCCTGGGAGATCCCCACGCCCAGGGCGGCGGAGAGGCCCACGATGGTGGTGTTCCGGGCCGTCAGGTCCTGGGAGGCGATGAGCCGCATCCCCGTCATGGCGATGGTGGAGAACACGGTGATGGTGGCGCCCCCCAGCACGCACTGGGGGATGGTGGTCAGCACCGCCGCGAACTTGGGGGAGACCCCCGCCAGCAGCAAAAAGGCCCCCGTCAGGGTGAAGACCGTGCGGTTCACCACCTTGTTGGTGGTGACGATGCCCACGTTCTGGGAGTAGGTGGCAGTGGGCAGGCCGCCGAAGAGGGCCGCCAGGATGTTGGCCGCGCCGTAGGCGATGATGCCCCCCTGGAGCTCGTTGTCCGTGGGGTCCCGGTCCATGCCGCCCACGGTGGTGGCGGTGAAGTCGCCGATGGCCTGGATGGAGTTGATGGCGAACAGCAGCCCCAGGGCCACGCAGGAGGGCACGTCGAAGCTGACGCCGAAGTGGAGGAAGCGGGGCGGGGAGAACCAAGCGGCGTCCCCCACGTCGGCAAAGCTCACCATGCCGAAGCACAATGCCGCCGCATAGCCAAAGACCATGCCCAGCAGAATGGCGGCCAGCTTGCAGACGCCTTTGCCCTTGTTGTTCAGGATCATCACCGCCGCCAGGGTCAATATGGCGATGAGCCAGTTCTGCCAGGAGCCGTACACCATGGCCTCCGGCAGGCCCTTGGCCATAACGGACTCATAGGTGTTGGCGGTGCCGCCGGCCATGTAGTTGATGGCGGTGGGGTATAGGGACAGGCCGATGGTGAACACCACCGTGCCGGTGATCACCGGCGGGAACAGCAGCCGGATCTTCTTGACGAACAGTCCCACGATGACGGCCACCACGCCGCCCACCAGCATGGCCCCGGCGATGGCGGACACGCCGCCGCCGGAGGCGGCGATGGCCTGCATGCTGGGCAGGTACGCGAAGCTGACGCCCAAAATCACCGGCAGGCCGGAGCCGAACCGGCCCCCGATGGGGAAGAGCTGGAGCAGGGTGGACACGGCGGACATCACCAGGGACGCCTGGATCAGCAGCACCCGGTCCGCCTGGCTGAGGCCGATGGCCCCGGCGATGATGATGGGCGGCGTGACGCAGCCCACGATCATGGCCACCAGGTGCTGGAGGGCCAGGGAGACGGAGGCGCCCAGCGGAGGCCTTCCGTGGAACTGGAACAGCGCGCGGGAATCAGAGGGGGGCATAGGCATACTCTCCTTTTTATCATCACTGTCTCCATTATACCATCGGTTTGGGGAAAAGCAAGAAAAGGTCGACCTTTTCCGGGCGCCGCGGTGTACAATAATGGGACATACCTTTGTGGGATTTCCCCATAGAGGGAAAAGAAGCCCTTGCGAATCTCCCGCCGGTGGGGTATACTCTTTCCATCATTTCCGCGGCGGCGCCGCGGCAGAGGAGGTCTCCGGCCATGATTCGAGAGAAGCGTTTTTACCGGGCCTTTTTCGCCCTGACGCTGTCCCTGGCCCTCCAGAACCTCCTGACCTTCGGCGTGAACATGATGGACACGGTGATGCTGGGGCGGTACAGCCAGGACGCCATGAGCGGCGTGAGCCTGTGCAACCAGGTGCAGTTCCTGCTCCAGATGCTGGTCACCGGAGCGGGAGAGGGAGCCGTGGTGCTGGGGGCCCAGTACTGGGGCAGGCGGGAGCTGGCCCCCATCCCCCACATCATCGGCGTGGCGCTGCGGTTCGGCGGGGGGCTGGCGGCGGTCCTCTTCGCCCTGGTGCTGGCCGCCCCGGAGGCGCTGCTGCGGCTGCTGTCCAACGAGGAGGCGGTCATCGCCCAGGGGGTGCGGTATTTTCAGATCATCTGCTTTACCTATGTGATCTTCACCGTCACCAACATCCTGGTGGCCTCCCTGCGGTCCGTGGGCGTCGTGAAGATCGGCTACGCCATCGCCTTCTCCACCCTGTGCATCAACGTGTGTCTGAACTACCTGCTGATCTACGGCCGCTGGGGCTTTCCGGAGCTGGGGGTCCGGGGGGCGGCCGTCGCCACCCTGGTGTCCCGGTGCGTGGAGCTTCTCATTGTGGTGTGGTTTTTGAAATACCGGGAGAAACAGCTGTGCCTGACGCTGAGAAAACTGGTGTTCATCGACAGGAGCTATATCCGGGACTACAACCGGGTCTCCGCGCCGGTGCTGGTGAACCAGGCCCTGTGGGGCGTGGCCCAGATGGTGCAGACCGGCATCCTGGGCCACCTGGGCGGGGATGTGACGGCGGCCAACGCCATCGCGGTGCAGGTCTACCAGGTCCTCTCCGTGGCGGCCTACGGCGCGGCCTCCGCCTCCGGCATCGTGGTGGGGAAGACCATCGGCGGCGGGCGGCGGGAGGAGCTGCGGCCCCTGGTGGCCACCCTCCAGGTGCTGTTCGTGGGGATCGGCCTGCTCTCCGGCGGGGCCATCTTCCTCCTGCGGCGGCCCATTCTGGCGGTCTTCGGCGGGGCCCTGACCGCCCGGGCCCGGGACCTGGCCCTCCGGTTCATGGCGGTGATCGCCGTGACCACGGTGGGCACGGCCTACCAGATGTCCTGCGACAACGGCATCATCCGGGGCGGCGGGGACACGGCCTTCAGCGCCAGGATGAACCTGGTGAGCATGTGGGGAATCGTGGTGCCGCTGTCCGCGGCGGCGGCCTTCTGGTGGGGGTGGCCACCAACGGCGGTGTTCTTTCTGCTCAAGTGGGACCAGCTCTATAAGATCATCCCCGTGGCCCTCCGGCTCCACAGCTGGAAGTGGGTGCGGACCGTCACCCGGCCTGACGGCCAAAAGGAGGAACCGGCATGAGACTTGCCCTGAAAACCTGCACCCTGGATCTGCCCTACGAGGAGATGCTGGACTTCTGCGTCCGGGAGGGGATCGGGGCCCTGGAGATCGCCACGGGCAACTGGTCCGCCGCCCCCCACGCGGACCTGGAGGAGCTGCTGGCCTCCGGAGGCGCCCGGACGCGCTGGCGGGACGCCCAGCGCCGGCGGGGGCTGGAGCTCTGCGCCCTGAACTGCTCCGGCAATCCCCTGGCCTGCGCCCGGGACTGGGAGGTCACGGTGAAGACCTTCCGCCTGGCGGAGCTGCTGGGGGTGCGGAAGATCGTGATGATGAGTGGTCTGCCCGCCGGGTGTCCCGGGGACCGGACGCCGGTGTGGATCACCGCCTCCTGGCCGCCGGAGACCCAGGCGGTGCTGGACTACCAGTGGAACGAGGTGGCCATCCCCAGGTGGCGGGAGCTGACGCGTCTGGCGGCGGAGCACGGCGTGGAGCGCATCGCCCTGGAGAACCACGGGATGCAGTTGGTGTACAATCCGGAGACGCTGCTGCGCCTGCGGGCGGCGGCGGGCCCCCTGGTGGGGATGAACCTGGACCCCTCCCATCTCTTCTGGATGGGGGGAGACCCCATGGAGGCCGCCCGGGTGCTGGGGGAGCACGGCGCTCTCTACCATATCCACGGCAAGGACGCCCGTCTGGAGCGGCGGATGTGCGGCCCCAACGGGATGCTGGATACCAAGCCCATCGGCGCCTTCCGGGACCGGGCGTGGAACTATGTGGCGGTGGGCGCGGGCCACGGCACCCAGTGGTGGCGGGAGTTTTTCTCCGTGGCGCGGATGAGCGGCTATGACGGCGACGTGGCGCTGGAGATGGAGGATATGACGATGCCCGTGCTGGAGGGGCACCTGGCCTCCCTGCGGACGCTGCGGGACGCCCTTTGAGAGAGGAGAGATACAGATGGCAAAGCGTGAACGGCCGGAGAGGCCCGCCCCCAGCCGGCAGAGCCGGGCGGGGCTGTACGCCATGTGCGGGCTGTACCTGGGGTACCTGCTCATTCAGCTGCTGGACCCCTATTTTACGCCGGGAGCGACCCGGCCCGCCGTGTACATACTGGTGCTGGGTGTGGCGGTGCTGGGCGGCGGCGCGCTGGCGCTGCTGCTTCTGGCCTGGAGGATCTACTGGACGCCGGCTCCCCGGGACCCGGAGGAGGCGGCCCTGCCGGAGGAGGCCGCCGGAGACGGAGAGGCGGAAGAGGAGACCGAAGACGAGCCGGAGACGTGAGAGCACCCCCGGCCCCGCGTACGCGGGGCCGGGGGTGTTTTTTTGGAAAATCGGGTTGGAAAATCGGATTTGGAAAATCAATCAGGCGGAGACGGGGTTATGCCAGGCCGTTGAGCTTTTTAAACAGGGTCTCGGCGTCGGCGGAGGCCACCAGGGCGTCGGTATCCTCGTCGGTGGAGGCGATGCCCACGATGCGGCCCAGGATCTCCAGGTGCTCGTCGCCCTTGGCGGCGATGCCCACCACCAGCTTCACCTTGTCGCCGTTCCAGTCGATGCCGCCGGGGTAGGTCATGACCACCACGCCGGTGCGCTTGATCAGAGGTTTGACGTCGTTGGTGCCGTGGGGGATGGCCACATGGCTGCCGATGGCCACGGAGAAGCTGGCCTCCCGGTCCAGCATGCCCTGGATGTAGGCCTCGTCCACATAGCCGCTGTCCACCATCAGCTTCCCGCAGGCCCGGATGGCCTCCTCGGGGGTGACGGGGGCGCAGCCCAGGAGGATGTTCTTCTTCTCCAGCAGAGTCTCGGCGGGCGCTTCGGCGGCGGGAGCCTCCTCCGCCTGGGGAGCCTCCGCGGGAGCGGGGGCCGCGGCGCCCCTCTGGGCCTCCAGCAGCTCGTTGACCAGCACGTCGTACTCCGGCGCGCCCATGAAGTTCTTGATGGGGATGATCCGCGCCTGGGGGGCGCGCTCCGCCGCCCGGCCGGCCAGCTCATGGTGGGTCACCACGATCTGGCAGTCCCCGGGGATCTCGCTGACGGGGTGGTGGATCACCTCGATGCCGGTGACGCCGGCGTCCTTGAGCTTGTTGCGGACCATAGTGGCGCCCATGGCGGAGGAGCCCATGCCCGCGTCGCAGGCGAAGACGATCTTGCGCACGTCCTTGGCGTCCACAGAGGCGCCCGCGGAGACGGCGGGGACGGCCTGGCCCTTAGAGGCGGCCTTACTGGCGGCCACCTGGGCCTGGGCCTCCGCCAGGTCCGCGTCCCTGCCGAAGAACTTCAGCAGGAAGGCGGAGATCAGGAAGCTGACCACAGCCGCTACGGCGATGCCGGCGATGTTGGCGATATAGCCGCCCTTGGGGGTCATGAGCATCTCGGCGATGATGGAGCCGGGGGAGGCCGCGGCCACCAGACCGCCGCCCAGGGCGGAGAGGGTGAAGATGCCCACAATATTGCCGATCATGGGCCCCAGGATGACGATGGGGTTCATGAGGACGTAGGGGAAGTAGATCTCGTGGATGCCGCCCACGAACTGGATGAAGGCGGCGGCGCCGGCGGAGGAGCGGGTCTCCTTCCTGCCGGCCACGCAGTAGGCCAGCAGCAGCCCCAGGCCGGGGCCGGGGTTGGACTCGATCATGAACAGGATGGACTTGCCTGCCTCCATGGCCTGCTCCGTGCCGATGGGGGTGAACACGCCGTGGTTGATGGCGTTGTTCAAAAAGAGCACCTTGGCGGGCTCCACCAGCACGGCGGTGAAGGGAAGCAGGCCGTGGTTCACCAGGAAGCTCACGCCGGAGCCCAGGACGTCCGTCACCACCACGCAGGCGGGGCCGATGACGAAGATGGACAGCACGGCCAGGATGCCGCCGATGATGCCCACGGAGAAATTGTTGACCACCATCTCGAAGCCGGCGGGGATATGGCCCTCCATGCTCCTGTCAAACCGCTTGATGCACCAGCCGCCCAGGGGACCGCAGATCATGGCGCCGATGAACATGGTGCTCTCGGTGGAGGCGATGGCGCCCAGGGTGGCCAGGGCGCCGGCCACGGCGCCCTTCTGGCCGCCCACGGCCTTGCCGCCGGTGTAGCCGATGAGGATGGGCAGCAGATAGGAGAGCATGGGACCCACCATCTGGTTGATGGTCTCGGCGGGACCCCACTTGCCCAGCCACCCGTCGGGGATGAACAGGGCGGCGATGAGGCCCCAGGCGATGAAGGCCCCGATGTTGGGCATCACCATGCCGCTGAGGAACCGCCCGAATTTTTGAACGCGCTCTTTCATGGCTCGCGATTTCCTTTCTCTATGGATGATTGTGTCCGGGCGGGCCGGAGAGCTCTCTCAGCCCGCCCGCGGGGAATCATTGGGCGGTGGAGCCGGCCAGATAGCCCTCCACCCCGGCCAGGGTGGAGAGGCCCATGGCCTCCTGGGCGACCTTCCGAGCCTCGTCTCCCAGCCACTTGCGGATGGCCGCCCGGGTGGACAGCACCGCCGAGGCGCTGACGGAGAACTCGTCCAGGCCCCAGGTCATCAGCAGGGGCAGCAGGCGGGGGTCCGCCGCGGCCTCGCCGCACATGCCCACGGGGATGCCCCCTTCCTTGGCGGCGGTGATGATGTTCCGAATGGACCGGAGCACCGCCGGCTGGAGGGGGGAGTAGAGCTTTTCGACCTTGGCGTTGCCCCGGTCCACCGCCATGGTGTACTGGGTCAGGTCGTTGGTGCCGATGGA
>CAMNRF010000066.1 GCA_946551795.1 uncultured Oscillibacter sp.
CCTCGGCAGACCCCATGGGTGATATGGGGCCAGCCCGCCTGCATTCTCCGCCATGCCCTGCAATTCCAGTCCTCGCTTCCTTTTTTCTCATTATTTCTGGGAATTGCTCTAGTTCCGATAGTCCACATCCTGGACCGTCCCGAGGCCGAAGCACCGCGCCTCCGGCCCGGTGTGGTTCAGGCGGACGGCGGAGATCCGCCGGTTCCAGGCGGGGGCGAAGTAGTAGACGCCGCTCTCGGCGCACATGACGCTGGTGCACAGGGTCTGGTGACAGCCGCCGCCGTCGGAGTCCGCTTTGGCCAGTCCCTCCGGGATGACCACCGGGGCGAAGGCCCGGAACATCCGGGACACGCCGTCCAGCTCGTCCCTGCCCCGGAGGGAGAACTCCTTCATAAACGCCAGCCGCACGAAGCGGGAGGGGGAGGTGTAATCCCCCGGCAGGCCGGTGCCGCCGCCCATCCGCTCCCCGAAGGGGCGGACCTCCAGACCGGCCACGGTCCGGGGGGCCCTGGGCAGGTTGGTGACGCCGGCAAAGCAGCGCAGGTTGGTCCGATGCCACGGGTAGCCGGGGCTGTTGGCCAGCACGCCGATGGAGCCGCGGTAGATCTTGAGCCCGTCCTCGTCCGGCTCCAGGACAACGGCCTCGCCTGTTTTGTCGCTGAGGAGATAGTGGGCTGCCAGGGGCCTGCCCTGGATGGGCTCGTCAACAAGGGTGATTTTCCCCATGGCGTCCGCCGCCTCCTCCACCCCGGCGCAGCGGCTCAGGAGCCAGGCCAGCAGGCGCCCTGGGTGGACGGCCAGGGTTCCCGGCGCCGCCTCCCCGCGGTAGGCCGCGTACCCGGGGTAGTGGAGCAGGGCCCCCATGAGACCGGCACCGTTGACGCCGTCCACCAGGATGGGCTCCCCGAAGCCCAGCACCGCCATGCCCGTGTAGCCGTACCGGCCCGGCGGGAGGCTGTTGTCCGGGTGGAGTCCCGGGGCGCAGGGCGCGCCGGGCGGGACGCCGATGACCCGGTTGGCCGCCAGGTCCCCGAACTGGTCGTAGGTGCGGCCCAGGAGATGACGCCCGTCCGCTGTCTCCCAGGAAAAGCTGCTGCATCCAAAGTCCATGTTGGTTTACCTCCTGTCCATCGATATTGTGAATCATTTTCGCTTATTCATTCTTGGCGGATGAGATTAAGGGCCGCCGCCCGGACTGCCGGGGCTTCCGGAAAAATAGCAAAGCACCTGGGGCCCGCTGTCATCCAGCGGGCCCCAGGTGCTTTTTATATTGTTTTTTGGGAGGGTTATTTCAAAACGGCGTCCAGGTCCCGGGTGGCGGTGCCGTCCTCCAGGACAAAGCAGGGGATGCCGATGCCGCCCTTTTCCCGGATGTCGGCGTAGGCGGGGCTGTCCTGCCGCAGGGCCAGGTAGACCTTCAGGTCGGCCAGGCTGGCGGAGAGGTTCTTGAACTCAATCTCCGTCCCGGCCTCGCTGAGGCGGTTCAGGGCGTACAGGGTGTCAGGGCACAGGTGGCTGCCGATCACGGTGACTTTCATGGGAAGATCTCCTTTTCAAAATTCAGGAGCTGTACCAATAGGCGAAGTGCGTGTGTAGGCGAGAAATTCTTTTGACTGGCAAGGAAGAAACGCGCGGGAATCCTGGCGGATTTCAAGCGTTTATGACGCAGTCCAGCCGGAAAATTTTCCATCCGGACGCGTGCTGCCGCCTATTGGTGCAGCTTTTCAGAATGGGTGCGGCGCCTCATTTGACCGCGATGGCCTCGATCTCGCAGAGGACGCCCTTGGGCAGCTCTTTCACCGCCACGCAGGAGCGGGCGGGCTTGGAGGTGAAGAACCCGGCGTAGACCTCGTTGAAGGCGGCGAAGTCCCCCATGTCGGCCAGGAAGCAGGTGGTCTTGAGGACCTTTTCAAAGCCGGTTCCGGCGGCGGCCAGAATGGCGCCCACGTTTTTGCAGCTCTGCTCCGCCTGGGCGGCGATGCCGGCGGGCACCTGGCCGCTGGCGGGGTCCACGGGGATCTGGCCGGAGGTGAAGACGAAGCCGTTTACCTCGTAGCCCTGGGAGTAGGGGCCGATGGCGCCGGGGGCGTTTTTGGTTTCCAGTACGTTCATGTCAGAAGCTCCTTTTCAAAAATGATTGATTTCATTTAGTTCCTTTCGGAGGAGGCGGGGATCTTCTCCGTCCAGTCCCTGCCCTCCACCAGGCGGGTGACGATCATGGAGGCGATGGTGTCTCCGGCGGCGTTGAGGCAGGTGGCGGCGGGGTCGAAGAGGAAGCCCAGGGTGGCGATCAGGGGGAAGGCCTCCGCCGGGAAGCCGAACATGCTGACAATCAGCATCTCGCCCACCAGGCCTCCGCCGGGGGCGCCGGAGAGGACGAAGGCGCTGAGGATGGCCACGGCGATGGCCATGGCGTAGGTGCCCGCGCCGGTGAAGGGCATGTCGAAGATGCCGAAGAGGAAGGCGATCTTCACGATGGAGCTGAGGACGGAGCCGTCCATGTGCATGGTGCAGCCCATGGGCAGCACCAGGTCGCTGACGTCCTTGGGCACGCCGATCCGGTCGCAGGCCTCTTTATTCACGGGCAGGGTGGCGGCGGAGCTCTGAGTGGCGAAGGCGGTGACGGCGGGGGTGAAGATGTGTTTCAGCATCCGCCTGAGGCCGGTGTTCCCGCCGGCGAAGAGGGCGTACAGGGGGAAGAAGATCACCACGTACAGCAGGCACAGGGGGTAGTACACCACCATGGAGCGGCCGTAGTCGCTGAGGAGCTGAGGGCCGAACTCCCCCACCAGATTGGCGAAGTACGCGCCCAGGCCCAGGGGGGCGATGGTCATGATGACCCCCACGAACTTCATGATGATGTCGTTGAGGTTGGCCAGCAGCTTCCCCACGGGGCTGTTCTCCCCGCCGCAGGAGGCCACGCAGAAGCCGGTGATAATGGCAAAGATAATCAGGGGCAGCATGTGGGACTTGCTCCACAGCTCCGGGAAGTCACTGACCGTCAAGGACCCCACAATCATCTCCGCGGCGGTCTGGGCCTCCCCCACCTCGGCGGAGGCCAGCTGGATGCTGGTGCCGGCGGAGGGGCTGAAAATGTTCACCCAGACCAGGACGCAGGCGGCGGCAATGGCCCCGGTGCCCAGGAAGGTGGCCACCGTCCCGCCCAGGATCTTCCCCAGGCGGTTCATGTTGGCCATGCTGCCCACGGCACAGGTGATGGACACGAAGACCAGGGGCACCACGATGGTGAAGAGCAGATTCAAAAACACGTCTCCGATGGGCTTCAGGGTCTGGCCCGCCGCGGGGGAGATTATCCCGATCAGGGAGCCGATGGCGATGCCGCCAAGAAGGAGGATGGGGGTCTTATACTGCTGCCAAAGGGATTGCTTTCCAGTTTGTGTAGCCATGATAACATCTCCATTTCCCGTTTCTCTTGTATTTCTTTTTCCCGCCGGGGCTCAGAGGCTGTTGACGGCGGCCTCCAGCTGGTGAAGGGCCCGCTCCAGCACGCTCCGGGGGCAGGCGGCGTTGAGCCGCATGTATCCGCTCAGGCTCCGCCCGAAGGCACAGCCGTCGTTCAGGCCCAGCCGGGCCCTCTGGATCATGAAGTCGTGGAGCTCCTGGTTGCTCAGCCCCAGCTCCCGGCAGTCCAGCCACATGAGGTAGGTGGCGTCGGGGGCGTAGGTCTTGATCTTGGGGATGTGGCGTTCACAGTAGTTCACCACGAAGTCGAAGTTATCGCTGATATAGGGCAGGAGCTGCTCCAGCCACTCCTCGCCCTGGCGGAAGGCCGTCTCCATAGCGACGACGGAGAAGGCGTTGTTGCGGTGGATGTCCATGTCCATCCAGAAGCGGTCGAAGGTCTCCTTCATGTGGGCGTTGGGGAAGACCACAGTGCTGGCCTGGAGGCCCGCCAGGTTGAAGGTCTTGGTGCCGGAGATGCCGGTGACCACGTTGGCGGCGATCTCGGGGGACAGCGCGGCGGTGGGAATGTGCTTTTTGCCGTGGAAGATCAGGTCGGAGTGGATCTCGTCGCTGACCACCAGGACACGGTGCTTCAGGCACAGCTCCATCATCCGGCGCAGGTCGCTCTCCGTCCAGACGATTCCCAGGGGGTTGTGGGGGCTGCACAGCAGGAAGAGGTCCGCCTGCTGGAGCTTTGCCTCAAGGTCCTCCCAGTCCACGCCCCACTTTCCGTCCCGCTCCACCAGCTGGTTTTCGATGACCGTCCGCCCGGCGAGCTCGGCCATGTCGTAGAACTCGCCGTACACCGGCGTCTGGATCAGCACATTGCCCCCCTGGGGGGTGTGCAGCCGCACCATGGCGGAGAGGGTCTGGACCACGCCCAGGGAGAAGCTCATGAGAGATGTGTCCGGAGTCCAGCCGTTGCGGCGGCTCTGCCAGTCCCGGATGGCCTGGAAGTAGCTGTCCGGCCGGGCGGTGTAGCCCCAGATGCCCTCCTCGGCCCTGGCTTTCAGGGCGTCGATGATGGGCTGGGCGGTCTTGAAGTCCATATCCGCGACCCACAGGGGGATCACGTCCTCCGTGCCGAACTTCTTCTTGCGCTCGTCGTACTTGGCGGAGAGGTTTCCGCTCCGGTCGATGACCTGATCAAAATCGTATCGCATCGTCTTGCATCCTTTCTGATAAATGATGGTGTCCGGGCTGTTTGCCAGACAATTATAGCAAAAATCATGCCAAACAGGGAAGGGACAACGGGTTAACACAATATTCTCCTTAAAATTGTTGGAGAGCACAAAATCTCCGGGGCGGATTTTGGCAGTTTGCCGGGGGTGTCCCAGAGGCGCAGGGGGGAGATAGAGGGGGCCGCGGCAGTCCCTGCATCGTCCTTATTGGTCAAAAAGACTTAATTGGTTGAACTATTCTATCTTTGACCGTTTTCCCAGAGGGCGCGGCCCCTGGGGGTCAGCTGGCTGCCGCCCCGGCCCCGGCTGACCCGGGCCAGCCCCCGGGCGGCCATGTCGGAGAGGATGGCCCGGACCTCCTGCTGGGAGAGGGGGACGTGGGCCTCCCGGGCCCTTTGCAGCAGCTTCTCCCGGCCCATGGGTGTCCCGGCCTCGGAGGCCTGGTAGAGCTGGGCCAGGACAAACCGGAAGGCGTCGGAGGGCGCCGTCTCCGCCGAGGCCGGGGCGGCGGCGGGAGGGCGGACGGTCTCCCTGGAGAAAAAGAGGGTGGGGGGCAGGTCCTCCATGGTGATGTCCGGATGGCCGGTGTAGATAAAGTACTCCACCGCGTTCCGCAGCTCCCGGATGTTTCCCGGCCAGGTATGGCGGCGGAAGAAGTCCTCCACCGGGGGCGTCAGGCGGAAGGAGCCCTTGAGCTCCCGGCGGAAGTGCTCCGTCAGCAAAAAGATGTCGTCTCCCCGCTCCGTCAGGGGCGGAATGAGGGCCGGCAGGGTGCTGAGGCGGTAGTAGAGGTCCCGGCGGAAGGTGCCCTCCCGGACCTTCTGCTCCAGGGATTCGTTGGTGGCGGAGACGATGCGCACGTCCACGTGGATGATCCGGTTTCCGCCCACCCGCATGACCTCCTGCTCCTGGAGGGCCCGGAGGAGCTTGACCTGGAGGGCGGGGCTCATGCCCTCCACCTCATCTAAAAAGAGCGTGCCCCGGTGGGCCAGCTCAAAGAGGCCGGGCCGTCCGCCCTTCCTGGCACCGGTGAAGGCCCCCTCCTCGTAGCCGAAGAGCTCGCTCTCCAGCAGGTTCTCCGGAAACGCCGCCACGTTGATGGGCACGAAGGGGCCGCCGGATCGGAGCGACGCCCGGTGGACGGCGTGGGCGAAGAGCTCCTTGCCGGTGCCCGTCTCGCCGATCAGCAGGATGGGGCTCTCGCTGCGGGCCATGCGGCCCAGGGTCTCCTTGGTTTTCAGAATCGCCGCTGACCGGCCGACGACGTCGGCGAAGCTGTACTTGGCGTAGTGGCCCTTGCGGAAGAGCTGGTTCCGCAGGTCGTTCTGCCGTGCCTCCAGGTCATTGAAACGCTGGAGCAGGGCGAAGGCCCCGATGCAGGCGCTCTGCCGGATGACCGGGATCACCTCCACGCTGAGGTCCACGCCGTTGACCTTCATCACCCTGGCGGGCAGGGTCTGCCGGCTCTGGAGGCACTGGACGAAGGGGATGTAGGGGAATACCTCCTCGCACCGCCGGCCCTGGACCAGAGGGGCGCTGACGCAGGTCATCTCCTCGGCGTGGCGGCTGCAGGCGAAGATCTCCCCCTTCTCGTTGACGCCCACCACGCCGTCCTCCAGGCTCTCCATTAGAATGTGGAACTGGCTCTCCAGACGGATGGACCGGGCAAACATCCGGTCGAAGCTGTAGTTGCTGGTGGCCACCTCCTGGACATACTCCTGGAAGGCCGGGCCCTCCAGCAGGTCCTCCAGCCCCAGCCGCAGGGCGATCTCGATCATCATGCCGGAGGTGCACACCCGCTGGCCCAGGTCGATGACCGTCGCAATCCCCGGCGGGACATACCGCGCCTCGTCCGGCGTCACGGCGATCTGGGCGTCCGGGACCTCCGGCGCGCCGGGGTAGAAGGGGACCCACTGGACGTGGGTGATGCCGAACTGCTCCAGCTGGGCGATGGCCTCCCGGGCCATGGTCTGGGTCATGTTGACAAACAGCACCCGGCTTCCGGCGGGGAGCTCCTTGAGCCTGCGGAGCTCCCGCCAGCGGAAGGACACCTCCACCGCCATGGTCTGGCTGTCGATGGGGATGTGGCGCTGCAGCTCCTCCGGGGAGCCGTAGGCGTCGGTGGAGGCCACGAACAGGTCCGCGTGGTCCAGCACCCCGGCGGCGCTGCCGTCCAGCATGGAGAACATGGAGATGTCCGCCGCGTCCCCGAACAGCCTGGCGATGTCCGACCGATAGGACTCCCCCGCCCGGGGGTCCAGGGCAATGACGGATATTTTTTTCTTTGGCCGCATAAGGGGTCCTCCTTTAACCAGTTTCTTTGACCAGTTAACCAGAAGTGGCGCCGGATTGCAAGAGTTTTCCCGGGAAAAATCTGGCACAAAATTTGTTTAATTAAATTGGCAGTGAATCGAACCGTTTCAAAATCGTCTGAAAGAGAGGAGCGTCTCATATGATTACAAAAGAAGATCTGCTGACCCTGCTGCGGCAGGAGGTTGTCCCAGCCCTGGGCTGCACCGAGCCGGTCTGCGCGGCGCTGGCCGCCGCGGACGCCTGCGGCGCCATCGGCGGCGAGGTTGTCAACGTCAAGCTGGAGGTGAACCCCGGCATCTACAAAAACGGCATGAGCGTAGGCATCCCCGGTTTTTCCCGGGTGGGGCTCCGGTACGCCGCCGCCCTGGGGGCCTGCCTCCGGAACCCGGAGAAGGGACTGCGGCTGCTGGAGGATCTCAACGACGCGGCCTCCGCCCAGGCCATCGCGCTGGTGGAGGAGCGCCATGTGACCGTGGCCATCAAGCATGACGAGGCCCAGCTCTACGCCCGGGCGGAGGTCATCACCACCGCCGGGGTGGGCGTCAGCGTCATCCGGGGCACCCACTCCAATATTATTTATACCAAGCGGAACCATGAGGTGCTGCTGGAAAAGCCCTGGTCCGCCGGAAACGGCGACGCGCTCCACGACGGGCTGAAGACCATGAGGGTCTCGGAGATCCGGGAGCTGGTGGAGCAGTGCTCCGAGGAGGAGCTGGCCTTCATGCTGGAGGGCGTGGACATGAACGAGGGACTGGCGGACTATGGCCTGGAGCACGACCCCGGCATCGGCATCGCCGGCGCGCTGAGGCGGCAGATGGTCTCCGGCGACATGGGGGAGAACCTGTTCAGCCGGATCATGACCCGGGTGGCCAGCAGTGCCGAGGGCCGCATGAGCGGCTGCCCCTACGCGGTGATGAGCAGCGCCGGCAGCGGCAACCACGGCATCACCGCCGTCATCCCGGTGGCGGAGATGGCCCGGCACCTGGGCGCGTCCAACGAGCGGCTGGTGAAGGCCCTGGCGTTTTCCCACACCATGAACGTCTACATCAAGCTCTTCACCGGAAAGCTGTCCGCCACCTGCGGCTGCGGCGTCTCCGCCGCCACCGCCGCCTCCGCCGCCATGGTCTGGCTGATGGGCGGGAGCGACGAGCAGATCGGCGGGGCCGTCATCAATATGAGCGGCGACCTCACCGGCATGGTCTGCGACGGCGGCAAGATCGGCTGCGCCCTGAAGCTGGCCACCGCCGCCAACGCCGCGCTGATGTGCGCCTATCTCGCCATGGACGGCGTGGTGCTCCAGGCCACGGACGGCATCTGCGCCGCCACGCCGGAGGAGGTCATCCGCAGCATGGGCCGGATCAGCACGCCGGGCATGGTGGAGACGGACCGGACCATCCTGGAGATCATGATGGAGAAGGAGGGGTGAGTGCCCCGCGGCGGCCCGCAGGCCCCCGGACGGGGCCTGACGGACTGCATACCGAAGAAATCAGGGCCGGCGGCTGCTGCCGCCGGCCCCTTTTTCCCGCTCCGCGGCAGGGGATGGAAAAATATTCCTAATGTTCTGCGGTTTTTGTATTTTTAACAAAAAGCACAAATTATTTGTGTAAATTATACAGATTCTCCCGGATATGGTTGACGTTAACAGATGTCATATGGTAGAATAAGACCGCTTTTTCAGGGCATGGTTTTTCGATTCGTGCCACAGCTGCGGCAAGCGGGAGGCCTCCCGCTTGTTCCGCCGGTGAAACCGGCGGAAAACGGGCCCTGATGAGGCATCAGAATCAGAACAAGAAGGAGAAAAGAAGCTATGAAGAAAGTATTCGCACTGATCCTGACCCTTGCCATGGTCCTGTCCCTGGCCGCCTGCGGCGGCAAAGACGCCCCCGCCAGCAGCGGCGGCGACACCCAGCAGCCCAGCCAGAGCGACGCCGCCGCCCCCGCCGGGGACGACATCGAGGTCGCCGTCGTCCTCAAGACCCTGGCCTCCGAGTACTGGGGCTATGTGAAGACCGGCTGTGACGCCGCCGCCGCCGACCTGGGCGTGAAGGTCACCGTGGTGGGCCCCGGCGCTGAGAGCGACATCGAGGGCCAGGTCTCCATGATTGAGCAGCAGATCGGCGCCGGCTGCGACGCCATTGTCTGCGCGCCCAACGACGCCGGCGCTGCCATCGCCGCGCTCCAGGCCGCCATCGACCAGAGCATCCCCGTGCTGGCCGTGGACACCAACGTGGGCATTGACGGCCAGACCTGCTTCGTGGGTACATCCAACGTGGACGCCGCCAAGGAAGGCGGCCTGTGGGCCGCCCAGCAGGCCGGCTCCGGCGCCAAGGCCGTGGTCATCTACGGCCAGGAGGGCGACAACACCTCCAATATGCGCCGCGAGGGCTATGAGGCCGCCTGCGCCGAGGCCGGCGTGGAGGTCCTTGCCGCTCTGTCCGGCCAGAACACCACCGACGGCGCCACCAAGACCATGGAGGACCTGCTGAACGCCTATCCCGGCCAGATCAACATCGTCCTCTGCCACAATGACGACACCGCCATCGGCGCCATGAACGCCTGCAAGTCCGCCGGCGTCAGCGACGTGATCATCGTGGGCTTCGACGGCAACGAGTCCGCCGTGAAGCTGATCATGGACGGCGAGCTGGTGAAGGCCACCGTGGCCCAGCAGCCCTATGAGATGGGCTATCAGGTGGTTGAGGCCGCCGTGAAGGCCGTCAAGGGCGAGAGCGTGGATGAGGTTGTCAACGCCCCCGTGCAGGTGGTCACCGCCGAGAACGGCCAGGCTTACCTGGACAATCTGGCCGCCATGAAGGGCTGATTGTCCCACAGGATTCCATAAACATCCGGGGGGCGGGGTGGTCGATCCGCCCCGCCCCCGGCGGACTTTGGGGCCTGTTCCGAACCTTTGGCGGGGCGCGGCCGGCGCGAAAGGACCGGAACAGGGTCCGAGAGAAATCTGGAATAGAGAATCGAGGTAATTGCATGGGCGAGTACGTCGTCGAACTGAAAAACATCACCAAGCGTTTCCCAGGCGTTATCGCTTTGAAGAACATGTCTATCGGCATCCGGCCCGGGGAGATTCACGGCCTGATCGGCGAGAACGGCGCCGGCAAGTCCACCTTGATCAAGGTGCTCACCGGCGTACATAGCCCCGAGGAGGGCGAGATCTTCGTCGACGGCGAGAAGCGGACGTTCCGAAACCCCGTCCAGTCCCGGGAGGCCGGCATCGCCTGCGTCTACCAGGAGCTGAACATCGTCAAGCAGCTGCCGGTGGCGGACAACGTGTTCATGGGCCGGGCCGTCAAAAAAGGCCTCCTTCTGGACTATCCCCGGATGTACCGGGAGGCCGAGGAGGCTCTGAAATCCCTGGGCCATCCGGAGATCGACGTCCGCATGGAGTGCGGCAAGCTGGGCGTGGGCCAGCAGCAGATGGTGGAGATTGCCAAGGCCGTCTCCCTGGACGCCAAGCTCATCATCATGGATGAGCCCACCTCCTCCCTGGGCAAGGAGGAGATCGCCCAGCTGATGGAGACCGTCCGGGGCCTCAAGGCCAAGGGCGTGGCCATCCTCTTCGTCTCCCACAAGCTGGAGGAGCTCTTTGAGCTCTGTGACCGCGTCACCGTCATGCGGGACGGCGAGCACATCGTCACCGAGGACATCGGCAATCTCACGGAGGACTCCCTGATCACCGCCATGGTGGGCCGGACCCTGGATAACCTCTATCCCAAGGAGTTCGGCGTCAAGGGCGACGTGTGGCTGGAGGCCCGGAACCTCAACGAGGCCGGCGTGCTCCACGACGTCTCCTTCCAGGCCCACGCCGGGCAGATCACCGGCTTTGCCGGCCTGGTGGGCGCCGGGCGGACGGAGACCATGCGGGCCATCTTCGGCGCCGACAAGCTGGATAGCGGCGAGGTCTACGTCAAGGGCGAGAAGGTGGTCATCAAGACGCCCAAGGACGCCATCAACCGCAAGATCGCCTTTTTGACGGAGGACCGGAAGGGGCAGGGCCTGGTGCTCTCCCTGGACGTGCGCACCAACCTGATCCTGGCCAATATGAAGGGGTTCAGCAACGGCCCCTTCCTGAACAAGGCGCGGATCGAGAAGTCGGGGCAGGAGAACGTGGAGGCGCTGAAGATCAAGACCCCGTCCCTGGACGAGGTGACGGCCCAGCTCTCCGGCGGCAACCAGCAGAAGGTGGTCATCGGAAAGTGGATGAATATCGACGCCGACATCTTCATCTTCGACGAGCCCACCCGCGGCATCGACGTGGGCGCCAAGATCGAGGTGTACCGTGTGATGAACGACATGGTAAAGGCCGGAAAATGCGTCATCATGGTCTCCTCCGAGCTGCCGGAGATCCTGGCCATGAGCGACCATGTGGTGGTCATGCGCGGCGGCCGGGTTATGGCCAACGTGGAGCGCGGCTCTGAGCACTTCAACTCCGAAGATATTATGAAAGCGGCCTGGGGAGGAGAGTTAGACTGATATGAATAAGAAGAGTACCGTAAAAGAGTTTCTGGAAAAGCTGGGTACGGTTCTGGCGCTTTTGATCCTGATTGTTGTCTTTTGCATCGCCATGCCGGATAAGTTCCCCCGCATCGGCAACGTCATGAACATCTTAAAGCAGGCGTCCATCAACTGCCTGATCGCCTCGGGCATGCTGTGCGCCCTGATCACCGCCGGCATCGATTTGTCCGTGGGCTCCAACTGCGTGCTGTGCACCTGCACCATCGGCGTGCTGGTCCAGAACTTCGGCGTGACCAACGCCTTCATCCTGGCGGTCTGCGGCCTGGCGGTGAGCACCTTTGCCGGCTTCATCAACGGCACGCTGCTGACCCGCCTGGATCTGCCCCACCCCTTCGTGTCCACCATGGGCATGAAGAACGTGCTGCTGGGCGTGGCCCTGGTCATCACCGGGTCCAAGTCCATCGGCTTCACCAACACCGGCGTGGACACTCTGATGTGGATCGGCGGCGGCTCCGTGTTCAAGTTCGGCACCTTCCCCGGCATCCCCGTCAGCTTCATCCTGGTCATTCTGGTGTTCATCCTCTTTGACATCTTCCTGAAGAAGTCCGCCCTGGGCCGTCAGATCTACTGCTGCGGCGGCAACCCCGAGGCGGCCCGGCTGTCCGGCATTCCCTCCAAGAACGTGCTGACTTTCGTCTATGCCCTGTCCGGCTTCATGGCGGGCATGGCGGGCGTGGTGTCCGTGGGCCGTCTGGCCTCCGCCAACGCCAACGCCGGCACCACTTACGACAACGACGCCATCGCGGCCTGCATCGTGGGCGGCGCCTCCTTCACCGGCGGCAAGGGCACCATCTGGGGCACCCTGATCGGCGCCATGATCATGGCGGTGATCCGCAACGGCCTGAACCTGATGGGCGCGTCCAACGATCTGCAGTACATCGTCATCGGCGCCGTCATCATCCTGGCGGTCACCATCGACGTGGTCCGCAACAAGATGGAGGCCAACGCCCGGAAGATGGCCGCCCAGTGATCCCGGAGCGTGTTTCCAAGGGCTCTGTAAAAAGTGAAACGGCAGAGGCGGGCCCCCACCCCCCGGGGGCGGCGCTGATTTTTTTTTTAAGCGCGGGCGGGGGGCGGGGGACACCCCCCCCCCCGCCAGTTTTGGGGGCCGGCCGGCGGACGG
>CAMNRF010000067.1 GCA_946551795.1 uncultured Oscillibacter sp.
ATTCATATTGGCACCGGTTCAGGCCAGCCCCCGTATCTTGGGCGAAATTTGACGAACGTCAAATTCTCGCCCCCGCGCCTCTCTTTTCTCTTTGGACCGTGCACGGCCCGTTTCTCTTTTCTCTGGCAAGGCAGAGAAAAGAGAAATGGGGGGTGCATTGCCCAGCCGCCAATGTGGCTGAAATCCCGCCCCCGCCCGCCAGGGCGGACAAATCTCAGATCTCCTCCTGGAGCCTGGCATCCTTGGCGGCCACCTGATCCGCCATATCCGCCCGGACCGCTTCCAGCCTCTCCGCCAGTGCCTCGTCGGACACCGCCAGGATCTGGGCCGCCAGCACGGCGGCGTTCTTCGCCCCGTTGATGGCCACGGCGGCCACGGGAATGCCCCCAGGCATCTGCACAGTGGACAAAAGCGCGTCCAGCCCGTCCAGGGCGCCCCCCTTCATGGGGATGCCGATGACGGGCAGGACAGTGTTGGCGGCAAAGGTCCCCGCCAGGTGGGCAGCCATGCCGGCGGCGCAGATGATGACGCCGAAGCCGCTTTTGCGGGCGTCCCAGGCGAACTCCGCGGCGGCGGAGGGGGTGCGGTGGGCGCTGAGGATGTGGGCCTCAAAGGGAATGTCCAGTTCCCTGAGCTGGGCGCAGGCGCTTTTGACCACGGGCCAGTCCGAGTCGGAGCCCATGATGACGGCAACTTTCTTTCGCATAGACAAAACCTCCATATGAGATGTCCGCCCCCGCGGGCGGGGTCACAGCTTCTTCCGCATGACGGCGTGGCGGAAATACCCGTCCACAAAGTACTCCATGGAGCAGAACACCGGGTTCCCGTCAATGTCGTAATCCACCTCGTCCATGTTCAGCAGGGGCGTGCCCACGGGAATCCGGAAGATCTCCGCCAGATTCCCGTCCGCCGCCACCGCCCGGATGTCCGCCAGGTCCAGATAGGGATATACGCCGCAGAACTCCTGGAGAAAGTGGAAGATGGGCTGCTTCAGGTCCTCTTCGGTGTACGCCGCTTTCACCAGGGACTTGTCCACCACGTCCTCGCAGTAGATGGCGGGGACGCCGTCGGCGGTGCACAGCCGGGCCGCCCGAAGCACCGGGGCCCCCTGGGCGATGCGGAGCTGGGCGGCGGTTTTGGCGTCCGCCGTGCCCTCGGACACCCGGACATAGGCGATGGCCGGCTGGTGGCCGTTGCTGCGGATCATGTCCAGGAACTCCACCTCAATATCCATGCGGGTGTGGACGTTCAGTACGTGGCGGTTGATGATGGTGCCCACGCCGTGGCGGCGGGTGATGAAGCCCTCCCGCTCCAGGGAGGCCAGGATGTCCCGCAGCTGGGTGCGGCTGATGCCCAGGGTCTCCGCCAGGACGCTCTCCCGGGGCAGCCGCTCGCAGGCGGCGTAGATCCCGCTGCGCATGTCGGACAGCAGCTGGGTGCGGATGGTTCTGTTCTGGGTCGGCTGGGTGCTCATTCTCCTCACCTCGAAAATTGAAAATAGGTAGTACCCTTAAAGAGGTCGTACCTATTGTACCGGATTTCCCGCCGGGCCGCAATAGACAAAACTGACAGTTTCCCGCCGGCATTTTCAAAAAGACTTGTCACGCGCCACCAGCGGGCGGGGCATTTTTGGTGGTTGTATTCCCCTGCGGTTTGTGTTAAACTGTGAAAGATTATAATAGTATCATGGTGTGCGGAGCCGTCTGCTCCGGATGGAAAGGATGAATGACGGTGAAGATCGTTGTGCTGGCGGGGGGGCTCTCCACGGAGCGGGCCGTCTCCCTGGTGACGGGCTGCAGCGTGTGCCGCGCCCTGCGGGAGAAAGGCCACAGGGCCATTCTGGTGGACCTGTTTCTGGGGTTGGAGGAGCCGCCGGCGGAGTTGGAGACGCTGTTTGACGCGCCGGACGGGCTGTGCCCCGACGCGGCCATCGAGGTCAGGGCCCCGGACCTGGAGGCGGTGCGCCGGAGCCGGCGGGACCGAAGCCCCAGCCGGATCGGGCCCCATGTGCTGGAGCTGTGCCGGCTGGCGGACATGGTGTTTATCGGCCTCCACGGCCAGGACGGCGAGGACGGCCGGGTGCAGGCCATGCTGGACCTTCTGGGCGTGCCCTACACCGGCAGCGGGTATCTGGGCTCCGGCATGGCCATGGACAAGGCCGTGGCCAAGGGCGTCATGGAGGCCGCGGGCGTCCCCACACCGGCCTGGCGGCTGCTGGACTATGCCGCGGAGAAGACGGAGCGTCTGGCGGAGGAATTGCCCATGCCCTGCGTCATCAAGGCCACCACCGGCGGGTCCTCTCTGGGGGTGTATCTGCCGGAGGACCGGCAGGCGCTGCGCCGGGCGCTGACAGAGGTGCGCCGCTTCGGCGGACGGGTGATGTGGGAGGAGCGGATCTCCGGCCGGGAGCTGACCGTGGCCGTGCTGGGGGGCCGGGCCCTGCCGCCCATTGAGATTTTACCGGCGGAGAGGGACTTCGACTACGCCGCCAAGTATCAGGCCGGAGGCGCCCAGGAGCTCTGTCCCGCCCCGGTGCCGGAGGAGCAGGCGAAGCTGGTGCAGGAGCTGGCGGTGCGGGTACATAGGGCCCTGGACCTGGAGGTCTACTCCCGGGCGGACTTCATCCTGGACCGGGAGGGGCGGGCCTGGTGCCTGGAGGTGAACTCCCTGCCGGGCATGACCCCCGGCAGTCTGATTCCGAAGGCCGCCAGAGCCGTTGGAATAGACTATCCCGCGCTGTGCCAGGAGATCGTACAGCGGTCCCACCACTTGAAGAGGAGAGGTTGAGCCTATGCAGCCCATGACCGTGCAGGAGATCGCCGCCGCCGTGAGAGGCGTGTGGAAAAATCCCCGGGCGGACGCGCCCGCCGTCTCCGCGGTGTCCACGGACAGCCGGAAGCTGGAGAGCGGATGCCTGTTCGTCCCCTGGGTGGGGGAGCGGTTCGACGGACACGACTTTATTGAAAAGGCCCTGGACGACGGCGCGGCGGGGTGCCTGTGCGCCCGCCTGCCGGCGGAGCTGCGCCCCGACAAGTTCTACATCCAGGTGCCGGACACCCGTCTGGCCCTGCGGGACCTGGCCTCCGCCTACCGGGACCGGTTCGCCATCCCCTTCGTCCAGATCACCGGCAGCGTGGGGAAAACCACCACCAAGGAGATGCTGGCGTCGGTGCTGGGGGCGAAGCTGCGGGTGTACAAGACGCCGGAGAACTTCAACAACGACATCGGCACCCCCCTGACGCTGCTGGGCCTTGCCCCGGAGCACCAGGCGGCGGTGATTGAGACGGGCATGAACCACTTCGGGGAGATCCGCTATCTGGGGGAGATGGTGCGGCCGGACATCGCCGTCATCTCCAACATCGGCGACGCCCACGTGGAGTTTCTGGGGAGCCGGGAGGGCATCCTCAAGGCCAAGTGCGAGATTCTGGAGAACCTGAAGCCGGAGGGGCTGCTGGTCCTCAACGGGGACGACGCCCTGCTGGACACGGTCCAGTCCCCCTTCCGCACCGTGCGCTGCGGCCAGTCGGAGCACTGTCAGGCCCGGATCACGGAGATCAGCGACCACGGGGTGGAGGGCATCACCTGCACCGTTACCACGGAAAAAGACGTGTACCGCCTGTCCATCCCCGCTCCGGGGGAGCACATGGCCTACTCCGCCTCCATGGCAGTGGCCGTGGGGGAGGAGCTGGGGCTGAGCCGGGAGGAGATCGTCCGGGGCGTGGCGGCCTACGAGCCCGCCGGGTCCCGGATGCGGGTGGTGCGCCTGGGGTCGGGGCGGCTGATCCTGGACGACTGCTACAACGCCAACCCCCAGTCCGTCACGGCGGCGCTGGAGGTGCTGGCCAAGACCGAGTGCGGCCGCAAGGCGGCGGTGCTGGGGGACATGGGGGAGCTGGGGGACCTGACGGACCAGGCCCACTACAACATGGGGGCCCTGGCGGCCATGCTGGGGGTGGACTTCGTCATCGCCATCGGCGAGAAGGCCGCCCGCATCGCCGACGGCGCCGAGGAGAGCGGCGGCTCCGCGCTGCACTTTTCCACCTGGCAGGAGGCCCTGCCGGAGGTGCGGGCGCAGCTGGAGCCGGACACCGCCATGCTGGTGAAGGCGTCCCATATCATGCACTTTGAACGGATCGTGGAGCAATTGAGAGAGGCTTATGATTGAGATACAGGTAAACGCCCTGGTCAAGTCCTTCGAGGTGGGGCACAACGTGCTGGACAGCCTCACCTTCCAGATCGACCAGGGGGAGCGGGTGGGCCTGCTGGGCAAGAACGGCGCGGGCAAGACCACCCTCTTTCGAATACTGACCGGGGAGCTGGACCACGACGAGGGCACCGTCACCGTGGGCCAGGGCCGCCGGGTGGGGCTGATCTCCCAGATCCCGGTGTACCCGCCGGGATATACGGTGGAGGACGTGCTCCGCTCCGCCTTCGCCCGGCTTACCAAGCTGGCGGCGGAGATGGAGTCCCTGACGGAGCGGATGGCGGCGGGGGAGACAGACCCCGCCCTGCTGCGGCGGTACGGGTCTCTCAGCGAGCGGTTCGAGGTCTTCGGCGGCTACGACACCGATGTGGCGGTGAACAAGATCGCAAACGGCCTCTCCATCTCCCCGGAGATGCGGAGCCAGCTCTTTGACAGTCTCTCCGGCGGGGAGAAGACCCGGGTGAACCTGGGGCGCCTGATTCTGGAGGACACGGACATCCTGCTGCTGGACGAGCCCACCAACCACCTGGACCTCCACGCCACGGAGTGGCTGGAGGAGTATATCCGCTCCTTCCGGGGCACGGTGGTGGCCATCTCCCACGACCGGTACTTCCTGGACCGGGTGGTGACCCGGGTCATCGAGATCCAGGACGGGAGGGCGGAGTTCTACAGCGGAAACTACAGCTTCTACGCCGTGGAGAAGGAGCGCCGGTTCCAGGAGCGCATGAAGCAGTACCAGAAGGAGCAGGCCAAGATAGCGCAGCTGGAGAAGGCGGCGGAGCAGCTGCGCCTGTGGGCCTTCATGGGCATGGACAAGACCTACCGCCGGGCGGTGAACATCGAGCGGCGCATCGAGCGGATGCGCACCACCTCCAAGCCCACCAAGGCCCGAAAGATGGACGCCCGCTTTACCGCCGCGGAGTTCCACGGCGACGAGGTGCTGGGTATTCGGAACCTGGCGAAGTCCTACGGGGACAAGCACCTCTTCGAGGGCATCACATTAAAGGTGGAGGGGGGCGAGCGCATCGCCCTCATCGGGGACAACGGCACCGGCAAGTCCACTCTGATCAAAATGATCGTGGGGGAGCTGTACCCCGACGACGGGCGCATCCGGACCGGCCCCCAGGTGAAGCTGGCGTATCTGCCCCAGATCATCCACTTCGACCACCCGGACTGGAACCTGGTGGAGAGCATGATGGGGGCGAAAAAGGGCCTCTCGGCCCAGTCCGCCCGGAACCGCCTGGCGGCCTATGACTTCCAGGGGGAGGATGTGTTCAAGCCCGTGTCGGTGCTCTCCGGCGGGGAGCAGAGCCGGCTGCGGCTCTGCATGCTGATGGACGACGAGATCAACTTCCTGATTCTGGACGAGCCCACCAACCACCTGGACATCGCCTCCCGGGAGTGGATCGAGGAGGCGGTGGAGGCCTACGACGGAACGCTGCTGTTCGTCAGCCACGACCGGTACTTCATCAACCGCTTCGCCACCCGGATCTGGGAGCTGGCGGAGGGGACGATCACGGACTATTCCTGCGGCTTCACCCAGTACCGCCAGGAGAAGGCCCGGGAGGAGGCGGAGCGGATGGAGACGCCGCCGCCCCCGGCGGAGAAGAAGGCGGCGGAGCGCCCCACTCGGGGCAGCCGGGCTCAGCAGAACGCCAAACGGCTTTTAACCATCTGCGAGCGGGACATCGCGAAAGCGGAGGAGGAGATCGCCGCGCTGGAGGGGGAGATGGAGGCGGCGGCCTGCGACTATGAGAAGCTGACGGCGCTGACGGAGGCGCGGGAGACCGCCCAGGCGGCGCTGGACGCTCTGTATGAGAAGTGGGAGCGGCTCAGCGAAGAGGCTGGAGAATAAAGGTTTCGGTCAAGCCTTTTCATCGTCGGAAGAAACGCCGCTCTGCTGCGTTTCCTCCTGCGGAGGAAACTTCGCCCGCTCTGTTCCTTCCTCCTCTCCCCACGCGACCCGCTGATCTCCGGCCTAAGAGCCGCCCTGCGGGCGGTTGGCCTCCGAAACGCGCCTGCGGGCGCAGGCTGGGCTCGCGCGGGGGCCCCGTGGCGGGGTTCCAGGGGCAGAGCCCCTGGGATTTGGGGCGAAGCCCCAACGCCGTCGGGGAGAGGCGAAGCCAATGCCTCTCCCGGAGCACTTACAACAAAAGAAAGACAGCCATGAAGAAAAAAACGCAGTATCGATTTATTGCAATTTTAATTTTCCTGGGCCTGATCATTGCGATTACACCCAACGGCATCCGCTTCACCGGCTTCCTGTTCCTGGGCGTCGCTGCTCTGTGGCTGACCGGCCTCCTGCTGCGCCGCTGGGGAGAGACATCCCGCGCCGCCCGCTGGCTCTACCGCATCTTCCTTGCGGGCACGGCGGCGGTGCTGACCCTATTGATCGCCATCGAGACCGCGGTGGTTTTCCGCGGCGAGGCGGACAACTCCGCCATCCCCGTGGACGCGGTGATCGTCCTGGGGGCCGGGGTCAACGGGGAGACGCCCTCGGCGGCGCTGCGGAGCCGCATCGACGCGGCGGCGGCCTATCTGGAACAGCACCCCGGCGTGCCGGTGGTGCTCTCCGGCGGCCAGGGCTCCGGGGAGCGCATCTCCGAGGCGGAGGCCATGCGCCGGGCGCTCTGGACAGAGGACGGGGCGGCAAACGCCCGCTACCTCCTGGAGGACCGCTCCACCAGCACGGCGGAGAACTTCAAGTTCTCCAAGGCGCTGCTGGAGGAGCAGGGCCTGGACACAGACACGGCGGTAATCGCCGTGGTGACCAACGACTTCCACTGCTTCCGCTCCCACATGATCGCCCGGCGGCAGGGGCTGCACATCGTGGACGTCCCGGCGGAGCTGCCCTGGTGGTGGCTGACGGCCAACTACTACGCCCGGGAGGCCTTCGCCGTGGTGAAGACGGCCATCTTTGACCGGTAGGCATTTCCGGCCGGATTCAGAGATGGCGGCAAAGAGGACACGGGCCGCCCCCTTGGGCGGCCCCTGCGGGCGGGCAGCCATCAGACGGCTGTAGGGCCGCCGCCCTCGGCGGCCCGTTGACCAAACGATCACATAGATTAGGAGAACGAGCATGGCCTGGAACAACGTGTTATGTATGTATTACTCCCGGACGGGCAATACCAAGCGCGCCATGGAGGAGATCGCCAGGTCTCTGAACGCGGAGCTGGTGGAGCTCTCCGACGGCGTGGACCGCAGCGGGACAAAGGGATGGCTCCGCAGCGGGCTGGACGCCGTGCGGCGCAGCAGCCCCAAGGTGCAGTTCAAGACGAAGTGGCCCCTGTCGGACTATCGGCTGGTGATCGTGGGCACGCCGGTGTGGGCCGGGCGGTGCAGCGCCCCGGTGCGGGGCTTTTTGAAGCAGAACGGCCGGGACATCCGCAACGCCGCCTACGTCGCCACCCGGGGCAGCGAGGACAAGAACGAGGAGGTCTTTCAGCAGATGGACCTCTACACCCCCTGCGGCCACCGGGCGGCGGTGTCGCTGCGGGTGGGCTCCGTGGGCTGGGAGTTCTGGCAGGAGGACTTCGTCCGGCAGGCCCGGGAATTCTTGAAAGAGGGCCGGTGGCAGCCGCCCGCGGAGAACTGACGGAGGAGGAAGGACGCCTGTGCTGGAGAAGATCAAGGACCTGGCCCTGCGGTATGAGGACCTGGAGGCCCAGCTGACGGACCCCGCCGTCTACGGCGACGCGGAACGCCTCCGGGATGTGAACCGGGAGCTCAAAGAGCTGGCCCCTATCGCCGATGCCTGGTGGGACTGGGAGGCCGCGGAGCGCCGCCGCTCCGACGCGGAGGCGCTGCTCCGGGACCCGGACCTTAAGGAGCTGGCCCAGGAGGAGCTCTCCGCCGCCGGGGCGGAGCTGTGTCAGCTGGAGGAGCGGTTCAAAATCCTGCTGCTGCCCAGGGACCCCGACGACGGCCGGGATGTGGTGCTGGAGCTGCGGGCGGGCGTGGGCGGCGAGGAGGCGGCCCTCTTCGCCGGGACGCTTCTGCGGATGTACACTCTCTACGCCCAGAGCCGGGGCTGGAAGCTGGACGTGGTGAGCCTCAGCGAGACGGAGCTGGGAGGCGTGAAGGAGTGCAGCGTCCTCATCGAGGGGGCGGGAGCCTTCTCCCGGCTGAAATATGAGAGCGGTGTCCACCAGGTCAAGCGGGTGCCGGAGACGGAGTCCAGCGGCCGCATCCAGACCAGCACCGCCACCGTGGCGGTGCTCCGCTCGGCGGAGGAGGTGGACGTGGAGATCGACCCGAAAGATCTACAGATCGACACCTACCGCTCCTCCGGCGCGGGGGGACAGCATGTGAACAAGACCGAGTCCGCCATCCGCGTCACCCACCTGCCCACGGGGCTGGTGGTGACCTGTCAGGACGAGCGGAGCCAGTACAAGAATAAGGACAAGGCCATGAAGGTCCTCCGCTCCCGGCTCTACGAGATGGAGCGGGAACGGCGGGAGAGCGGCACCGCCCAGGAGCGGAGAAGCCAGGTGGGCGGCGCGTGGCGCAGCGAGAAAATCCGGACGTACCAGTTCCTCCAGGGCCGGGTGACGGACCACCGCCTGGGGATGACCCTCTACAAGCTGGACGCGGTGCTGGACGGGGGACTGGACGAGTTCATCGACGCCCTGGCGGCGGCGGACACGGCGGAAAAGCTGAAAGGCGGCGGGGGATGAGGCGGCTGTGCCTGGCGGCCCTCTGGGCCCTGACGGCGGCCCTGACCGCGCTGGAGGCCCTGCTGGCCTGGAGCTGGCTGCGGGGAATGCGGTATGTGGCAAAGTACGGCGCGGCGGAGAACCCGTACGCGGCCGAGGACATGGAGATCGCGGGGATCTGCGCCCTGGCCCTTCTGCCGCTCTGTCTGGCGGCGCTGGCCTGGGCCGTATACCGGGTGGTTATTCATTGTAAAAAGCGGGTGAAAACCCAATAGACAGATAGGGGCGAAGCGTATGCATACCTTATATTTTGACCTGCGGGACACCAAGGGACAGCAGAAGACCATTGAGGACAATATCTCCGCCGCCGCCCGGCTGCTGCGGGACGGGGCCCTGGTGGCCATCCCCACGGAGACGGTGTACGGCCTGGGGGCCAACGGCCTGGACGAGACCGCCGTGCGGCGGATCTTCGAGGCCAAGGGGCGGCCCCAGGACAACCCCCTGATCCTCCACCTCACCGGGCCCCAGTGGCTGCCCCGGTACTGCCGGGACATCCCCCCCATGGCCTACGTGCTGGCCCGGAAGTTCTGGCCCGGCCCGCTGACCATGATCCTCAAGCGCAGCGAGCTGGTGCCGGATGTGACCACCGCGGGGCTGGACACCGTAGCAGTCCGCTGCCCCAACCACCCGGTGACCCTGGCCATCCTCCGGGAGGCGGGGGTTCCGGTGGCGGCTCCCAGCGCCAATCTCTCCGGCCGGCCCAGCTGCACCAGCGCGCAGGACGTGCTGGAGGACATGGACGGCCGCATTGAGGGCGTGGTGGACGGCGGCCCCTGCACGGTGGGAGTGGAGTCCACCATCCTGGACATGACCTGCGAGCCGCCGCGGCTGCTGCGGCCCGGCGGGCTGCCGATGGAGGAACTGGAGCGGCTCATCGGCCCCATCGCCGTGGACAAGGCCGTCAACGGGACGATGGGCGAGGGGGAGCGCCCCAGGGCCCCGGGCATGAAGTACCGCCACTACGCCCCCAAGGCGCCGGTGACGGTAGTCACCGGCGCGCCGGCCAAATCCGCCCAGGAGATCAAGCGCCGGGTAGGGCCCGGCTCCGGCGTGATCTGTTTTGACGAGTACGTCCATATGTTCCCGGACCAGGTGGTGCAGGCCCTGGGCCCGGTGGACGACAAGCTGATCCAGGCCCAGCGGGTGTTTGAGGCTCTGCGGGCCTTTGACGCCACCGCCGTGACGGAGATCTACACCCAGTGCCCCGACGGCCGGGGCCTGGGACTGGCGGTGGCCAACCGGCTGAAAAAGGCGGCGGGCTTCCACGAGGTGGAGGCCGACAGTGAGAAGATCGTCATCGGAATCACCGGGGGCACCGGCGCGGGCAAGAGCAGCGCCCTGGCGGTGCTGCGGGAGCTGGGGGCCCTGGTGCTGGACTGCGATCAGGTCTACCACGAGATGCTGGCCAGGGACGAGGAGCTGCAAAAGGCCATCTCCAGGGCCTTCCCCGGCGTGTTCCGGCCCGACGGCTCGCTGAACCGGCAGAAGCTGGGTCAGGAGGTCTTCATGAAGAAGGAGCAGCTGGAAAAGCTCAACGCCATCGTGTACCGCTTCCTGGTGCCGGAGATCCAGCGGCGGCTGGACGAGGCGGGGGACAGCGTCTGCGCCATCGACGCCATCAACCTGCTGGAGAGCGGGCTGGACGTCATCTGCGACCGGACCGTTGCCGTCACCTCCCCCACGGAGCTGCGGGTGCGGCGGATCATGGCCCGGGACAACATCACGGAGCAGTACGCCCGGATGCGGACCACCGCCCAGAAGCCGGACGAGTACTACCGGGGCAAGTGCAGCTGCGAGCTGAACAACGACGCCGACACCGCGGAGGAGTTCCAGAAGATTGCCAGACGGTTTTTCAGCCGGCTGATCCGGGCCGTCCGGGAGGAGAAGCAGAATAAAAAGATCTGAGACATCAGATGCTATTGCAGATCATATCAGGAGGAGTGGCGAACATGGAAAACAACGAGTTTAAGGAGCTGAAAGAGCAGCTCCTGTCCACCAGGAAAAACGGCTACGACCGCCCTCTGGACGAGGCGGCCATGGAGGCGTACTGCCAGGGCTACAAGGCCTTCCTGGACGCGGGCAAGACCGAGCGGCTCTGCGCCGCGGAGGTGATCCGCCTGGCGGAGGAGCGGGGCTACCGACCCTATACCCGGGGCATGGCGCTGAGGGCGGGGGACAAGGTGTACCTCAGCAACCGGGGCAAGGCGGTGCTGCTGGCCCATATCGGGGAGCGGCCGCTGGCGGAGGGGGCCCAGATTGCCGCCGCCCACATCGACTCCCCCCGGCTGGACCTGAAGCCCAACCCCCTCTATGAGGAGGCGGAGCTGGCCTATTTCAAGACACACTACTACGGCGGCATCCGCAAGTACCAGTGGGTGACCATCCCCCTGGAGCTCCACGGCGTCATCGCCCTGCGGGACGGGACCAGCGTGCGGGTGAACATCGGCGGCGATCCCGGCGACCCCCGGCTGGTGATCACGGACCTGCTGCCCCACCTGGGGGCGGAGCAGGCCAAGAAGCCCCTGGCCACGGCCATCCCCGCCGAGACGCTGAACCTGCTGCTGGGCAGCCGCCCCATCGGCGGCGAGGAGGACAGCGGCCGGGTAAAGCTGGCGGTGATGAAGCTGCTGCATGAGAAATACGGCATCACGGAGGACGATTTCGCCTCCGCGGAGCTGGAGGCCGTGCCGGCGGGGAGTGCCTGCGACATCGGACTGGACCGCAGCATGATCGGCGCCTACGGCCACGACGACCGGGTGTGCGCCTATGCCGCCCTCAAGGCCCTGCTGGACCTGGAGAGGACTCCGGTCCGCACCGCCGTGTGCGTGCTGGCGGACAAGGAGGAGATCGGCTCCGATGGCGTGACGGGGATGCAGTCCGCCGCCTTCGACACCTTCATGGAGGACTTGTGCGAGGGCCAGGGGGTGCCGGTGCGGGTGTGCTTTGAGAAGTCCTTCTGCCTCAGCGCCGACGTCACCGCCGCCTACGACCCGGACTACGCCGACGTGTATGAAAAGCGCAACGCCGCCTATCTCAACTACGGCGTGGGCCTGTGCAAATACACCGGGGCCCGGGGCAAGTCCGGCGCCTCCGACGCCGATGCGGAGACGGTGGCCTATGTCCGCCGGGTCTTTGACGACGCGGGCGTGGCCTGGCAGATCGCGGAGCTGGGCAAGGTGGACGCCGGCGGCGGCGGCACCGTGGCCATGTATATGGCGAACCGGAACATCACCACCCTGGACGCCGGTGTGCCGGTGCTGAGTATGCACGCCCCCTTCGAGACGGTGGCCAAGCTGGACTGCTACGAGACCTATCGGGGGATGAAGGCGTTGTATGAATCAGAGGGATGATTTATTTCCCTTTTGAGAAAGCCCGGAATAAGGTCCTCGCTCCGACTGGAGCGGGGGCTTTTTCTCGCCCTGGCGGGCGGGGGCGGAATTCAGCCATGATGATGGCTGGTGCATTGCACCCCCCATTTCTCTTTTCTCTGTCA
>CAMNRF010000068.1 GCA_946551795.1 uncultured Oscillibacter sp.
AGGTCACCCCCATGCTCACCGAGGCCATCCGCGCCGCCAAGGCCGCGAAGTAAGATCTTTACACATTTGAAACCCGCCGTTTAAAAACGGCGGGTTTCTCTATTTTGAGACCCTCCCGGCGGCGGAATCCTGCCGTATCTTGACGGAAAGCGGAGAATGGAGGTATTCTTATCCAAACGAGGACAGGAGGTATTTCCCATGCCAGAGGTGAGAAACAGAACAAAGTCCCAGCTGGACCTGGCCCTGCGGACGCTGCTGACGGAAAAATCCCCGGACCAGATCCGGGTCCGGGAGCTGACGGAGCTGTGCGGCATCCGGCGGCAGTCCTTCTACTACCACTTCACCGACGTATACGACCTCCTCGGCTGGTCCGTGGACCAGGAGGGGGCGGCTCTGGCCGCGCGGCAGGAGAACTGCCTGACATGGCAGCAGGCCTTCCAGGATCTGCTGCGCTATATCTCCGGAAACCAGGGGTACTGTCTGGCCGTCCGAAAAGCCCTGGGGCGCCCGGGCCTGCAGAAGCTGTTCAGCGGCGCCATCGCCCGCCTGCTGGAGCGGACCTCCGCCTACTACCGCCGCCGGTGCGGTCAGGAGGAGACGCCCCCCGCCGGGCAGGACGCCTGTGCCGCCGCCGTGCTTCTGGGCCTGCTGGACGGCTGGCTCTGCGGCGACCTCCGGCAGTCCCCCGAGGCCCTGACGGCTCAGGTGGAGGAGTCCGTGCGGCTGGGGATGATGGGCGCGGTGTGGCAGAATTTTCCCAGATGGGGACACCTGGAATAACGGGAGAGCGCGAAGAACGCGGACAGGAACACCTGCCCGCGTTCTTTTTTGACAATTTCCATCATTCTGTCATAAAACGGACGCTTTGACAAAATATGACCGTTTTTGGGAAATTCATTCCACGCTATAATTTGCTGCACGGGAGTGATTTTGTGAAAAAGCTTCTCTATATGGTCGTCCTGCAGAGCCAGCTGGGTCCCCGGGCGGGGGAGCTTCTGCTGCAGGAGGAGAACCAGTCCGTCTCCGGGAGCTTCAGTCTCCTGGGACACCGCAACCGCTTCTCCGGCAGCGTGCTGGAGAGCGGAAAGTACTTCATCTCGGGTACGCTGCGCTCGCCGGTGGACTGGGAGCCCTACGACGCCATCTTCACCATTCGGGAGGACCGCCTCTCCGGCGGGCTGATCACCCCCCACGGCTGCTGGGACCTGACAGGCGTCCGGGCGGCGACGGCGGCCCAGCGGAGGGCCGGCCGTTAGCGGCGTCCGGCAGCGCCCCGAACCTGAACAGCTGGCGGATTTTTCCAAAAATCCGCCGGAATTGTCATGCGATGATAACAAAGAGAACTGCCGGGAGAGGAGGCCGCCGTGCGGGAATACATCGTCACCCGACCCGACAGGGCCGCCATGGAGCGCATCCTGGCGCAGGAGCGCGCCGGACCGGAGGGCGTCATTCTGCGCCTGGCGTGGCTGGCGGGCCTGACCCGGGACGAGATCGCCCAGCTGCGGTGGGAGCAGGTCTCCTTTCTGGACAGCCGCCTGGAGCTGCCGGACCGGATGGTGCCCCTGCCGCCGGAGCTCCGGTCCTATCTCTGGCGCCGCTATGAGGAATCCGCGGAGAAGAGCCCCTTCGCCGCCGCCTCCAGCCGGGGCGGAGCGCCCCTGCGGCCGGAGTCCATCTCCCGCCTGGCCCGGACGGCCCTGGACCGGGGCGGCCAGTCCGGGGTGCGGCTGATGGACCTGCGTCACGACTGGATCATCCGCCAGCTGGAGACCCAGGACTGGCCCACCGTGGCCCGGATCAGCGGTGTGGAGGTGTCCGCCCTCCAGGCCCGGTTCGCCGCGCTGGTTCCGGAGAAAAAGCCGTCCCCCAGGGCGGAGACGCCACAGGTGGACGAGTTTAAGCTGTGGAAGGTCCTCCAGGCCGAGCGGGACACCCCCGCGGGCCTGGCCCTGTGGCTCACCTGGCAGCTGGGCCTCCAGGCGGTGGAGATCCTGGCCCTGACCTGGGACCAGGTGGACTTTTCGGAGAACGTCCTCCGCCTGCCGGACCGGGAGGTGCCGCTGACCAACGCGGTCCACCGCCTGCTGCTGGACACCCAGCGCCGCCAGGCGGGATGCGGCCCCCATGTTCTGCTGACCGCCCACTCCCGCCGTCCCCTGGACCTGCCCAGGCTGTCCCGCGTCACCCGGGCGGCGCTGATCCGGGGCGGCATGGAGCACGTCTCCCTGCGAGACCTGCGGCGGGACGAGGCCCGGGAGGACGAGAACGCCCGGATTCTGGACCTGGCCGCCCAGAGGGGGCCCGTCTCCCGGGGGGAGATCATGACGCTGCTGGGGCTGTCCAAGACCGCGGTCTACGGCCGCCTGCGGCGGCTGACGGACACCGGCCGGCTGATCCGGGTGGGGGGGAAGTACTATCTCCCCGGCACGGTGGTGCCTCCGGAGGAGCAGCCCGCCGCCGTGGTGACCTATCTGGAGCAGGCGGGCTTCGCCTACCGGCAGGACATCTGCGGACTGCTGCACATCGAGCCCCGCCAGTGCACGCTTCTCTTGAAGCGCATGGTAGCCGCCGGGGCCCTGGCCCAGGACGGACAGAAATACTTCCTTCCGCCGCCGGAGAAGCGGAAGGCGGAATGAGGACAGGGACGGCGCGCCGTCCCTGTTTCTATTTGGAAAAAACTGGGTTTTGTTATTCCCTCCTGACAAACCGCAAAAGCGCATGGTGGCACGTTTTTCACCTTGTTAACAAAAGGGGCGAAATCGTAGACAGACCGAAATCGGGCTGGTAAATTGAGGACTGCGAGGCGGATGCCGGATGTCTCCGCGCTCTTCCCGGCCTGGTGCCGGACCCCGCGGCCGGTTACAGGCCCGGCGGCGGGGAGCTAGCCCCGGCACGAGACCCGGACGGTCGGCGGAGGGGTGCGGCGGACGGCTCGCAAATTTTAAAAAGGAGGATACCCCATGAAGAGATTTCTCTCTCTGGTCCTGACGCTGGTTATGGTCATGAGCCTTGTGACCGTCAGCGCCGGGGCCAAGGACTTCACGGACAACGACACCATCACCTATGATGAAGCCGTGGCCGTGGTGTCCGAGATTGGAGTTGTCGACGGCTACACCGACGGCAAGTTCAATCCCACCAACACCCTGACCCGTCAGGCTGCCGCGAAGATCATCTGCAACCTGAAGCTGGGTCCCACCACCGCCGCTGAACTGCACGCGGACACCGCCCCCTATAAGGACGTGCCCGCCAACAACGAGTTCGCCGGCTACATCGCCTACTGCCAGAAGCTGGGCATCATCAGCGGCTACGCCGACGGCAACTTCCGCCCCGGCAACCCCCTGACCGGCTATGCCTTCATGAAGATGCTGCTGGGCGCTCTGGGCTATGACGCCAGCCTGGAGGGCTACGTTGGGGCTAACTGGTCCATCAACGTCGCCAAGCAGGCGCTCCACATCGGCCTGAACAAGGGCCTGGTGGACGACTTCAACGGCATCAAGCCCGTGACCCGCGAGGAGGCCTGCCTGTACGCCTTCCGCACCCTGCAGGCCGACCTGGTGGAGTATGGCCAGCGCCTGACCACCAACATCAACGGCACCGAGGTCACCCTGTCCTCCGGCGGCGCCCAGAGCCGTGAGTGGAACTCTCAGCAGAGCCGCCACGACTACATCCGCGAGGACAACATCATCCAGTTCGCTGAGGAGTACTTCAACAAGCTGGAGAAGCGCAAGGACCGCGACGACTTCGAGCGCCCTGCCTACACCTGGATCTACGACAAGGAAGAGATCGGCACCTATGTGGATTGGGAGCTCCTGGTTGAGCGTTACACCTCCAGCGTGTCCGGCCGCGACCTGTATGACCTGCTGGGCGCCACCGCCATCAAGGACAACGACCTGGTGTACTACGTCAACGGCCGTATCCCCGCCGACGACCATCCCATGAACACCAGCGCCTATGACCGCAAGAAGGTCGATGCCTCCAAGGACATCACTCCGGACCTGCTCGTCCGCTCCAACAAGGACGACGTGGGCATCACCGCCAACGGCGTGCTCACCGAGGTCTTCCTGGATAAGGACGCGGAGCTGATCACCATCACCTCCATCGACACCTTCTTGGGCAAGGCCCTGGCCGACTACAGCGAGTCCAAGGAGTACGCTCCTGTTGAGGTCTACACCGGCATGACCGGCGCCACCGACAACAAGAAGACCACCAAGACCACCTGGAACGTGGACATCGAGGATGTGAAGGCCATTGAGGACGTCAAGGAAGGCGATTACAAGCTGATCAACATCACCTTCAAGAACGAGGACAAGGGCGAGATCGTTGTCCTCAACGACGTCGAGATCATGGAGGAGAGCACCGTCACCAAGTTCTCCACGCACGAGAAGACCGTGGCCAGCAAGGTCACCGTGGGCGGCACTGAGTACAAGGCCTCCATGCGCGCCTTCTTCAGTGACGACGCTCTGAACGACTACAACGAGACCCTGCTGACCGACAAGACCTACAACGTCTTTATGGATCAGTACGGCTACTTCATCGGCCTGGAGCTGTATGAGGGCGCCAAGAACTACGTGTTCATCACCGGGTTCGACCGTCCCACCAGCAATCTGTCCGTCAGCACTGCCAAGGCCAACGGCATCTTCCTGGACGGCACCATGCAGAACATCACCGTCAACGTGAAGGGCACCAATGACAACATTGCTGACGCCCGCACCGCTGGCGACGACTCCTTCAACTACTTCATCAACTGGAACGAGACCCGCCTGCCCGGCGACGAGGGTTCCTACCGCTACAACCGCTGGTTCACCTACAGCGTGACCAACGACGGCGTGTACACCCTCAAGCCCTGCGTGCGCATGACCGCCACCAAGTACACCAAGGACGACACCGTCATCCGCACCGACAACCTGTACGTGGACGACAACGTCTATGTCCAGGGCAAGGCTCCCTATGGCTTCAACGGCTCCCAGACCGGCGTTCCCTCTTTTGATAATGGAAAGAACTTCCTGACCGGCGGCACGACCTATGGGTACCCCAAGACCCGGAACGAGCGTTCCTACGGCGAAGATGAGACCGTGTTCATCACCGTCGGCCTGGACGAGACCGACACCACCGACGGCATGACCCGCGCCATCGCTGAGGTGGACGGCGTGTACACCGGCGTGCAGAACGTGGAGATCGAGATCGAGGAGCTGACCGACGCCGAGGAGGCCCAGATCTACACTGTGTATGACAGCGACCACTACATGATCGCCGCCATCGCCGTGGGCGAGGCCAAGGGCTCCAGCGCCACGCTGGCCTATGTCACCGGCGGCACCAAGAGCGAGCGCATCGAGGACGGCGTCTATTACTGGGAGTTCGACGCCATTCTGGACGGCACCGAGCAGACCCTGACCGCCAAGAGCAAGTATGAGGTGTTCACCAACACCAAGGCCGCCATCAACAGAGAGGCCCAGGGCGGTTCGATGTTCACCGACGCGTTCGGGAAGTCCAGCACCGCCCCGAACCTGTACGACGGTCTGGTGGAGCTCCGCTTCGACGCTGACGACTATGTTGTCGACGTGAAGCAGATCGCCGAGAAGGACATCTACAACTTCTATGGCCAGCGGTATGCTGCCAGCGCCGCCGACGCTTTGAAGGGCGCCGCCAGCATCACCACCAGCGCCAGCTTCGCCAATGGCGCCGCGGCTCCCGGCCGTTCCAGCGTGCCCACCACTGAGCAGCTGGATCTGCGCGACGCCAAGGCGTACCGCGTCAATGTCATCCAGGGCAACTGGACTGACACCGCCGGTGTGAAGCACTATCGCGACAGTGCTCCCACCGAGCTGTTCCTGCAGGGCCGCACCCTGTATATCACCGAGGGCCAGGTTGACGAGGGTCTGGCTCTGGCCTCCGACTGCAAGGCCGTTGTCATCCAGAAGGAGTACGGCAAGGACGACGTCCTGACCGAGTTCACCTCTGTTGACACCGCCCTGAAGCACGTCGCCGACAAGGACAAGGACACCACCGCCCTGGAGTTCGACGGCGAGGTCATCGCTGTCATGAACGACCGCGGCGCGGCCGCCTGGGTTATCTTTAAGACCTCTGAGGAGCTGCACGCCGGCAGCACTCCCCCCACGCCTGGCTACAGCAAGAACGTCTCCGGCACCGGCAGCACCATCGATCCCTTCGTTGTCAGCTATCACGATCCCGATGGTGATATGACCAACGAGGAGATCAAGCAGCTGGTCATCAAGGAGATGGAGAAGCACACCGGCATGAAGGTCAAGAGCTACTCCTTCCCCGTGGGCAACACCATGGTCTTTGACGACGGCTCCGCCTTCGGCGCTGCTGCTGCTGTCAATGCCCAGGCCAAGGTTGAGATCACTCTGGACGGCACGTCCCTCGGCTTCATCAATGCCAGCTCTACCGCTCTGACTGCCGCGCAGGTCAAGGCTGCGATCACCCTGGCCAATGGCACCTATCTGGTGAACGCGGATACGGCTAACACCGGCGATGCTGCGCTCGTGACTGCCTCCGCTGGCGACGGCACTGTGGATAAGGGCTTTGCTGTGGACAAGGACGTCAAGCTCTACACCGCCGGCACCGTGACCTGCGCTGCTGCGAACAGCATCACCTATGGCAACAGCCAGACCTTCACCAGCGGCCACTACGCCCGCAAGGGTCTGGAGCTGACGCTGAACAAAAATGCCGCCGCCACCTATCAGCAGTTCAACGACGGTACCAACAACTTTGGCGGCCAGGCCGCTCCCGGCAGTGATCTCTCCGCTGTCTACAGGGCCACCGGCTCCAATGTGACCATTACCGTGGTTGCCGGCTACATGGTCATGGTGAACGGCAGCAACGGCCAGGTAATGGCTGCCGCCTCTACCTTCAACTTCGACTATGATGCCGCCAGCAACGCTGTGAAGTTCTTCGTTGAGAAGGATAGAGCTGCTGACGGTAGCTGGAGCGGCACTCCCAATGTGAATTCCAATGCTGTGTATGGCACTGGTTATGCCTATACCGTGACGGCCGCCGATGCTGATGATGGCGTGATCAACCTGATCCCCGTGGTCGCTGTGACGAACGTGGGCGTTGGCCTTGGGTGGACGTATGACGGTTCCCCGCGGACCATCGCCGCCGGTGGTAACACTAACTACCTGGCGGTTGGCACCGAGCTGACCCTGACCGGCGGTACCACTGACACACATGTTGTCAAACTGGGCGGCACAGCGATTGCTGGCGGCACTGCTGCCGATGGCACTAACCCCGCCACTGCTGCCTACGAGATCAAAGCGGCCGATCTTGGGACGACTCTGGCTTTCACTTCTGCGGCTCCTTGATTTGCGTAGGCCCATCGTATAGCGTATATACCCTGAGCAAAAACCCCCGGGCGTAAGCCCGGGGGTTTTCCCTGTCCTTCTCAGGGCGCCAGAATGGCAAACACGTAGTAGGAGTTTCCCGACACATTGCAGCCGGGGCCCCACGTGAAGTTGTTTCCCGTCGTTGAGCAGGTCTGCGCGATGGCGTTGGTGTTGTTGGGGTAGACAACGAGGGAGCGGCCTCCGCCAGGTATGCCGATCAGAAAATCATACTCCGACGCCATAATCACAAGAAGCGGCCTGCCGGGTAAGCTGATGGTATGGGTGACCTGCCCGTTCCCGGCGACTCTGCCGCTGTAGAAGCGGGTTTTCAGCAGGGAAATCTCCCCCGTCAGGGCGTCGTCTGCGGCCTGCCGGGCCTCCGCCTCGGCTTTCAGCGCGGCGTCGATCTTGGCGTTGTCGGCGTTGAAGTTCTCCCGCAGAATGCGGTCCTCCCTGTCCCACTGGGAAAGCTGGTAGTTTGTGGTCTGATTCATAAAACCTCTCCTTCTCTTTTGTGGTCAAATTGTGGTCAATGCCTGTACATCAGCCGGCCCTCCGGAGAAAGTTGCACCCACCCGTACACCGAACGGGAAAAAGATTCCGCGGAGTTGCGCCGTGGAGGTAAACGGCAAAAAATCCGCCCCGGACAGCCGTCCGGGGCTTGACACAATAGCGGTGTGAGATTATAATGAAAAAGGAAAGGGCGCCGCGGCAAGCGGTCAGCCCGGTTCTAGGCTAGAATTTCTTTAAAGAAACCGTCACCCTGGCCGGTGGCGGTTTCTGCTTTTCACGATAATCGTAACGGTGAACCGTCCGATATGTAGCGTGATCCGCATGGCGTCACCCCCTTTCGGGGTTATGTGACTAACCGCCCGCCGTCTTGTGCGGCGCCCAGCCCCCCTCGGGGGCCGATTTCAGAATACCACAAAATCCCCCAAAAGGCAAGGAAAAGCGGGCAGTTCCCGCAAAAAAGCCGCCCCACTGGGGCGGCTTTGCGCTATTCCTTCCGGCTGTACTCCCGGTCTCTCCTCCCCGGCCAAAGCTCAGGACCACGCGGTGTGCAGGAGCACCTGCTCCAGTTCCTCCACCGTGTCCGCCAGGAAGTCCGCCCCGGCCTCCTCCAGTGACGCCCGGGAGCGGAAGCCCCAGGTGACGCCGCAGGCCCGGGCCCCGGCGTTGTGGCCCGTCTGGATGTCCACGCTGCTGTCCCCCACAAAGACGGCCTCCGCGGGCTCCGCTCCCAGCTCCGCCAGGATGGCCCGGGCGGCGGCGGCGTCCGGCTTCACCGGCACATCCGGCAGCTTGCCCCGCACCAGGTGGAACACGCCGGGGAAAAAGTGCTCCACGATCTCCCGGCTGAACTCGTCGGCCTTGTTGGAGTACACCGCCATGCGGACGCCGGCGGCCTCCAGCCGCTCCAGCAGCTCCGGGATGCCGGTGTAGGGGGCGGTCTTGTCCATGTTGTGGGCGCCGTAGTAGCTGGTGAACTGGGACAGGGCGCTGGCGATCAGCAGGGGGCTGCGGCAGGTCTCGGGGGTGAATTGAGAGACCAGGTTGGGGATACCGTGGCCCACCATGGCCTTGAACCGCTCCACGGTGTGCTCCGGCCAGTTGTGCTGGCGGCAGACCCAGTTTCCGGCGGCGGCCAGGTCCTCAATGGTGTCCAGGATGGTCCCATCCAGATCAAAGATCACAGTTCGAGCCATAAAACGCCTCACTTTTCATTCGTAGTCCTCTTATTTTACCAACACATGTGCCATAACACAATTGACAAGAAGCCAAAAGGCGCGGCGAAAGCCGCGCCTTTTTCATACAATTTCCCCGTGAATCCCGGGGCGCTGTCCGATTCCCTCCCGAAAGAACCGCTCCACCCCATAGGCCGCGGCTTTCCGGCCGCTCCCCAGGAGGTCATATGTGCCGCCGGAGAAGCACCATGTGGCCATCACGCCCCGGATGACGCTCTCCAGATAGGAGAGGGCCTCCTCCTGGGTAAAGCCCTCCGGCAGAAGAGGGGCCGCCTCCTCCAGCAGCTCCCGGAGGATGGACGAGAAGGGCCGCCGCCGGAAATGGTCCGAGGACCCCGGACGGCAGGCCGCCAGGTTCATGGCATAGGCCAGGCAGGTCAGCTCGTACCCGGCATAGGCCGCAAAGTCCAGCTGGGCGCAGAGGAACGCCTGGATGCACTCCACCACCCCCAGGTCCGGACGCTCCGCAAGGAGGGCGCCGTAAGCCTCACGGACATAGCGGTCCAGATCGGAGTAGTAGCTCTCCCGGACAATGTCCTCCTTCGCCCGGTAGTGGACGTAGAAGGAGCCCTTGGCGATTCCCGCCGCCTGACAGATCTGGCTGACCGTCACCCGGTCATAGCCCTGGGCCTTAATCAGCGATACCGCCGTGTCAAAGATTTTGGCCTTGGTCCTCTGCGCCTGCTCCTGCCGTGCGTTTCTCCCCATGGGCCGCCTCCTTTAAAATGTTCTTGACGATGTGCCTCCTCAGCTGTATAATGACCTCGGTCACTGACCGCAGTCATTATAAAAGGAGCGTGTACGATGTTTCTGTTTGATTTGACCTATGAAAAGCCCCTGTCTCAGGTGGACAGCCTTCTTCCCCGCCATATTGCCTATTTGGAGCGCCGCTATCAGTCCGGACACTTCCTCTGTTCTGGCAGAAAGGTGCCCCGGACCGGCGGCGTCATTCTCTGCAGGGCGTCCACACCGGAGGAGGCCCAGGCCATCCTGGAGGAGGACCCGTTTTACACCGAGGGCGTCGCCTCTTACCGGGCGACGGAGTTCCTGCCCTCCAAGTGTGCCGCCGGCCTGGCGCCATTTCTGGAAAATCCCTGAGCGGCGTCCCGATGATCTTGTGTTTTTTAGGGCAGGGGCCGCTCCACCGCTCCGGCGGAGGTCAGCAGAGTGGAGTGGGTAAACCCCGCCGCCCGGGCCGCCTCCGCCGCCTGCTCATAGCCGTAGACAATGGCGGCGGCGCTGTGGGCGTCGGCGGTGAGGATGACCCGCCCGCCCATGCGACGCCACTCCTCCAGCAGGAAGGGCGCCGGGTAGGGCGTCCGCCGGCAGCCCCGGGACATGGCGCCGGTGTTGATCTCCAGGAGCGTTACGGCGGGGTCCGCGGCGTGAAGGGCCGCCAGCGCCGCGGCGCGGTACCGGGGGGAGGATTCGTCAAAAAAGCCGCCGTCCTCGTTGAATTTGGTGATCAGGTCGATGTGGCCCAAAATCGTGGGCTTTCCCGCCGCCATCCGCCGGACCTCTTCGTAGTACGCCTCCGCCATGGCCAGGCCGTCGCCGCCGAAGGCGCCGTCCCGGCATGCGGTCAGGGTCTCCGCGTCCCAGTCCACGGTGTGCCAGCGGCCGTTTGGTCCCCGCAGCCGGTGGGCGCTGCCGATCCAGTAGTCGAACCCCTCCGCCGTCACGTCGGCGCAGTTGTCCAGCTCAATGCCCAGCAGCACGTCCATGCGCCCGGCGTAGAGCTCCCGCAGCCGCAGGACCTCCGCCCGGTAGGCGGTCATGTCCGCCGGCAGGACGAAGCCCTCATCCTCCGGCAGGGGGGTGTGGCTGTGGCCGGAGGCCCCGAAGGACACCGCTCCGGCATCAAAGGCCGCGGCGGCCATCTCCGCCAAGGTGTTTTTTCCGTCGCACATGGTGGAGTGGGTGTGAACGGAGCAGAAATCCCTCATTGCATCCGCTCCTGCTTCACCTTGTGGTCCACCACGTGGCGCTTCTCCAGCTCCCGGGTGATGTCTTCCACGGTGATGCCCATCTGCACCATCAGCACCATGACGTGATAGCACAGGTCCGCGATCTCGTAGACGGTCTCCGCCCGGTCCTCCTTGCGGCCGCCGATGATGACCTCAGTGCACTCCTCCCCCACCTTTTTCAGGATCTTGTCCAGGCCCTTCTCGAAGAGGTAGGTGGTGTAGCTGCCCTCCTTGGGGCTGGTCTTCCGGCCCTGGATCAGGCGGTAGAGGCCCTCATAGCTGAAGGCTTTCAGCTCGTCGGAGAGATAGAGCTGATTGAAAAAGCAGCTCTCCGCCCCGGTGTGGCAGGCGGGGCCGTCCTTCACCACCTCCACCACCAGGGCGTCGCCGTCGCAGTCGGCGGTGATGGAAACCACGCGCTGGACATTGCCGCTGGTCTCGCCCTTGCGCCAGAGCTCCTGCCGGCTGCGGCTCCAGAAGCAGGTGCGGCGCTCGTCAATGGTGAGAGCGAGGCTCTCGGCATTCATATAGGCCAATGTCAGGACCTCTTTTGTGTAGTGGTCCTGGACCACTGCGGGGATGAGGCCGTTTTTATCGAACTTCAATTGTTTTATCTCCATAGATGGTTACTCCTTTTGGTCCCCCTCCGAGGGGGCGGGGGATTGTATTCCTTCGGAATCCGCGCCTCGGGCGCGGGACGGGGTGGTATCCCGCCTGCAGGCGGGGCCTGTACCTGTCCTGACGGGCAGGGGGGTGTCAGCCATGAAGATGGCTGGGCTTTTGCACCCCCCATTTTCTCTTTTTCTGAGCGCAGAAAAAGAGAAAACGGGCCGTGCACGGTCCAAAAGAGAAAAAGACGCCGGGGGCGAGAATTTGCCCATGCGGGCAAATTCTCGCCCAAAGTACGGGGGCTGGCCTGAACCGGTGCCCATAAAACCCTGGCGGCCTTCTGCCGGGTGCGCTTGACAGCGTACCGCCCGTTGGCGCTCTGCCGCATTT
>CAMNRF010000069.1 GCA_946551795.1 uncultured Oscillibacter sp.
CCCGCCCCCGCCGGACAAGGCCAAGCCCGCCGCTGCGGCCGCCGCACCCGCCCCCAAATAATCCCCCGCCAAAACCCGGAGGCCCCCCCGCCGACGCGGTGGGCACTCCTTTGTCAAAGTTTAGGGCCGCCCTTTTCAAAGGGCGGTGGGGGGCAAAGCCCCTGCGGGGTGGTGCGGCGCGCGGAGCGCGAGCAAACTGATAAAGAGTCCTCCCCCCGCCGGAAGCGGCAGAACCCGGCGGAGCGGGCCGCAGAGGGCGGCGGCCCCTGCCTTGAAGCTCCTCCCCTCCCCGCAATTTCCAAAAATCCACCAAAACTCGAAAGTTCAAAATTCGTCCGCTCTTTGTTTACAATTTATTTATATCCATCCATTGACATTCCCGGGCGGCGGTGGTAAACTCCTTTTAGCACTCGGGGAAAAGGAGTGCTAATCCAATTTTTACTATGAGGCAGCGCGGTTGGGAGCGTCTTTCGTGGAACTGACAGAGCGGAAAAAGCAGATACTGAAGGTGGTGGTGGAGGACTACGTCCGCACCGCCGAGCCGGTGGGCTCCAAGGCCATCGCCGCCGAGATGGGCGGCAGCGTCAGCTCCGCCACCATCCGCAACGAGCTGGCGGACCTGGTGGAGCTGGGCTACCTGGAGCAGCCCCACACCTCCGCCGGGCGGATTCCCTCCCCCAAGGGCTACCGTCTATACGTCAACGAGCTGATGGAGCGGCAGCGGCTGTCCCTGGCGGAGACGGAGAAGATCAACCAGTCCCTCCAGGGCAAGATGGAGGAGCTGGACCGGCTTCTCAGCCAGGCGGGGCGGGCGGTATCCTCCTTTGTGAACTATCCCGCCTACGTGGCCGCCGCCAACCGCACTACCCAGACCGCCCGCCGCTTCGAGCTGCTGCCGGTGGATGAGCACAGCTGCATCGCCGTGCTGATGATGAGCGGCAGCCGGGTGAAGAGCCAGCTGCTGCGGCTGCAATTGAGGGTGGACGTGGACCAGCTGTCCATGCTGGTGAACCTGCTGAACACCCACTTCACCGGCGTGTCCGTGGACGAGATGAACCAGCGGCTGATGAACGTGGCGGAGCAGATTCCGCCCCCGGCTTTTCTGCTGCTGTCCCAGACCGTGTCCTACGCGGCGGACGCCCTGGAGGAGGCGGGACGGCGGGAGATTATCACCGCCGGGACCAACCAGCTTCTCAAGCTGCCGGAGTTCCGGGATGCCGACAAGGCCCACGAGCTCATGAGCTTCCTCTCCGACAGCAAGGAGAACCTCCCCCTGCCGGACGAGGGGCCCATGAAGATCCTCATCGGCCCGGAGAACGTCACCGACGCCCTGAAAGACGCCAGCGTGGTGGTGGCCAGCTATGACATCGGAGACGATATGCGGGGCCTCATCGGTGTGGTGGGCCCCACACGGATGGATTACGCCGCCGTGGCCGCCCGGCTCACCGGCTTTGCCGAGGGCCTGACGCGGCTCTTTGGAAAAGAATTACCCCCGAAGGAGGAAAGCGAGAAATGAGCGAAGAGACGAAGCAGCCCACCGGCGAGGAGGTGGAGGAGACTCCGCGGGAGCCGGTGGAGGAGCCCGCCCCGGAGGAGACGGCGGAGAAGGCCGAGAAGAAGCCCAAAAAGAAAAAGGAGAAGGGCTACACCTTCACCCGGGAACAGGTGGAGCAGATGGAGCTGGCGGCCAAGCAGCTGGAGTCCGTGAAGGATCAGTTCGTCCGCCTCACCGCCGAGTATGAGAACTACCGCAAGCGCACCGCCAAGGAGAAGGACGGACTGTACCAGGACGCCCGGGCGGACACCGTCAAGGAGTTCCTGGCGGTGTATGACAACCTGGAGCGGGCCTGCGCCGCCGAGGGGGACGACGACTCCCCCCACAAGAAGGGCCTCATCATGATCTTCCACCAGTATCAGGAGATCTTGAAGAAGCTGGGGGTGGAGGAGATCGAGGCCCTGGGCCAGCCCTTTGACCCGGAGACCATGAACGCCGTGATGCACGTGGACGACGAGAACTTCGGTGAGAATGTGGTAGCCCAAGTGTTTCAGGCCGGGTTCCGGCTGGGAGACAAGATGGTGCGCCACGCCATCGTGCAGGTGGCCAACTGACCGGAATCCCTCCCACGGCGCTGAATCCCCCGGGCCGTCTCACGGACCGTACCAATCCTGAAAAGACGGGCCGCCGAGGGCGGCGGCCTGTCCCACAGACCGTACCAATCCTGAAAAGACGGGCCGCCGAGGGCGGCGGCCCCTACTAAGATAGAATAAACTATGTTGAAATAAATTGGAGGCAGTTATTATGTCTAAAGTCATCGGTATCGATTTGGGAACCACCAACTCCTGCGTGGCCGTCATGGAGGGCGGCGAGGCTGTCGTCATCGCCAACGCCGAGGGCAATCGCACCACCCCCTCCGTCGTGGCCTTTTCCAAGACCGGCGAGCGGATGGTGGGCCAGGTGGCCAAGCGCCAGGCTATCACCAACCCCGACCGCACCATCTCCTCCATCAAGCGGGAGATGGGCTCTGACTACAAGGTCAGCGTCGACGGCAAGAACTACACCCCCCAGGAGATCAGCGCCATGATCCTCCAGAAGCTCAAGAGCGACGCGGAGGCCTATCTGGGCGGCACCGTCACCGAGGCGGTGATCACCGTCCCCGCCTACTTCACCGACTCCCAGCGCCAGGCCACCAAGGACGCCGGCAAGATCGCGGGCCTGGACGTCAAGCGCATTATCAACGAGCCCACCGCCGCAGCCCTGGCCTACGGCGTGGACAAGGAGCAGACCCAGAAGATCATGGTCTACGACCTGGGCGGCGGCACCTTCGACGTCTCCATCCTGGACATCGACGACGGCGTCATCGAGGTGCTGGCCACCGCCGGCAACAACCGCCTGGGCGGCGACGACTTTGACGAGTGCGTCATGAAGTGGCTGGTGGGCGAGTTCAAGCGCACCGACGGCGTGGATCTCTCCAATGACAAGGTGGCCATGCAGCGTCTCAAGGAGGCCGCCGAGAAGGCCAAGATCGAGCTCTCCGGCGTCACCACCAGCAATATCAACCTGCCCTATATCACCGCCGACGCCTCCGGCCCCAAGCACCTGGACGTGACCCTCACCCGGGCCAAGTTCAACGAGCTCACCGGCCACCTGGTGGAGGCCACCATGGGCCCCGTGCGCCAGGCCATGAGCGACGCCGGCCTCAAGCCCTCCGACCTCAGCAAGGTTCTGCTGGTGGGCGGCTCCAGCCGCATCCCCGCCGTGCAGGAGGCCGTCAAGGGCTTCACCGGCAGCGAGCCCTTCAAGGGCATCAACCCCGACGAGTGCGTGGCCATGGGCGCCGCCCTCCAGGCGGGCGTCCTCACCGGCGACGTGAAGGGCCTCCTCCTGCTGGACGTGACCCCCCTGTCCCTGGGCATCGAGACCCAGGGGGGCGTCATGACCCGCCTGATTGACCGCAACACCACCATCCCCGTGAAGAAGAGCCAGATCTTCTCCACCGCCGCCGACAACCAGACCAGCGTGGAGGTCAACGTTCTCCAGGGCGAGCGGGAGATGGCGGCCGCCAACAAGTCCCTGGGCCGCTTCCACCTGGACGGCATCGCGCCGGCCCGCCGGGGCGTGCCCCAGATCGAGGTGACCTTCGACATCGACGCCAACGGCATCGTCAACGTCTCCGCCAAGGACCTGGGCACCGGCCAGGAGCAGCACATCACCATCACCTCCTCCTCCAACATGAGCAAGGACGACATCGAGAAGGCCGTCAAGGAGGCGGAGCAGTACGCCGCCCAGGACAAGAAGCTGAAAGAGGAGGTGGAGACCCGCAACCAGGCGGACCAGATGGTCTACCAGAGCGAGAAGACCCTCTCCGAGATGGGCGACAAGATCCCCGCCGACGACAAGGGCAAAGTTCAGGCGGCTCTCGACAAGCTGAAGGAGACCCTGAAGGGGCAGGATACCGCCGCCATCAAGGCCGACACCGAGGCCCTCCAGCAGGCCTTCTACGCCGTCAGCGAGAAGCTGTACCAGCAGGCCAACCCCCAGGGCGCCCAGCAGCCCGGCCCCGACGCCGGCGCCGCCCAGGAGGGCCAGTACTACGACGCTGACTACAAGGTCGTGGACGAGGACGACCAGAAGAAATAAACAACTGTATTCGTTCAATGGGACGGGGAGCAATCTCCGCCCCATTGAACGGCGTGTAACCAAAACCGCAGAGGAACTCTCCCCGCGCGGCATTAATACTAATTTCAAATAAAGCAGTTTCGTTTTATTTGAAATGGAAACGCATTTTGCGTTTCCGTTTTGCGCCAAAATGGCGCAAAACCCGTCTTATAAGAATCCAACGCGCCTTCGGCGCTATAAAAAGCTTTTCAAGCTTTTTAATGGATTCTAGTATGAGGTGTAGATATGGCTGAGCAAAAGCGAGATTATTATGAAGTTCTGGGCGTCTCCAAGGGAGCGTCCCAGGATGAGATCAAAAAGGCCTACCGGAAGCTGGCCAAGGCCAACCACCCGGACCTGAACCCCGGCGACAAGGCCGCCGAGGCCCGGTTCAAGGAGGTCAACGAGGCCTACGAGGTCCTGTCTGACAGCGAGAAGAAGGCCCGGTACGACCAGTTCGGCTTTGCCGGAGTGGACCCCAACTACGGCGCGGGGGCCGGCGGGTTCGACGGCGGCTTCGACTTCGGCGACCTGGGGGACATTTTCGGCAGCTTCTTCGGCGGCGGCTTCGGCGGCGGACGGCGCAGCAACCCCAACGCCCCCCAGCGGGGGGAGAGCATCCGGCTGTCCCTGGCGGTGTCCTTTGAGGAGGCGGCCTTCGGCTGTGAGAAGTCCGTCACCGTGGAGCGCATGGAGCAGTGCGGCACCTGCCACGGCAATGGCTGCGCCCCCGGGGCCACGCCGGAGGTGTGCCCGGACTGCCACGGCACCGGCCAGGTGCAGGTCCGGCGGCAGACGCCCATGGGGGTCTTCGCCACCACCTCCCCCTGCTCCAAGTGCGGCGGCAAGGGCAAGATCATCCACCAGACCTGTAAGGACTGCCACGGCGCCGGCGTAACCCGGCAGCGGCGGACCATCCAGGCCACCATTCCCGCCGGCATCGACCACGGGCAGACCATCTCCATCCGGGGCCAGGGCCACGCCGGCACCAACGGCGGCCCCGCCGGGGACCTGCTGATCACCATCACCGTCCGGCCCCACGAGCTGTTTCGCCGGGAGGGCACCAGTGTCCTGTGCGAGGCGCCCATCACCTTCGCCCAGGCGGTTCTGGGGGCGGAGCTGGAGATCCCCACCATCGACGGCAAGGTCAAGTACGACCTGCCGGAGGGCACCCAGAGCGGCACTACCTTCCGCCTCAAGGGCAAGGGAATCCCCGCCATCAACGGCCGGGGCCGGGGTGACCAGTACGTCACCGTCTACATCGAGACGCCCCGGAACCTGAACAAGGAGCAGAAGGAGGCCCTGAAGAAGTTCGCCGAGACCGTGGGGGACAACAACTACGAGGAACGGAAGAAATTCTTCAAGAAGTTTAAGAAGTGAGGAAACATCCCATGTATCTGGCTGATTACCATATGCACTCCCGCGTCTCTCCCGACGCCAGGTACTCCATGGCGGAGATGGCGGAGGCCGCCCTGCGGGCGGGGATGGACGAGGTGTGCTTTACCGACCACATCGAGCCCGTGGCCTGGAACGGCCGGGACCCCATCGAGTTCTACGACTGGGCCGCCCTCTCCCGGGAGTTCGCGGAGGCCCAGTCGGCGGTGGGAGACCGCATCCGGCTGCGCCTGGGGATTGAGCTGGGGGAGGCCGTTCTGGACCTGCCCCGCACCGCCGCCCTCTTGAAGGACGCGCCGGAGCTGGACTTCATCATCGGCTCCACCCATATTCTCTCGGAGCGGTTCGACCTGGTGGATATGTACTTCTTCCACCCCAGGGACGAGGAGGAGGCCCTCCTGGGCATCGCCGATTATCTGCGGCTGGTGAAGCGGACGGCGGAGTGGGGAGGGTTCGATGTTCTGGGCCACCTGACCCTGCCCCTGCGGTATCTCAACGAGAACCAGGGCTTTCACCTGAGCTTCGACCCCTTTGAGGCGGAGGTGGAGGACATCCTCCGCACCGTGGTCCAAAAGGGCCGGGGCATCGAGCTGAACACCAACCGGGGCAACACCCCCCTGCCGGACGAAAAGTGGCTGCGGATGTACCGTGACCTGGGGGGCGAGATCATCACCCTGGGCACCGACGCCCACACGCCGGAGTTCGCCGGGTGCGCCGTGCGGGAGCGGCAGGAGCTGCTGCGCCGGTGCGGCTTCACCCGGTTCTGCACCTTTGAAAGGCACCGGCCCGTCTGGCACGACCTCTGAGAGAAATACCGGAAACGTATTGATTTTTTTCCGAAATCAAGATACAATAGAAAAACACCACAGACAGGAGGATGTCACCATGAAAATCGCGCTGGGCTGCGACCACGGCGGCTATGAGCTGAAACAATACGTCATCCAGGTCCTGGAGAAGCTGGGCCACACCTATGAGGACTTTGGCTGCTTCTCTCTGGAAAGCTGCGACTATCCCGACTTTGGCGCGCCGGCGGCCCGGGCCGTGGCGGAGGGCAGATGTGACCGGGGCATCGTGATCTGCACCACCGGCATCGGCATCTCCATCGCCGCCAACAAGATCAAGGGCATCCGCTGCGCCCACTGCGCCGACGCCCTCCAGGCGGAGCTGACCCGCCGGCACAACAACGCCAACATGCTGGCCCTGGGGGCGGGCTTCACCGGAAAGAATATGGCCGAGCGCATTGTGGAGGTCTTCCTCTCCACGGAGTTCGAAGGCGGGCGCCACGCCCGCCGGGTGGATAAGGTCATGGCCCTGGAGGGCTGACCGCCGCCCAGGAAATTCTGCAGATCCGCGGAGAGGAGGGGAGACGCCCATGGCCCGAGGTTACCGCAACTACCGTGGCCGGACCTCAAAGGGAAAGATCGCATTAGCGGTGCTCCTGGTGTTCATCATTCTGGCCGCGCTGAGCGCGCTGGCCATGCAGCGATACGTCGCCTATGACGAAAACGGCACCCCCTTCCTCCGCCTGCCGGAGCGGCAGCCGGACACGGCGTCCCCGCCGGAGGCCCCGCCCGCCCGGGAGCCGGAGGAGCCGGACAGCCTGGAGGTCATCGTGCCGGAGCCGGAGGAGCCCTCCGTCTTTCAGGTGTACTCCCTGACCGCCGCCCCTCTGACCCCCGCGGCCTGGGAGGCCGCCAGAGCGGAGATGGGAGACACCTTCAGCGGCGTGACCGTCACCTTGAAGGACGCCCGGGGCACCGTCTACTTCGCCTCCCAGACCGCCGCCGAGAAGGCGGTGAAGACCGTCCAGGGCACCACGGAGGCCCTGGGCCTGATTACCGGAGACGAGGAGCTGTACGCCATCGCCCGCCTCTCCTGCCTGCCGGACGCCTTCGCCCCCTATATGAACAACGACCCCATGGGCCTGAAAAACAGGACCAACGGGAACATGTTCCGCAGCGGCGGCACCACCTGGCTGGACCCCGGCAAGCCGGCCTCCCGGGAGTACCTGTGCGGCCTGGCCCGGGAGATCGCGGAGCTGGGCTTTGACGAGATCCTGCTGACGGACACCGGCTACCCCACCCAGGGGGAGCTGGATACCATCAACTACGGCTCCAGCCCCATGGAGGAAACCCTGGCCCTCCTGTGGGCGGAGCTGCGCCAGACGGTGGAGCCCTACGGCGTGAAGCTCTCCATCGAGCTGCCCGAGGCCGCCGTCTCCGACGGGCGGGAGGCCGCTTCCGGCCTGACGCTGGCCCAGGCCGTCCGCTACGCGGACCGGGTGTACACCGTAACAGCGCCGGGGCAGGCGGAGATTCTCTCCAACCTGGTGCTCCAGGCGGAGGGCGAGAACCTCGTCCAGGAATTCCTGCCGGAGCTCACCGCGCCGGACCCCCAGTGGGGCGGCCCCTTCCTGCTGCTGCCGGCGGCAGAATAGGCAAAAAAGACCGTGTCCATTCGGACACGGTCTTTCCTATTTAACAAGTTCTTATGATTACACCGGCTTTTCAAAGTAGAAGAAGGTCTCGTCCTCCCCGTTCCTGCGCATGCAGGAGGAGAGCATCTTGAAAGACGCCTGGTTCTCCTTGTAGCACTTGGCCACCACCCGGTTCAGGTGGACCTTGTACAGCCCCCAGTTGGCCACGGCGGCAAAGGCCTCGGTGCCGTAGCCGTGGCCGTCATATTCCTTGCTGATGCGGCAGCCCAGCTCCGCGCCGCCCTGGTAGTCAAAGCGGTAGAGCACCGCCTCGCCGATGAGCTTTCCCTCCAGCCGGATGGCGAAATTGGCCGCGAGGCCGTTGGCAAAGTCCCGCCGGGCCACGTCGAAGAAGCTCCGCTCCTCCACCGGGCCCCCCAGGCCCGCCACGTCGTCGTAGCCCCACCAGCGGTTCCGCTCCCGGTCCAGCACCAGAGCGTTGTAGGCGGGGATGTCCGCCTCCTCCAGGGCGGAGAGGGTCAGCCGCTCCGTTTTCAGCTCCGGAATGGCCCGCACATGGCTCAAGAGCTCGTTCTGGGGCTCGAAGCGGTACTTGGGGGCCAGCTTCGCCGGGCCGTACTGGAGCTTGGAGGTCCGCAGGCCCCGGTCCGCGGCGTCATCCTCCCGGTTGATCCACTGGCAGTCCCCGCCGAAGGCCTCGGCAAAGGCCTGGACCAAGGCGGGATAGACGCCGGTATAGGAGTACAGCGCCTTCTCGATATGGATGATCAGGGTGTCCCCGCACCGCTCCGCCAGGGACAGGGCGATGAGTCTGTCCCCGTCGAACATTCCCCCGGCGGTGAACCAGGGCTTGCCCGCCATTTTCAGCATCTTCTTTGCCAGGGCCAGCTCGTCCCGGGCCTTGGCGTTGTCCCCCTTGGGAAACTCCGCCTCGTAGTCCGCCCAGAAGCGTTCGATGATATTCCCGTCCGCCGCCGTCAGGGGGCGGAAGAACGCCTCCGGCCACTGGGTGCGGAACTTCTTGATGTGATTGCGCTGGCCGGAGTACCGCCGCCCGGTGAAGAACTGGAGGTCCTCCCGGTAGTACACGTAGTCCCGCCAGGTGCGGATGTTGCTGACCCGCACGTAGGGGTACCGGGCCAGGAGCTTGTCCGCTTTGCACTCCGGCACCACGGAGATCACCGGGCAGACACCCTTTTCCAGGCAGTAGGATTCGATGGCGGCCAGGGCCGCGTCCTCGTCCCCCTCGGGGCCGGGGACCGGGTAGTCAAAGGCGGTCTGCCCGTCGATGGTGTTGCGGATCACCAGACACCCGGCGATCTCCGCCCAGGCGGGGTGGAGGGTCTTGCGCCACATGAGCTTGGTGCCCACGGAGTACTCACAAAGGCCGTAGCCGCAATCCCGGTAATACCGCCGCAGCCTGGGCGCGTCCTGTTTGGTCACTGGTTTGAAGGTCTGCATACGTCACCTGTATTTCTCTGTATTTCGTATTCCGGAAAAGAGGAGAAGGCCCGGCCTTCTCCTCTTTCATCAGTTCATCTGTCTGCGGCGGGAGATGTTCATGGTGCCGTCCTGGAGGGAGTTCAGGTCCGCCAGGCTCTTGCCGGTGCCCAGGGCCACACAGCTGATGGCCTCGTCGGCGATAATGGCGTGGATGCCGGTGCGGGCGGTGACCAGCTTGTCAAAGCCGGAGACCAGGCTGCCGCCGCCGGTCATGACGATGCCGTTGGTGGAGATGTCCGCCACCAGCTCCGGCGGCGTGCGCTCCAGCACGGAGTGGATGGCCTCCATGATGCGCTCCACCGGCTCCTCGAAGGCGTCCATCATCTCCGTGGAGCTGACGGTGACCACCTTGGGAAGGCCCGTGAGGAGGCACCGGCCCTTCACGTCCATGGTCTCCTCCTCCTCCTTGGGGAAGACGCAGCCGATCTGCTTTTTCATCTCCTCGGCGGTGCGCTCGCCCACCAGCAGGTTGTGCTTGCGGCGCATATACTTGACCACGGCCTCGTTAAGCTGGTCGCCGGCGATCTTGATGGAGGCGGACTCCACCACGCCGGACAGGGAGATCACGGCGATGTCCGCCGTGCCGCCGCCGATGTCCACCACCATGTGGCCGTCGGGCTGGGTGATGTCGATGCCCGCGCCGATGGCCGCCGCCACCGGCTCCTCAATGAGGTAGACCTTGCGGGCCCCCGCCTGGATGCCGGCGTCCACCACGGCGCGCTCCTCGACCTCGGTGATGCCGGAGGGGATGCAGATCAGCACCCGGGGACGGAAGAAGGACACGCCGGCCACCTTGTGGATGAACTCCCGGAGCATCCGCTCCGTCATGTCGTAGTCGGAGATGACGCCCTCCCGCAGGGGGCGGATGGCCACGATGTTGCCGGGGGTCCGGCCCAGCATGGCCTGGGCCTCCGCGCCCACCTTCAGGAGCTTGCCCGTGTTCTTATCCAGCGCCACCACAGAGGGTTCGTTCAAAACAATGCCCTTGCCCTTGACATATACCAAAACCGAAGCGGTTCCCAGGTCGATACCAATATCTTTTCCCATGGATTTACCTCACCTCATGCTCTTTCTATCTTATTATAAACGGTTTTTCCGCAAACAATCACAATACAGATTCTATTATACTGGCAGTTTCTGTCGATTGCAACCCCATTCTTTTCCGAAATTGTAAACGTTTTTCTCCAGGTCCCGCCTGAAATTGGTCAAAACAGAGCAAGGTCCCTCTCCGGGGCGTCCGATTCGCCCAGAGGCGTCCTGGCCGCCGCGGCGCACACCACCGCCTCCGCCCCGGCGCTCCGCAGAACGGCGGCGCACTCGCCCAGGGTGGACCCGGTGGTGCAGATGTCATCCACCAGCAGCACCCGGCGGCCCCGGCAGTCCCCCGCCGCCCGGTAGGCATTCCTGACGTTCTCCCGCCGGGCCGCCCCGTCCGTCAGGCCGGACTGGGCGGGGTTGTCCCGCACCTTCTCCAGCAGGCGCACCGGGACGGTGTCCCACCGGCGGCAGGCACCCCGGGCCAGCAGCTCCGCCTGGTCGTAGCCCCGCTGGCGCAGGCGCCTTCGGCTCACCGGCACCCAGGTCACCGTGTCGAACTCCCCGGAGAGCCGCTCCGCGGCGCACTGGGCGATCAGTCCGCCCAGCGCCTCCCCCGCGCCGGCCGCGCCCCAGAACTTGAACCGCAGCAGCCCCTGGCGGGCCATGTCCTCATACCACAGCGGCGCGGCGCACCGCAGGCCGCCCGGGAGCTCCCAGAGGCTGTCGGCCTCCTCCGTCCAGGGGAGGGATGTCCCGCATTTTCCGCAGACGCCGGGGCGGTCCAGCACCCGGGCGCAAAAGGGGCACTTGGGCGGAAAAAGCAGGTCCAAGAGCCGCTCCGAGGCTCTCATGGCTGTCTCCGCTTCCTGGGATAGGGGGTGGGGTCATCGGTGAGGCCCACCAGGTAGTCTACGCTGACGTTGTAGTATTCCGCCAGCTTGACCACAACATCCAGAGGATAATTGACAACGCCAATCTCATATTGGCAGTAAGTATTCTGCTTGACATTCAATATTTTCGCGATTTTCTCTTGGGTCAAGCCGCGGTCATTGCGTAGGTCTCGAATTCGTCCATATTTCAAAATTCCAGTTTTCAAGTACATCACCCATGCCGAGTATATGTATCTTAAAACCAGATAATTGTAGATATTCTGAAATACAGATAATTCAATGTGAAGCTGGGCTGTCCGCCCTTGCGGGCGGGGGCGGGAATCAGCCATGAAGATGGCTGGGCTTTGCACCCCCCCATTTCTCTTTTCTCTGTCTTGCCAGAGAAAAGAGAAACGGGCCGTGCAC
>CAMNRF010000070.1 GCA_946551795.1 uncultured Oscillibacter sp.
GACGAGATCCGCAAGCGGATGTTCGTGTTCGAGGACATCATCACCATGGACGACCGGTCGGTCCAGCGTTTCGTGCGGGACTGCGACCCCAGAGACCTGGTGCTGGCCCTCAAGGCGGCCAACGCCGACGTGGCCAACAAGCTGTTTACCAATATGTCCAGCCGTATGGCGCAGAATATCAAGGACGACCTGGAGATCACCTCCAATGTCCGCATGAAGGACGTGGAGGAGGCCCAGCAGCGGATCGTGGGAATCATCCGCAGTTTGGAGGAAAAGGGAGAGATTATTATCCTGAAGGGCGGAAAGGACGATATTATTGCCTAACGTATGGAAATTCATATCCCGCCCAAAGGCAGAGCCCTACCGCTTCCCGGACGCCGAGGAGCTGGTGACCAGGGCCCCGGAGCCCGATCCGGAGCTCCCGTTCCCGGCGGAACCGGCGGAGCCGGAGCTGGAGACGGAGGTGGAGGAGGAGCCTGAGGCGGCGGAGCCCCAGGACCCCGTCAGCTACGCCCAGATCCAGGCGGCGGAGATCCTGCGGGACGCGGAGCGCCGGGCGGCGGAGATATTGGAAACCGCCCAGCGGGAGGCCCGGGAGCAGTCCGAGGCCATCCTGGAGGAGAGCCGCCGGGCGGGGCTGGAGGCCGGACGGGCCGAGGGCGTCGCCCAGGGCGTTCAGCAGGCCCTGGAGGAGGGCCGCGAGGCCAGGGAGCGTCAGGCTCAGGCCATGGAGGCCGAGGTGGCCCAGTTTCTGGAGCGGGCCGGCCAGGCGCTGGACCGCCAGATGGACGACAACGTGGAGGAACTGCGGGACCTGGCCCTGGCCATCGCCGAGAAGGTGGTGAGCGTCAGCCTCAAGAGCAGCTCCGAGGTCATCTGCCGGATGATTCAGGCCGCCATCGACAAGCGCAAGCGGCGGGAGTGGGTCCATATCTATATCGCCGAGTGCGACGCAAAGCAGCTGGCAAAGCTCCCCCAGTCCCTGACGGCGGCGCTGTCCGCCCTGTCTGGGCGGGTGCGCATCATCCCCATGGCGGATGACGAGGCCGGCACCTGCATCATCGAGATGCCGGACGAGATCATCGACGCCAGCGCCGCCACCCAGCTGAACAATATCCGAACCATGCTGTCCGACACGCCCACCGGCGGGACGGACACCAACCTGAATTTCGGCGGAGGGTTCCATGTTCCGACAGATGATCCGGCAGGTCTATAACGCGGAGGTCTACAGCCTGACGGGAAAGATCGAGAATATCGTGGGGATGTCCATCGAGGCCTCCGGCGGCCACGCGGCCGTGGGGGACATCTGCCGGATCTACAACGGGGACTCCGGCGGGCAGGTCACCGCGGAGGTGGTGGGCTTCAAAAACGACCACATCCTGCTGATGCCCTACTCCGACATGAACGGCATCTCCGCGGGAAACTTCGTCCGCAACACCGGACGGCAGCTGACGCTGCGGGTGGGGGAGTTCCTCCGGGGCCGCATCATCAACGCCATGGGCCAGCCCATCGACGGCAAGGGCCCCTTTGAGGGCGGCGAGCCCTACTGTGTCAGCGGCTCCTATGTCAATCCCCTCCAGCGCCCCCCCATCCGGGAGCGCATGGAGTTCGGCGTCAAAGCCATAGACGGCATGATCACCATCGGCAAGGGCCAGCGTATCGGCATCTTCGCCGGCTCCGGCGTGGGCAAGTCCACGCTGATGGGCATGATTGCCAAAAACGTGAAGGCGGACATCAACGTCATCGCCCTGGTGGGCGAGCGGGGCCGGGAGGTCCTGGAGTTCGTCCAGAAGGACCTGGGCGAGGAGGGGATGCGCCGCTCCGTGCTGGTGGTCGCCACCAGCGACCAGCCCGCCATGCTGCGGATGAAGTGCCCCAGCGTGGCCACGGGCATCGCGGAGTACTTCCGAGACCAGGGGTACGACGTGCTTTTGATGATGGACTCCCTGACCCGGTTCGCCATGGCCCAGCGGGAGATCGGCCTGGCCATCGGCGAGCCGCCGGTGTCCAGAGGCTACACCCCCTCCATGTACGCGGAGATGCCCAAGCTCCTGGAGCGCAGCGGCAATTTTGACAAGGGCTCCATCACCGGCGTGTACACCGTGCTGGTGGAGGGCGACGACACCAACGAGCCCATCGCCGACACGGTCCGGGGCATCCTGGACGGGCACATCGTTCTCTCCCGGGCCCTGGCCAACAGCAACCACTACCCGGCCATCGACGTCTCCGCCAGCATCTCCCGTCTGATGGTGGAGATCGTGGACCAGGAGCACCGGAAGCTGGCCTCCCGGATTCGGGACATCATGAGCGTGTACGAGAAGAACGCGGACCTGGTGGCCATCGGCGCCTACAAGCCGGGGACCAACCGCAACCTCGACTACGCCCTGTCGAAAATTGACGCGGTCAACGATTTTTTGACCCAGGATGTCAACGAGGCGTTCAGCTATGACCAGTGCATCGCCAGGATGCGGGCCATATTGAAATAATCGAGATCACCCAACAAGAGAGAAAGGACTGAAACCGGTTGAAGAAGTTCAAGTTCTCTTTGGACACCGTCCTCTCCTACAAGCAGCAGGTGCTGGAGGCGCTCCAGGGCGAGCACGCCCTGGCCCTGGCGGCGGTGCGGGAGCAGGAGACGCTGCTGGAGAATCTCTGGCAGGAGTACCGGGACTACAACGCCGAGTACCGCCGGCGGGCGGAGGAGGGACTCCCCCTCACCGAAGCGTTGATGTACCAGAACGGCCTGCGGGCCGCCGAGCAGGAGATCCAGCGCCAGACGGCGCGGCTGGAGGAGCTCCGGGCGGAGGAGGAGAAGCGGCGGGAGAAGGTGGTGGAGGCCAAGAAAGACACCTCCTCCATCGAGAAGCTGAAGGAGAAGAAGCTGGACGCCTATCACAAGGCGGAGGCCAAGAGCGAGGAGGCCTTCATCGAGGAGTTCGTCAGCACCATGCGGGTCAACGCCGCCAACGCCTGACGGACAGGGCCTCTTAAGAGCAGGAGTCCAATACGGCGCATAAAACCGCCGTTTGGAATATAGATATGATATTCGGAAGGAGGTGAAAGAGAGATGGATCAGATTTACAACAGCATGCTGTATATGGCGCAGACCGCCGCGGAGCGGCCGGCGGCAAAGCCCGCCCAGCCCCAGGAGAAGGACACCTTCCAAAAGCAGATGGAGCAGGCCTCCGGCAAGCCGGAGACCAAGACCGAGACCCCCGCCCAGGAGGACCAGCCCCAGGAGGGCCCGGTCGTGGCGGAGGACCCCAAGGAGCTGGAGAAGCAGATGGCCCTGGCGGCTATGGCGGTGATGCAGAATCCCGTGGTGCCGGTGGAGCAGGTGACGGTGCCGGAGGAGGCGCAGGTGACCGGCACGGCCGATGTGGAGATTGTCACGGAGACGGTGGAGGCCCCGGTGGTAAACACCCCTGTGACCGCTGAAACGGTGGAGGTCCTGCCCGAGGAGGGCGCGGAGGAGACCGTGGAGCAGCTGCCCCAGGAGCAGGCAAAGCCCGTGGAGGTCGAGACCCAGGCCGCGGAGGACACCGGCGCAGAGATGAAGGTGACCACCGGTGAGACCGGCGAGACCGGCCAGGAGGCCGACACCCAGGACACCCCCGAGGAGACCGCGGCGGAGGCCCCGGTGTTCCAGGAGGTGCGGGAGATCCCCGTGAAGGTGGGCGAGCCGGCCGCAGCGGAGGAGACCCGGGAGGTTCCGGTGGAGGATCAGATCGGCCCCAAGCTGGCCGAGGCCCTGAAGAGCGGAGACACCAAGGTGGAGATCCAGCTGGCTCCGGAGAGCCTGGGCAAGGTGACGGTGGAGGTGACCCTCCGGGAGGACGGGACACTGCATATCGCCCTCCACGCTGAGAACAGCCAGACCCGCGGTCTTCTGGAGCGGAGCGCCGACAGCCTGGCGGCCATGCTGGGCAGAGACAGCCGGCAGGAGGTCCAGGTGGAGGTTCCCCGGCAGCAGGAGAGCCAGCAGCAGAACTTCTATGACGGCCGGCAGGGCCGTGAGCGCCAGGAGCAGGAGCAGCAGCAGGAGCGCCGCCGGGAGCGGCAGGGCGGAGAGGATTTCCTCCACCAGCTGCGGCTGGGACTGGTCCCCGGCGACGGGGAGTGAGACAAACCGGAAAGGAAGTGAGACAATGGCGGATTTTTCATCCACTGACCTCAGCGGCATCTACGGCAGCGCCGCAATGACCGACAAGAATTTCAAGGTCCAGAAGAAGGGCGACAACCTGAACCTGGATATGACCGACTTCATCCAGCTGATGATCACCCAGCTGACCAACCAGGGCATCGACGAGACGGTGGACACCTCCGATATGCTGAATCAGATGATCCAGATGCAGATGGTGGAGACCATCGCCACGCTGACCGACGCCTCTGTCATGACCTACGCGGCCTCCCTGGTGGGACAGAAGGTCACCGTGGGCCGGTTCAACTCCGAGGGCAACCTGGAGGAGTACTACGGCCAGGTCACCGGCACCGGAACCCTGAGCGGGAACCAGGTGATCTTTATGGACGACGGCAAGTACTACCAGATGAGCGACATCATGGCCGTGGGCAAACTGCCTCCCAAGGAGGAGGACAAGACCGAGGGCACGGAGAAGCCCGGCGACACCGAAAAACCCGGTGAGGGTACGGAGAAGCCCGGTGAGACCGAGAAACCCGGGGACACCGAAAAGCCCAGTGAGACCGAGAAGCCGGAGAACACGGAGCGTCCCGAGGGGAGCCAGGAGTCCGGCGGGACCGGGACGACGGAGAAGGCGGAGAACTTCGAGGGAATCCAGGAGTCCAGCGAGACCGGGAACCCCGAGTACAACGGCGGGGACGGCGCACCCGATGACCAGGGGGCGTGAGGGAGATGATCGAACGGGTATCGAAGGTCCAGCAGCAGCTGGTCACCGCGGCGGCCCAGCGGGCCCGGCAGGACGCCGGATTCGGGGGGCTTCTCCAGCAGGAGCTGCAGAAGGCGGCCCCGGCCCGGGAGGTGGCGTTTTCCAAGCACGCCATGAGCCGCGCGGAGGAGCGGGGCATCGAGATCACCCCCAGCCTGATGGACCAGATCCGGGGCAGCATGGTGCGGGCCCAGGCCAAGGGCGCCACCAACATCCTGGCCATGGATTCTGAAAAGGCCTTTATCATCAACGTGCCCCACGCCAAGGTGATCACGGCCATCACCCAGGATGAGATGAAAGACAGCGTATTCACCAACATTGACGGCGCCGTGTTCCTGTAAGTCTTTACAGATGGCAGGACCGGTTTTCGGAGGCCATGGCGCCCCGTCCGACTGACGGGGCGCGGACGGCGCCAAAATCGAAAGGAGACAGTTTTTCCCTATGACTGGATCAATGTACGCATCCATTGGCGGCCTGAAGGCGCACATGCAGAAGCTGAGCGTCATCGGCAACAATGTGGCAAACGTCAATACCCAGGGCTACAAGACCCAGCGCACCGTGTTCCGGGACAGCGTGTACACCATGTACCGCGGCGGCTCCGACGGCACCCAGGTGGTGGGCGGCAAGAACCCCTCCCAGCTGGGCTACGGCTCCATGGTGGCCAGCATCGACCTGGATATGTCCTCCGCCACCTACAACCCCGGCAAGCCCACGGACGTGGCCATCTCCGGCGACGGGTTCTTCCTGGTGGGCGACAAGGACGTGGCCAACGTCATCGACCCCACCAACCCCACCAGCTTCAAGAGCCTGGATCTGACCCGCGTGGGCGATTTCCACGAAGACCCCCAGGGATACTTTGTGGACGGCACCGGCAAGTGCGTCTACGGCTTTTTGTGCGTGGGCGTCAGCGAGTCCGGCGAGCCCATCATCAGCGACCAGCTGGTGCCCCTGCGGCTTCCCCGCATGGAGAGCGTGCCCGTGGACAAAAAGACCGGCGCGGAGATCACGCCGGACGCCACCACCGGCAAGCCGCCCGCGACCGCCGGCGAGGAGGGCAAGGACTGGGAGTACCGCAACGTGGTCCGCTGGCCCGTCTATAAGAACGACGACACGACCGGCGGCGCAGGCGGCGGTGGCAATAACAACAACACCACCACAAACATCAAGCTCCAGGACGCTGTGAAGACCGTGGGGACCGGCGACACCGCCACCACAGAGATCCTGCCCAAGGCGGCTGTGGACGCTCTTACCATCGATGAGCAGACGGGCTGCATCTCCGCCAAGACCAAGGACACCAAAGAGAGTATCGTCATCGGCTATATCGCCATCGGCAACGTGTCCAACCCCAACGGCGTCAGCCACATCGGCAACTCCTACTACACCGCCGGCGCCGGCGCCGGCGACCTGAACGTCACCATGCTGGGCGGCGCGGCCAAGGAGGTCACCACCCTGGACGCCCAGGGCAACGAGGTGGTGGGCATCCACTACGTCAACGGCAGCATCCAGAGCCTCTACCGGGAGGAGAACCAGGGCAACCAGGGCGACCCCGTCAGCGAGAACGACCTGCCGGAGGGGTCCCGGCTCAACAGCGCCGGCGCCACCACGCTGTACACCGGCTTCCTGGAGGCCCCCAACGTGGACCTGGCCACCGAGATCTCCGAGCTCATCACCACCCAGCGGGGCTATCAGGCCAACACCCGCATCATCACCGTGACCGACTCCATGCTGGAGGAACTGGTCAACATGAAGAGATAATTCCCAGGACCTGAGATTTGACAACGCGGTCTGCCGGGGCGCGTGAGGCGCGCCCCGGCGGACACGCCGAAAGGACGGTATGCTATGATCCTTCTGACAAAGAGGAACCATGAGAAATTCCTGGTCAACCATTTACAGATCGAGCACATCGAGTGTATCCCCGAGTCCAAGATCACCATGATGAACCACGACTATTACCTCGTCCGCGAAAGTGTGGAGGAGATCATCAATAAAATTGCCGTCTACAACGCCAAGGTCCAGGACATCCACAGAGAGATCTCGGTGACGGACAAGCGTTGAGAGAAGAGAAAATTTGCGCCCCGGGCTTGACCGTCCGGGCGAAAGGGTGTACCATGTCATGAATATCAACTATATCATCGGTCTGGTAGGCGCCTTGGCGGTGTTCCTGTTCGGATGCGTTACCTCGCTGTCGCTGTACCCGGAGGTGGTGTTTTCGGTCAGCTTCACCAACCTCTGGAACTTCTTTGACGCGGCCAGTATCCTGATCACCATCGGATGTACGCTGTTCATCGTGATGGCCAGCTTCCCGGGATCTATGCTCAAGGCCATGCCCAAGCACTTCGGAATCATCCTCAAGAACAAGGTCTTCGACCCTGTGCAGTACATCGACCAGCTGGTGGAGCTGGCCCAGATCGCCCGGAAGAACGGCCTTTTGTCCCTGGAGGAGAAGGCCAACGAGCAGCAGGACCCCTTTTTCAAGCAGGCCATCATGCTCATCGTGGACGCCAACGACCAGGATAAGGTGCGGGCCATTCTGGAAAACGACATCGAGTGCATGAACGCCCGCCACGAGGACGCGGCGGCCATGTACGACAAGGCCTCCAGCGTGGCGCCGGCCTTCGGCATGGTGGGTACGCTGGTGGGCCTCATCAACATGCTCAAATCCATGGATGTGGAGAGCGGCGGCGGCGACCTGGGCGGCAGCATGGGCACCGCCCTGATCACCACGCTGTACGGCTGTATTCTGGCCCACATGGTCTTCGGCCCCGTGGCCCAGCTGCTGCGGGTCCGGGACGAGGAGGAGGTCCTCTGCAAGCAGATCATCGTGGAGGGCGTCATGGCCATTCAGGCCGGAGAGAACCCCAAGGCCCTGAAAGAGCGGCTCTTGACCTATATGTCCCAGCGTGAGCGGGAGATGGGAGACACCAAGGGCGGCGGCGAGGGCTGACGCGCCTCAGACAGACATTTAAGGAAAGGTGAGAAGAAGTGGCCTTAAAGAAAAAAAGCAGCGGAGGCGGCGGCGCCAACTGGATGGATACATACGGCGACATGGTGACGCTGCTGCTGTGCTTCTTCGTGCTGCTCTACTCCATGTCCTCCATTGACTCGTCCAAGTGGCAGGCCATCGTCATGAGCTTCAATCCCCTGGCGGCCCAGAATATGACGGAGACCCCGGGCGGCGAGGGCCCCAGCGCCGACGCCGACATAGGCGGCATCATGCCGGAGCCGGACCTGGAGGAGGCCCAGCAGGAGATCGAGGAGAACATCGAGGAGCTGTTCCAGGCCATTCAGGCATATATTCAGGAGACGAACCAGCAGAGCACCATCACCGCCGCCAAGGACGGGGGCAAGATCTACATCTCCTTCGGAGACACCGTGTTTTTCGACGGCGAGAGCTCGTATCTCCGGCCGGAGGCCACTCCGGTGCTGGACGCCGTCAGCGAGATGCTGGGCACCGCGTCCAACTCCATCAGCGAGGTCCGGGTCCTGGGCCACACCGCCCAGGGTGATCCCGACAGGCCCAACCGGGTGGAGAGGGACCGGACGCTGTCCAGCGAGCGGGCCACCAACGTGGTGATCTTCATCCAGGAGAAGAACGTGATTGAGCCGGTGAAGCTCATCAGCGAGGGCATCGGCCAGTGGCGGCCGATGGCCACGAACAGAACTGCCGAGGGGCGGGCTCAGAACCGCCGGGTGGAGATGATCATCAGCGGCCGGGATCTTCAGATGGAGGCCGAGGGTGTGACCAGCTACTATACAACTACCTACACAACCCAGTAATTCGGTCCGCGGCGGACTTGCCGCGGAAGTAAGCGCAGGCAGGGGGACTTATGGCAGATGTATTATCACAAGCTCAAATAGACGCTTTGCTGAATTCTGTCCGCAGCGGCGAGAAGGATTTGGAGAAGTCGTCCTCTGAGCAGGAGAAAAAATACGCCAAATACGATTTTGCCAGTCCGCGGAAGTTCACCAAGGACCGGATCAAGATGCTCAACGGCATCTTTGAGAACTACTCCCGGGTGATCGGCTCCCGCCTGAACGCCCGGCTCCGGGCAGGCTGCGAGATCACAGTGGAGAGCGTGGAGGAACAGCACTACTACGAGTTTTCCAACGCGCTGACCGAGGGCGACGTACTGGCGCTGGCGGATGTGGACATCAAGGACGCTCCCCAGGAGCAGCCCGTGATGTTCTACCTCTCCACCACCACGGCCCTGAGCATGATGGACCGCCTGATGGGCGGCGAGGGCGCGGTGGACGACGATCTGGACTCGGAGTACAGCTACACGGAGCTGGAGCTCCGGCTGTACGAGGACCTGGTGCAGGACATCATCGCCGTGCTGGGCGTCAGCTGGGAGAACTACATCCCCATTAAGTTCACCTACAGCCGTACGGATGTGAACCCCACGCTGAGCCAGCTGCTGGGCGTGGACGAGACGGTGGTGATTGTGGACCTGAAAATGCAGTTCAGCAATATGTCGGGCCGTATGAGCATCTGCTTCCCGGGAGACATGCTGATGGCCGTGTTTGCGGAGATCAGCCGGGAGAACCCGGTGCGCAAGGTGGCGGCCGAGGACAAGTCGGATGAGATCTTTGACGGCCTGCGGGACTCCAGTCTGGAGATCGTGGCGGAGATGGCGGACACACAGCTCTCCCTCAACGATATTTATCATCTGAACGTGGGAGACGTCATCGACCTGGGATACTCCAAGGACTCCCCGATCTACCTGGAGATCGGCGGCTACCACTGGTTCACCGGACGCATGGGGACCCACAAGAAAAATATGGCTGTTAAGATAGATGACATATGCTATCAGGCCGAGCAAAGGAGCGAATAGACGGTATGGAGAAACAGTTATTCAGCCCGATGGAGATCGACGCCCTCGGGGAAATGATGAATATCAGCCTCGGCTCCTCTGCGACGGCGGTCTCCAATTTGCTGGATCACCGGGTTGACATCACCACGCCCAAAGTGACCGTGGTACCCACGAGCGAGTTCACCATCGGCAACCTGGAGCCGGCCATGGGCGTCGAGATCAAATACGTGGAGGGCCTGGCGGGGAGCAACATCATGCTGCTGCGCCGCCGGGACATCAAGGTCATTGTGGACATCCTCATGGGCTCGGAGACGCCGGACGAGGAGTTCGAGCTCAACGATCTGACCATCAGCGCCGTGTGCGAGGTCATGAACCAGATGATGGGTGCGGCCGCCACGGCTATGAGCGACTTTCTGGGCTTTCCGGTGGACATCTCCACCCCGAAGCCCTTTGAGCTGGAGGATCTCCAGGCCTTTAAGGACAACCACCTGCCCAAGGGGGAGGACACCCTGGTGGTGGTGCGGTTCGCGCTGAAGATCGAGGACGCGCTGGAGAGCGAGTTCATGAACGTGATCACCGTCAAACTGGCCAAAGAGCTGCTGAAAGGCCTTGGCCTGGGAGACGAGGAGGAAGAGGAGGAGCCCGCTCCGCCCGCCCCCGCTCCAGCCCCGGCGCCGGAGCCCTCCGGCGGCGGAAGCCGTATGATGAGCCAGGAGGAGATCGAGCGGATGCTGGCAGGGGGCGGAGCGTCGGAGCCCGCCCCGGCCCCGGCGCCAGAGCCCTCCGGCGGCGGCAGCCGCATGATGAGCCAGGAGGAGATCGAGCGGATGCTGGCAGGGGGCGGAGCGTCAGAGCCCGCCCCGGCCCCGGCACCGGAGCCCTCCGGCGGCGGCAGCCGCATGATGAGCCAGGAGGAGATCGAACGGATGATGGCGGGCGGCGGCGCCCCGGAGCCCGCTCCGGCACCCGCTCCCACTCCTGCTCCCCCCCCCGCTCCCGCTCCGGCACCTGCCCAGGCGGCGCCCCAGACGCCTCCGACTCCGCCGCCCGCGCCTGCCGCTCAGCCCGCCACCGCGGCGGACCTGGGGAGCATGATGGCGGCCATGATGACCGCCATGACGACGGCCATGGCCAACAACGCCCACGCCCCGGCTCCCGCGCCGCAGCCGCCGGAGCCGAAGGTCATCTCCACCAAGCCCGTCGCCATGAAGGAGATGAACGTGGAGGAGGTCCTGGGCAAGGAACAGGCCCAGAATCTGGACCTCATCATGGAGGTGCCCCTCCAGGTGTCGGTGGAGATTGGACGCACCCAGCGGAAGGTGCAGGAGATCCTGTCCTTCTCCAAGGGGTCCCTGGTTGTGCTGGATAAGCTGGCCGGCGACCAGGTGGATCTGTTTGTCAACGGCAAGTGCATCGCCCGGGGCGACGTGGTGGTCATCGACGACAACTTCGGCGTCCGGGTCACAGAGATTGTGCAGAACCCTGGCTTGGAGCTTCCCAAGAAGAAATAAGGCGCGAATACAGGGATAATCATAGGAAATTTGTAAATTACTAAGATTGAAAAGGATGGATACGACAATGGCTAAGAAAATTTTGCTGGTCGACGATGCCGCATTCATGCGGAAGATGATTAAGGATACCCTGAGCAAGAACGGGTATACCGAGCTGTTCGAGGCCGTGGACGGCGCCGACGCGGTGGAGAAATTCGGCGAGATCGGTCCGGATCTGGTGATCATGGACATCACCATGCCCAATATGGATGGTCTGGAGGCATTGAAGGCCATCCGCGCCAAGGACGGCGGCGCTAACGTGGTCATGTGCTCCGCCATGGGCCAGGAGAGCATGGTCATGGACGCGGTGCGCTCCGGCGCCAAGGACTTCATCGTCAAGCCCTT
>CAMNRF010000071.1 GCA_946551795.1 uncultured Oscillibacter sp.
CGTCCGGGGGGTGGGCGTTGGCGTGTTTCGGTTGCCCACACCGTTTTTTGGGGGGGGGGGGGGGGCGGGGCCCCCCCCCCCCCCCCGCGCCCCGCGGGGCGCGGAAATTTAGAAACAGTCATCCCCTCGACAAAAGAGCGTCTCTGCCGCCCCGCGGGGCGGCAGACAGCGCCCTCCGTCAGGAGTGGATTTCCCCGCCCCCTTTCTATTTCCACCACAAGCTACCATGAGCGGAGAAAACCAATATCGGAACAGAACAAGACCGGGGCCGCCTGTATCACAGGCGGCCCCGTCTTTGCGTATACTGGCATGAGCCGGGAGGAAAAATGAGGGCCCGGCCCGGCTCTGCTGGACCGCGGCGCCGGGCGGGGCGGACAGAGGTGAGATCATACTTATGGCATATTCGGACCGGGAGCTTCTGGCCCGCCTGATCCAGTGCGAGGCCGGCGGCGAGGGCGACATCGGGATGAAGGCGGTGGCCGGGGTGGTGATGAACCGGGTGAACGCCACCGGCGGGGAGTACGCCCGGGTGGGGCAGGGCAGCATCCGGAAGATCATTTTCCAGCCCTATCAGTTTGTCTGCGCCAGCGAGACGGAGGGCGGCGCCTACAATCCACAGAACATCTACAATATGCGGCCCGAGCAGATCCACTACGACATCGCCGACTGGGCCATCGCGGGAAACCGGGTGCCGGAGGTGGCGGAGTCGCTGTGGTTTTACAACCCCTTCGGGCCCAAATGCCGCTCCCGCTTCCCGTCGGATGTGGGATACTGGCAGACCCGCATCGGCGACCACTGCTTTTACAACCCCACAGACGCGTATTACCAGACCTGATACTGATTTCAAATAAAACGATTTCGTTTTATTTGAAATGGAAACGCATCCTGCGTTTCCGTTTTGCGCCATCCTGGCGCAAAACACGTCTCATAAGAATCCAACGCGCCTTCGGCGCTGTCAAAAGCTTTTTGAAAGCTTCTGAATGGATTCTGGTATGAAGAGGCACCGGAAGGGTCCGGGGGCCTCCTGTGTCAGAGGCTGTACCGATACCACGCGCATCTTTGCGGTGAGCACCGCCTCCGACGGTGCTGAAAAATCTTGAAATACATAGCGTATTCCTGCGATTTTTTACTCTGCCGGCAGTAATCTCTGTCTGCGGACCGCATCCTGCGCCGGTTGGAACAGCTCTTCAATTTCAGCGCCGGAGGGCGTATGGAGGTATTTTATGGCAATCATGCAGAATCAATATTCCCCGCTGTCCGTGGCCCCCGGGATGGGGAGCCCGCGGGCGGACGGTGTGGACTGGTCCCAGGAGATCACTCCGGCCCGGCCTGCGGCCCCGTCCCAGCAGAGGCCCGCGGCCGCCGTGGTCCAGAGACCCGCAGGGGGACAGGGTCTCCCCGCTGCGGCGTCAGGCGCGCAGCTGGATATGAAGAACGACCTCCCCACAGAGGTCATCGACGCCCCCACCACTGTGGCCGAGGCCGATGCGGGCTCCTGGAAGGCCATGCTGAGCCGGAACCTGGGAAACTTCGTGGTGGCGACGTTCCTGATCGGCACCCAGGGCACAGTGGCCTGGGAGGGGGTGCTGTACGATGTGGGCAACAACTACCTGACCATCTATCAGGCGGGCAGGGACCGCTACATCGTCTGCGACATCTACTCCCTGAAATACATCGAGTTCTACGATACCAGCCGCCGGCAGATGTGCGACGAGCTGCTGCGGCAGCAGCAGGGCTGGCAGCCCAACGGCTGAGCGGCGGAAAAAGTCCCCGGGAGACACTGTCTCCCGGGGACTTTTTCCGTTCAGCGCCTGCGCCCCCGGTAGCCGTTCCGGCGGCTCCGGCCCACGCTGCGGCCGTAGCGGTAGCGCCGGCGGCTGAAGATCAGCTTCCAGGCGGCCAGCAGGATCACCAGCGCCGCCAGGACGGCGATGGCCGCCCGTACCGAGGTCTTTGCGAAGAAGAGCTTCAAATCCCGCAGGAAGATCTGGGAGCGGGAGGCCTCCACGTCGTTCAGCGCCAGAAGGTCCACAGCGGCGTACTCCACGCCGTCATAGCTGAGGGTCATGGTCCCCAGGATGTCTCCGGCGGCCACGGGGGCCTCCACCGGGTCGGCCTTTAAGACGACATCCCGCTCCATGTCCTCCGGGGCGATGTCCCCCGGCAGGAGCACCTCCACGTCGCCGCGGGGGTGGACCACCACGTGGTCCGTCTCGGAGAGGGACACCGCCACATCCAGCACCATGTCGTCCTCCCGCAGGAGGGTCTGGTAGGTGAAATTGTCAAAGGCCCAGTTGAAGAGCTGGTTGGTGTCGTAGAAGCTGTATGTCCGGGTCTCGTTGTCCTCCAGCTTCACCCGGTCGCCCGCCATCGCCACGCTGATGAAGCTCCGGGTGCCCCGGGTGGCGGTGGACACCAGGCAGTGTCCCGCCTGGGAGGTGGAGCCGGTCTTGATGCCGTGGGCGTCGCCGTTGAGGTAGCCCCGGGTGTACCAGCTGCCGATGAGGTAGTTGGTGGTGCGCAGGGTGCGGGCGGCGCTGACGTTGGTGGCGGGGATGACCACGGTGGGCGTGTCGCAGATGGTCATGAACTGCTCGTGCTTCATGGCCTCCTGGGCGATGAGGTACATATCCCAGGCGGAGGTGTAGTGCTGGGAGTCGTGGATGCCGTGGGGGTTGACAAAGTGGGTGTTCTTGCAGCCCAGGGCCTGGGCCCTGGCGTTCATCTCCCCCACGAAGGCGGCCACGGAGCCGGAGATGGTCTCCGCCAGAATCTGGCTGGCCTCGTTGGCGGAGACCACCATCATGCAGTACAGCAGGTGCTCCACCGTCATGATCTCGCCCACCTGGATGCCCGCGGTGCTGCCGTCGCTGGGCAGGCCCTCCAGGGCGGAGGCCGTGGCGGTGACCGCCTGGTTCATGTCCAGCTTGCCCTTGTCGATGGCCTCCAGGGTCAAAAGGCAGGTCATGATCTTGGTGAGGCTGGCGGGGTAGAGCTCCTGGTGCTCATTTTTGGCGTAGACCACGGCGCCGGTGTGGGCGTCCACCAGCAGCGCGGCCTTGCACTGGATCTCCGGCACCTCCAGGGCGGAGGCCCGGGGAGAGGCCCACAGGCTCACGGTCAGGGCGGCCAGCAAAAAAACCGATAAAAAACGACGGATTTTCATATCATTCTCCCGGAAGTTGTGATATAATTTTCTGCGGATATTGGAAACCGGCAAAAACCGGCGGAATTCGACAGACCTAGTATAACAAAAAAACCGCGGGAGTTCAACAGTGGACGAAAGAGGAAATGCAGTAAAATGTGAAAAAATTTTGCTGGGACTGACGGCGCTGTTCCTGGCGTTTCTGCTGGCGCTGTTCTTCCGGGACCGGGCGGCCCTCAAGGCGGCCCCGGTGGCCGTGGAGACGGAGAGGGCCGTTTCCCAGGAGTCCTTTCTGCCGGACGTGTCGCCGCTGGACATCAACACCGCCTCGGCGGAGGAGCTGGCGGGCCTGCCGGGCATCGGCCGGGTGCTGGCGGAGCGGATCGTGGACTACCGGGCGGAGCACGGCCCCTTTGGGGCGGAGGAGGACCTGATGGAGGTCTCCGGCATCGGGGAGAAGAAGCTGGCGGAGCTGGAGGGGCGTATTACGACAGGTCATTAAATTCCGCTGCGCTGATATTTGTATTTTAGGAGAATTTATGAGAATTCTGGTTGTGGACGACGAGAAGCTGCTGGTCAAGGGGATGAAGTTCAACCTGGAGAACGAGGGGTACGAGGTGGAGTGCGCCTATGACGGGGCCGCCGCCGTGGAGCTGGCCCGGGAGGGGAAGTTCGACCTGATCGTTCTGGACGTGATGATGCCGGAGGTGGACGGGCTGGAGGCGTGTATGCGCATCCGGGAGTTCTCCAACGTGCCCGTCATCATGCTCACCGCCAAGAGCGAGGACGCGGACAAGCTCATGGGCTTTGAGTGCGGGGCGGACGACTACCTCACCAAGCCCTTCAACGTCCTGGAGCTGAAGGCCCGGGTGCGGGCGCTGCTGCGGCGGGCCGCCGGAGTCCAGCGCAGCCGGGGCGCCCTGCTGACGGCGGGGGACCTGGTGCTGAACACCGAGGAGCGGACGGCCATGCGGGCCGGGGAGAGCGTGGAGCTCACCGCCAAGGAGTATGACCTCATCACGCTCCTGATGCGCAATCCCCGGCGGGTGTACAGCCGGGAGAACCTGATGAACGTGGTGTGGGGCTACTCCTACGCCGGGGACTACCGCACGGTGGACGTCCACATCCGCCGCCTGCGGGAGAAGCTGGAGAAGAATCCGGCGGAGCCGGAGCACATCATGACGAAGTGGGGAGTGGGGTACTATTTCAAAGAGTAAGCCTTCCATCTGGAACAGCATCCAGTTCCGCTTTGGCCTGAGCTACATCGCCGTCATCGCCGGGGTGCTGCTGCTGCTGAACACCTATCCCCTGATGGTGTCGGAGGACCTGGTGTTCCGCTCCAAGGAGACCACCCTGCAGAGCAATGTCTCCGTCATCGTGTACTCCCTCTCCGGTCTGGACCAGCTGACGGAGGAGAACGTGGCGGCGGCCATGGCGGTGGTGGAGGAGTCCAGCCTGTCCCGGGTGCTGGTGACCAACAGCATGGGCCGGATTCTCTACGACACCCGGGAGACCGGCGGCGCCATCGGGGAGTACGGGCTGTACACGGAGATCGTCCAGGCCCTGCTGGGCAACGACGCCTTCACCTGTACCTACGGCCGGGGGGCCTTCCGCAGCCGGGCGTCCTCGCCGGTGCTGTACCGCAACCAGATCATCGGCGCGGTGTACGCCTACGAGTACGACACGGAGCAGGCCGCCCTGCTGGCGGGGCTCCAGGGGAACCTGCTGCGCCTCTCCGCCGTCATCGCCCTGGTGGTGGTGGCGCTGAGCCTGATCCTCTCCAAGGCGCTGACGAGAAAGATCGGCCTCCTGCTCACCGCCATCCGCCAGGTGCGGACGGGGGCGTACAGCCACCGGGCGGACATCCGGGGAAAGGACGAGATCGCCCAGATCGCCCAGGAGTTCAACAGCCTGACGGACCGTCTCCAGACCACGGAGAGCGCCCGGCGGCGGTTCGTCTCCGACGCCTCCCACGAGCTCAAGACCCCGCTGGCGGCCATCCGCCTTTTGACGGACTCCATTTTGCAGACGGAGGACATCGACCCCTCCACCACCCGGGAGTTCGTCTCCGACATCGGCCAGGAGGCGGAGCGGCTGGCCCGGATTACCGAGGACCTCCTGCGGCTGACCCAGCTGGACAGCGGCGCCATGGGCAAGCCGGAGGTGGTGGACGTGCTGCCGGTTCTGGAGCAGGTGATGCGGATGATGAACCTGGTGGCCCAGGAGAAGGGCGTGGAGCTGACCTACGACGCCGCGGAGGGCTGTACGGTGCTGGCCGCCAAGGACGAGATCCACCAGGTGATCTACAACCTGGTGGACAACGCCGTGAAGTACTCCGCCGCCGGCGGGGCCGTCCAGGTGTCCCTGCGGTGGCACAGCGAGCAGGTGGTGCTGGAGGTGGCGGACAACGGCGCGGGGATTCCGGAGGAGGACCTGCCCCGGATCTTCCAGCGGTTCTACCGGGTGGACAAGGCCCGCTCCCGTGCCGCCGGCGGCACGGGGCTGGGCCTCTCCATCGTCCAGGACACCATGGAGAAGCGGGGCGGCACCGTGGAGGCCGCCAACCGGCCCGGCGGCGGTGCGGTGTTCACCGCCCGCTGGCCCTACGCGGGAGGAGGCGAGCGGTCATGAGAGAGAGACCCCTGCTGGTCTGCTGCGGGGTGCTGCTGGCGCTGCTCTGCGCCGCCTGTGCCCCGGTGGACAGCGAGACGGCGGAAAGCGGCTACCAGCTCTATTTCCGGGAGAGCGACCTGGCGGCCTCTTCCGGCGGCGACGTGTTCCGGACCGAGCCGGTGGAGCTGCCGGAGGGGCTGGACACCCAGGCGGCGGTGGAGACGCTGCTGGAAGGGCTGCTGGCGGGCCCCCAGAACGAGCTGCTGCGGGGGACGCTGCCCGGGGGCACCACGCTGCTGTCGGCCAGGGTGGAGGGCAGCCGGGCGCTGGTGGACTTCTCCACGGCGTACAGCACCCTCTCCGGCGTGCGGCTGACCCTGGCGGACTACGCCGTGACGCTGACGCTGACCCAGCTGCCGGAGATCACCTCTGTGAAGATCACGGTCCAGGGCCAGGAGCTGGCCTACCGGGACAAGCAGGTCTTCACCGCCCGGGACGTGCTGCTGTCCTCCGAGGAGGACGTGGTGGGCACCGTAGAGGCGTCGCTGTACTTCCTCAACGAGGAGGGGGGCCTGACGGAGGAGCGTCGGACGCTGGATCTCTATGAGGGCGACACCCAGGCGGCCGCGGTCATCCGGGCCCTGGAGGGCGCGCCGGAGACCAAGGGCCTCGCCACCGCCCTGCCGGAGGGGTTCCGGGTGCGGAGCGTCTGGCAGGAGGCGGACACGTGTTATGTAAATCTCTCCTCGGTACTGCTGGACGGGCTTGCGGAGGATCTGCCCCTGGGTACGGCGCTTCGCTCCCTGAGTCAGTCCCTGTGCTCTCTGGACGCGGTAAGCGAGGTGCGCTTCCTGGTGGACGGGGAATTTGAGGAGCGGTATGGGAGCGTGGATGTGTCCGAGCCCTATACGACATAAAGTGAGGAAGCCCCGGGGGACCTGAGGTCCTCCGGGGGCTGGGCTTATTCCGCCCACTTCCAGGCGGTCTCCAGGGCCACCTCCATCATCTCGTGGAAGGACTCCTGCCGGTCCTCGGCGGAGAGGGCCTCGCCGGTGAAGAGATGGTCGGAGATGGTGAGGAGGCTCAGCGCCCGCTTGTGGAAGGCGGAGGCGATCCAGTAGAGGCCGGCGGTCTCCATCTCCACCGCCAGCAGCCCCAGGTCCCGGGCCTGCTGGTTCACATCCGGGGAGGGGTGGTAGAAGTGGTCGCTGGTGAAGACGCTGCCCACCCGGGCGGGGACGCCCAGGGTCCTGGCGGCCTCCACGGCGTCCGCCAGCATCTCGTAGTTTGCCACGGGGGTGAAGATCCCCGGGAAGGGGAAGGCGGAGCCGTAGTTGGAATTGGTGGAGGCGGCCATGGCGATGATCACGTCCCGGAGCTTCACATCCCCGCTGAGGCCTCCGGCGGAGCCGATGCGGATGATGGACTCCACGCCGAACTGGGTGTAGAGCTCCGTGGCGTAAATGCCGATGGAGGGCACACCCATGCCGTGGCCCATGACGGAGACCTGACGGCCCTTGTAGATGCCGGTGTAGCCCAGCATATTGCGGACGGTGTTGAAGCAGACGGGGTTCTCCAGGTACCGCTCCGCCACGTGCTTGGCCCGCAGGGGGTCGCCGGGCATGAGGACGATCTTGGCGATCTCGGCGTCGGTGACGCTGATGCTGGCGGAGATAGAGCTCTTTGTCATAACAGTTGATCCTTTCTCATTTGAATTGGAGGGGACCGCTCTCAGCGGAACAGAGCGGCCAGGCTCTCAGTGTAGGGGGCGCGGCAGATGCCCCTCTCCGTGACGATGCCGGAGATCAGCGTGTGGTCCGTCACGTCAAAGGCGGGGTTGTAGCACTTGACCTCGGGCAGGGCCATGGGCTCCGCGTACCACATCTCCCGGATCTCGTCCGGGCTCCGCAGCTCGATGGGGATGTGGTCCCCGTCGGGGCAGCTGAGGTCGATGGTGGAGGTGGGGCCCAGGACGTAGAAGGGGATGCCGTAGTGCTTTGCCAGAATGGCCACGCCGCTGGTGCCGATCTTGTTGGCGGCGTCGCCGTTGGCGGCCACCCGGTCACAGCCCACGAAGCAGGCCTGGACCCAGCCGTTCTTCATGACGATGGAGGCCATGTTGTCGCAGATCAGCGTCACGTCGATGCCGGCCCGCTGGAGCTCGTAGGAGGTGAGGCGGGCCCCCTGGAGCAGGGGACGGGTCTCGTCGGAGAAGACCCGGAAGCGCATGCCCCGCTCCCGCCCCAGAAACAGGGGGCCCAGGGCGGTGCCGTACCGGGAGGTGGCCAGGGGCCCCGCGTTGCAGTGGGTGAGGATGCCGTCGCCCTCTTTGATCAGGCTCAGGCCGTACTCGGAGATGGCCCGGCACATGGCGATGTCCTCCTGGTGGATGGCCCGGCACTCCGTCCCCAGGAGGTCCAGAACCTCCTCCACGGGCTTTCCGGCGGCGGCGGTCACCACGCCCTCCATGCGGTTCAGGGCCCAGCTGAGATTCACGGCGGTGGGCCGGGAGGCGTTCAGATACTCCTTTTGGGCGTGGAACCGCTCCGCGAAGGCGGCGCGGTCCGTGAGGTCCCACTGGCGGGCCAGGGCGTAGATGCTGTAGGCGACGCAGATGCCGATGGCCGGGGCCCCCCGGACCTGGAGGAGCCGGATGGCGTCGTACATCTCTTCCGCCGTGCGGAGGGTCCGGTACACGGTGCGGTTTGGCAGCTGGGTCTGGTCGATGATGACCACGCTCCTCTCATCGCCGCCCAGACGCACATTGTCAATATGGGTCACCTGCTTGAGTTCTGTGTTCATGGGAATCACTCCAATTTTTCTCATGATTTCCGGTTTTTTTCAGGTCCGCTTTTCCGCCAGCCGCTGATAGCAGCCAGTCATGGAGCGCAGGGTCTCCGCCTGCTCCGGGGTGATCTCCACCCCGCCGCCCATGCGGTCAACGAGAAAGTACACCCTGGCAGTCTGTTCCACCACCTCCAGCCGGTCAAAGGCGGAGAGGAGGGTGGGCCCCCAGGCCAGGGAGCCGTGGTTTGCCAGAAGCACCGCGCTGTGGGTGTGGACGAAGGGCCGGACGCTGTCGGGGACCTCGTCGGTGGAGAGCATGGCGAACTCCGCGACGGGGACCTCCCCCAGCCCCAGGACCATCTCCGCCAGATACCGCTCCGTCAGGGGGCGGCGGCAGATGGCCCGGGCGGTGGAGAAGGGGGGATGGGCGTGGACCACGGCGTGGACGTCGGGCCGCTCCCGATAGATCATCAGGTGCATCCTGCTCTCAGAGGAGGGGTTCCGGTCCCCCTCCAGAACACGGCCCTCCAGGTCGCACAGCACCGGCATGTCCGACGTCACGCGGCCCTTGCCCACCCCGGAGGGGGTGATGAGGACACGGTCCGCCTCCACCCGGACAGAGACGTTGCCGTCGTTGCTGACCACGTAGCCCCGCTCATAGAGGAGACGGCAGACATGGCAGATCTCCTCCCGGACGCTCTGGTAACGCTCCAAAGGGACACCTCCTTTTGAAAAAACCGCCGTTTTTCGCGGGCGGAAAACGGCGGCGGGCCAAGCTGCTTGTACCATGTCCAGTATAGCGGAAAGGGCGGAAAAAAGCAACGGCGTTTTTCCGGTTTCCGGGGGAGAACGACAAAAGCCGCGGCACACCGGAACAGGCGTGCCGCGGCTTGAGACATATCCGCCGGCATTGGGAAAATTACCCCTGAAAATCGGTGAGAGAATATGGTGTCGTCAGGCGAGATACCTGGCGGCGATCTCCTCCAGGGCGGCGGGACTGGCCTCCCGCCAGGCGGCGAAGCCCTGGCCGGCGGCGGCCTGGCCCACCTCCACCAGGAAGGCGGGAATTCTCTCCTCCAGGATCACGCCCAGCTCCCGGCCCATGGTCTCGCTGCCCTGGCGGTCATCCCCGCCCACGAACAGGGTGAAGGCGGAGCGGGGCTTGCCGTCCACCAGCTTGGACGCCCCCCGGAAGCCCAGGGCTCCGGTCTGGTGGGTGCCGCAGGAGGAGGGGCAGCCGGAGATATGGATCTGGGGCAGGGCCCCGTCGGGGAGCTCCGCCTCCCGCACCGCCGCCACACAGGCCGCCAGCAGGCCCTGGGAGTCCCTCGTGCCCACCTGGCAGGTGGTGCCGCCGATGCAGCTGACGGAGGACTCAAAGAGGGTTTTGGCGCCCTCATGGGTCAGATCCAGCATAGTCCGGGCCTCGGCGCCGTTGAGGTTGACAAGGTAGGCGGTCTCGTCAGGGCTGAGGCGCATCTCCGCGCCGGGCATCTTCTCCATGGCGTCGCTGACGGCGCAGAGCGCCGCCGGGTCCGGCTGGCCGCCGATGGGGTGCCACACCACGGTGTAGAGGCCGGGCTGCCTCTGCTCCAGCACCCGGGGGCCGGAGACCACGGAGCCGTCCCCCGCCTTTTCCAGCGGGACGGGGCGGAGGTCCAGATCCAGGTCCTCGCCGGAGGCGAAAACCTCCTCCAGCTTTTCCCGGTAGGCGTTCCGGTAGCTCTCCGGGCCGCCGCAGGCCTCCTGCATGTAGCGGGTCCGGGCCTTGCCCCGGTTCTCATAGTTTCCGTAGGCCCGGAAGGTCAGCCACATGGCCTTGATATAGTAGAGGATCTTGTCGGGCTCCACCGCCTCCGCCACCTTGACGCCGAAGCGGGGATTGTTCCCCAGGCCCCCGGCGCTGTACACGTCGAATTTCCCGTCACTCCGGGCGGCGAAGCCCAGGTCCCGGTAGGTGGCGTGGGTCACGTTCCTGGGGGAGCTGGAGAAGCCCACCTTCAATTTCCGGGGCATTTTCTCCGCCCTGATGAAGGTCATCAGATACTCCCCGGCGGCCTCCGCCCAGGGCAGCACGTCGAAGTATTCGTCCGCCTCCGTGCCGGAGAGGGGGGAGCACATGACGTTGCGGGGGTAGTCCCCGCCGCCGCCCAGGGTGACAATGCCGGCATCCAGCGCCGCCTCCATAATGTCCCCGGCGGTCTTTCCGTCCAGATCGTGGAGCTGGATGGTCTGGCAGGTGGTGAAGTGGACCCGGGGCACCTTGTACCGCCGGATGGCCCTGGCGGTGAAGGCCAGCTTCTCCGGCGTCACCCGTCCGGCGGTCATCCGCAGGCGGAGCATGCTGGCCTGGCCGCCCTTCTGGGCGTAGCTGCCGTAGAGGCCGGAAAAGCCCTTGTAGGCGGCCTTGTCCAGCTCCCCGGCGTAAAAGGCGGCGGTCTTCTCCCGAAAGGCGGGCAGGTCCTGCTTCCAGGTCTCGGGTTGGATGGTTTTCATCGTCGTATTCCTCCCGTGCCGGGAAGGTCCCGGCTGTGATTTCACCCGCTAGTCTATCATAGAAAGCGGTTTACAACAACTGTTTTTTGCATGTTTTAGAATGGGCGTGAAAAAATGGGTGAATGCGCGGCGTATTTTGAAAATCCTGTCTGCCGCCGGCGGCGGGTGGAGCCGGAAAATTTAGGATGGGATGAAACAAAGCTGTTGACAAACCGCTTTGACGTATGGTATCATACTTCAAGTGTTTGAGAGGCAGGGCCTCACGGAGCTACGGAGAGATGTCCGAGTGGTTGAAGGAACCGGTCTTGAAAACCGGCGAGGCGCAAGTCTCCGTGGGTTCGAATCCCACTCTCTCCGCCATTTTTATAAAAGTGGATACAGATCTGCGGAAGTACCCAAGTGGCCGAAGGGGCTCCCCTGCTAAGGGAGTAGGCTGGATAAAACCGGCGCGAGGGTTCAAATCCCTCCTTCTGCGCCAACGGAAATCCCTGTATTCGTATGAATACAGGGATTTTTTCCAATCAAGTCTGAAATGCACTGATAAGTGGGATTTATGGGCTTC
>CAMNRF010000072.1 GCA_946551795.1 uncultured Oscillibacter sp.
GGCCGGATGTTGATGAGGCTCTGGGGGGTGACGATCTCCAGGTCCTGGATGGTCATGCGCTCCCGGATGACCCGCTCCATGCGGCTAAAGCCGATGCGGAACTGGTTCTGGAGCAGCTCGCCCACGCACCTGAGGCGCCGGTTGCCCAGGTGGTCGATGTCGTCCTTGACGGAGACGCCCCGGGCCAGGCCGTTCATATAGTTGATGGAGGTGAGGATGTCGTCGATGATGATGTGCTTGGGCACCAGGTCGTCCTTGTGGAGCTTGATCTGGTCGATGAGCTCCTCCCCCTGGTACTGGCCCAGCAGCTCCTGGAGCACGTCGAACCGGACCCGCTCCTTGATGCCGCAGGTCTCCAGGGGATCAAAGTCCACATAGCGGGCCATGTCGCACATCCGGTTGGAGCAGACGAAGAGGGGCTGGCCCTCCACATCGATGGTGACCTCGCTGACGCCCACGTCGTCCAGCAGCCGGGCGTCGTCCTTACTCAGCAGGTGCCCCGCGTCGAAGAGAATCTCGCCGGTGGCGGGGTCCGCCGCGGCGCTTGCCAGCTTGTAGCCGGTGACCCGCTGCCACAGCGACAGCTTCTTGTTGAACTTGTACCGGCCCACAACGGACAGATCGTAGCGCCGGGGATCGAAGAAGAGGTTGTTCATGAGGGTCTCGGCGGCCTCCACCGTGGGGGGCTCGCCGGGCCGCAGGCGGCGGTAGATCTCCAGCATGGAGTCCTCGTAGGTCTTGCAGGGGTCCTTCTCCAGGGTGGCCATGATCCGGGAGTCGCCGCCGAATCGCTCCTTGATCTCCCCGTCGGACCGGATGCCAAGGGCCCGGATCAGACAGGTGATGGGGATCTTCCGGTTCTTGTCGATGCGGACCCAGAAGAGCTCGTTGGCGTCGGTCTCATACTCCAGCCAGGCGCCCCGCTGGGGGATGATCTGGGCGGAGAGGATGGGCAGGTCGGTCTTGAGGTCGATCTCCTTGCTGTAGTACACGCCGGGGGATCGGACGATCTGGGAGACCACCACCCGCTCGGCGCCGTTGATGACAAAGGTGCCGGAGTGGGTCATCAGGGGGAAGTCCCCCATGAAGATCTCCTGCTCCTTGATCTCCCCGGTCTCCTTGTTCCGCAGGCGGACCTTGACCTTGAGAGGGGCGGCGTAGGTGGCGTCCCGGGCCTTGCACTCCTCCACGTCGTACTTGGGGTCCTCATCCATCTTGTAGTCGATGAAGGTCAGCTCCAGGTTCCCCTGGTAGTCGGTGATCGCCCCCACGTCGGCAAAGACCTCCCGGAGGCCGGTGTCCAAAAACCACTGGTACGACGTCTTCTGGATCTCCAGAAGATTCGGCATGGGCATGACTTCCTCATGCCGGGCAAAATTTTTGCGAAGGGTCTTTCCGTAGTACTTGTCCTTGGCCATCTTCTCAAATTCACCTTTCTTCCGCCCCGCCCTGTCCGGCGGCGCGCGTTGTTTCTCTCAAAGCGCCGGTTGTTTGCGATACGCGCGGATGGGTTGTTAAAAACTCCCCATTCCGCTCTTGCATTGTCATGGGAAATGTGCTATGCTGTGGGAAGAGATGAAAATGGGTTTTTGTCTCCGCACATCACATAAGTGATTCATTTTACCATGCCCTGCCAGGGTTGTCAAGGGAGATTTTGTCCCTTTTCGCGGCCGGCGGGCGGATTTGAGAGGCGGGCGCCTCTTTTTTGTTTTTGGCGGCAAATTTCCGTTGTCGTGAGGTGCTCAAAATGGGAACCTGGGGATATAAGCTGTTTCAAAATGACGATGCCTGCGATGTCCGGGAAACTTATCGGGAAAAAATAATTGCGGGGCTCTCTGACCTTGAGGCGGAAAACGCGGTCATCCTGGAGTTTGAAATGGACGGGGATTCAGATCTGTGGCTCCCGCTCGCCGTGACGCAGTGGCGCCTCGGACGCCTCAGTGAGCGTGCGAAAAAATATGGGCTGTCCGCAGCCCGGCGGGAGCTGGGGCAATTGGACAAGCAGTGGAAAACGGCGCTGATCCCCGGGCGCAGGGAGGAACTGCTCAGGGCGCAGCAGCTGCTCTTTTCTGATATGCCGAGGAAAAAACGGCTGCGGATGCCGTGGTGGGCATATCGATGCCCGTGGGAAACGGGAAACATTTTACAGTACAAGGTGCGGTATCCCCGCGAGAACAATCCCTTTGCGGACCGCTATGTAATGCTCCTCGTCTGCGGGGTCTCCGAGACCCCGCCCGGGAAAATCCCCTGTGAGCGCCTTGCGGTCCGGCTGTATAACTGGCACAGCCGGACCGCGCCTGTCACGGTGCTCGAAGAGATTCTGGCCTCCCCTCCGGAGCTGACCGACTTCCTCTCAAAATCCGGAACCTCCCTTCCAACGTGGACCATCCTGCCATCCGATGAAATGCTCCGGCAGGGAGAGATGCGGCGCATCGCGCAGCATCCGTTTCCCCGGGATAAATTTGAGATAACAGCACCGCAATCCCCCATGAACAGCACGTTTGATGAATCCATCGCCCGGACTCTGGCAAATGCGTCCCATACAGAGACGGGGATATAAATTGTCAGTGCCGCTCCCGGCGCGCGGAAAGAGGCCCCGGTCCTTTCAGGACCGGGGCCTCCCCTGTTCTCCGGATCTCAGCTGAACAGCTCCTCGTCGGCGTAGTCGTCGTACTCGGAGCGGAATCGCTTGCTCAGCCGCTTCTTCATGCCGCAGCAGCCCACGGACAGGTCGTGCCAGCCGCCGATCAGCAGGCACACCACCGCCGCGAAGGCCAGGCTGGCGCCGATGATCTTCATGACCATGCTTGCAGTTTTGCTCATATCAGGTTCCTCCCTTTCTCGTCATCCGTCCCTGGATTTCTATAAATCATCGCAGTATATTTGGGATTTTGGGATTATTGTACCACAGCTCCGTCCAAAAGGGAAGCCTATTTTGTCCCCGGAGCAATAAAAATCCCGGCGGACACCCGGCCGGAGCGTCCCCGCCGCGAACTTTCGACACTTTGCCGAATATCACCCTTGTCCCCGGCGGCCGTTTGTGGTATACTGATTAAAATAGTCAAAATCCCGAGGAGGTCCTTTCCATGAACACCCGGAGATGCGCCCTGGCGGCCCTGGCCTGCGTCCTTTTGCTGGCGGGCTGCGGCCGACAGAAGCCCGCGCTTCTTCCGCCCCTGGAGGAGCTCCCGGCGGATTACGGCCTGGAGCAGGCCAGGGAGGACGGCTGCGTCGTCCACGAGGACGGGGACATCGCCTCCGGCCAGGAGGCCTGGGACGCGTTTTTCGAGGCCGTCTCCGCCGGAAAGGCGGCGTCCCTGCGGCTGGTCAACTACTACACCCTGGACGATCCCTCCCGCTATGACCCGGAGTATTACGAATCCATCAAGGATGATTACCCCCTGCTGGTTGTCAGCGACCTGACCTTTGACGGCAAGGCGTATACCGTCTCCAGTCTGGAGGACGGGGAGCGGCTGGAGCGTACCTTTTCCTGCCTGAAATGTTTCGAGGGTGAAGCCGAGACCCCCGGCGCGGCCTATGACGCCTATATCCGGTATATCCTGGTGGATGACGACACCGTCACCTGGGAGCAGCTGATGCACGGCGTCTACAGCTCCCGGTTTGGGGACTATATTCCCTTTTGCTCCGTGTATACAGATTATATCTATCACGAATAAAGACAGAATTCTGCAAGGAGGTTTTCCCTATGAAGCTCAGCTTTTTCGGCGCGGACCAGTGCGTGACCGGCAGCTGTCACTGTCTGGAGATCAACGGCAAGCGCATTCTCATCGACTGCGGTCTGCAGCAGGGACGGGACGAGGTCTCCAACGACGAGTTTCCCTTTGCCCCCAACACCATCGACTATGTGCTGGTGACCCACGCCCACATCGACCACTCCGGCCGCATCCCCATGCTCATCAAGCAGGGCTTCCAGGGGCGCATCCTCACCACCCGGCTCACCGCAAAGCTCCTGGAGATCATGCTGCTGGACTCCGCCCACATCCAGGAGCAGGACGCCGAGTGGAAAAACCGCAAGGGCGAACGCTCCGGCGCTCCCCGGACGGAGCCCCTCTACACCGTGGCGGACGCGGAGCGGGTGCCGGAGTTCCTGGACACCTGCGAGTACGGCCAGTTCATTCACCTGTGCGACGGCGTGGACCTGGAGTTCACCGACGCCGGCCACCTGCTGGGCTCCTCCTTTATCGCCATGGACCTGGAGGAGAACGGGGTGAAGAAGAGCATCGTCTTCTCCGGCGACATCGGCAACGTCAACCAGCCCATCATCCGGGACCCGGTGCAGATCACCGGGGCGGACTACGTGGTGATGGAGTCCACCTACGGCGACCGGAACCACCCGGAGCACTGGGGCTACACGGACGAGCTGGCCCGAATCATCGACAAGACCATGGCCCGGGGCGGCAACGTCATCATCCCCTCCTTCGCCGTGGGCCGCACCCAGGAGCTCCTGTACTTCATCCGGGAGATCAAGGAGCAGCACATGGTCTCCTCCTGCCCGGACTTCCCGGTCTACATCGACTCCCCCCTGGCCAAGAAGGCCACCACCATCTTTGACGGCGACCTCCGGGGCTACATGGACCTGGACGCCGTGTGGCTCACCCGCAAGGGCACCAATATGTTCCGCTTCCCCAACCTCCAGCTGACGGAGACCAGCGAGGAGTCCAAGGCCCTCAACGAGGACCCCACCCCCAAGGTCATCATCTCCGCCTCCGGCATGTGCGACGCGGGCCGCATCCGCCACCACCTCAAGCACAACCTCTGGCGGCCGGAGTGCACCATCCTCTTCGTGGGCTACCAGGGCGAGGGCACCCTGGGCCGCCAGCTGCTGGAGGGCGCCAAGAGCGTCAAGCTCTTCGGCGAGGAGATCGTCGTCCAGGCCCATCTGGAGAACTTCACGGGCCTCAGCTCCCACGCCGACCGGGACCACCTGCTCAAGTGGATCAGCGGCTTCCAGTCACCCAAGCCCACCCACGTCTTTGTGGTCCACGGCGACCGGGAGGTGGCCCCCTTCTTCGCCAAGACGCTGGAGGGCATGGGCATTTCGGCCCACGCGCCCCAGTACACCGAGGTCTACGATTTGGCCGCCAACACCCAGCTGGCCCCCGGCTACCTGCCGGAGCGGAAGGTCTCCAAGGTGACCCCCGGCGGGGCCCGGGCCTCCGCCGCCTACGAGCGGCTGGTGTCCGTAGGCGCCATGCTCAACGAGTCCATCAAGCGCAGCAGGGGACGGGACAACAAGTCCCTTGCCAAGTTCGCCGACCAGCTGCGGCTGCTGCTGGAGAAGTGGGAGGCGTAAAGCGCGAAAAAAGCGGAAGGCATCAGCCTTCCGCTTTCCCGCTCCGCGCTCCATTCCTGTAAAGAGAGGACCCATCTAAATGGAAAACCTGCGCCAGCCCCTGCAAAAGGGCAAACTCTACACCGGTACCGTGGAGGGCTACTCCAGCGAGGGACTGGGCGTCGTCCGCCTGGACGGCGCCGTGGTCTTCGTCCCCCGGGCCGTCCGGGGCGAGACCGTCGACCTGCGGATCACCAGGGTGATGAAATCCAGCTGCGCCGGGGAGATCGTGAAGATCCACGCCCCCTCCCCCGAGCGGGCCGTGCCGGAGTGCCCCTATTTCGGCCGCTGCGGCGGCTGTGACTTCCAGCACCTGAGCTACCCGGAGGAGCTCCGGGCCAAGCGCCAGCGGGTGCAGGACGCCCTGAATCGCCTTGGCGGCGCGGACCTCCGGGTGGAGGAGATCCTGGGGGCCCGGGAGCCCACCCGCTACCGCAACAAGAGCCAGTACCCCGTGGGCCCCGGCGGCGTCATCGGATTCTACCGCGCCCGCAGCCACCAGGTGGTGCCCGTGGACCGCTGCCTGATCCAGTCGGAGGCCTCCGACCGCACCGCCAAAGCCGTGGGGGACTGGATGCGGCGGTACAAGGTCTCCGCCTATGACGAGTCCACGGGGAAGGGACTGGTGCGCCACATCTACGTCCGGGTCAACGCCGCGGGGGAGAGCCTTTGCTGCGTGGTGGCCAACGGAAAGCATCTGCCCCGGGAGCCGGAGCTGGCGGCCCTCGTTCAATCCGCCGCCCCAAGAACCGTAGGCGTGGTGCTGAACACCAACACCCGTCCCGGCAACGTGGTTCTGGGGGACCAGTACCGCACCATCTGGGGCCGGGACTTTTTGATGGACACCCTCTGCGGTCTGGAGTTCAAGCTCTCCATCCCCTCCTTCTACCAGGTGAACCGGGCCCAGGCGGAGGTGCTCTACAGCAAGGCGCTGGAGTTCGCCGGCCTGACGGGCAGAGAGACGGTGCTGGACCTGTACTGCGGCACCGGCACCATCACGCTGTGCCTGGCCCGGCGGGCCGCCCGGGCCATCGGCGCGGAGATCGTGCCCCCCGCCGTGGCGGACGCCCGGGAAAACGCCGCCCGGAACGGGATCACAAACGCGGAGTTCTTCTGCGGAGACGCCGCCGCCGTGGCCGCCCGGCTGGAGTCCCAGGGCCTGCGGCCGGACGTCATCACCGTGGACCCGCCCCGGAAGGGCCTCAGCCCGGAGGTCATCGCCTCCATCGCCGGCATGGGGCCGGAGCGGGTGGTGTATGTCTCCTGCGACCCCGCCACCCTGGGCCGGGATGTAAAGGTCTTCGCCGGGCTGGGCTACCGGGCGGACCGGGCCTGCGCCGTGGATCTCTTTCCGGGGACAAGGCATGTGGAGACGGTGGTCTTGCTGTCAAAGTTCGATTCCTCTGACCGCGCCGAAGTCTAGTCCTTGTTTGATAAATGGCGAAATGCACAGCGGAAACAAATCCGCCGATTGGGCGTTTTGAAATTTTTCAAACAATGCCTAGGTGCCCCTGCCGGAGTTTTTTGCACACACAGAAAATTTATTATGCGGAGGTAGCCAAATGGCAGGGAACAGCATCATCACCCCGCCCATTAAATGCCAGGGAATCAAGACAAAGCTGGTGCCTTTTATCATCGAGAATGTGCGGCGGGATGACGGCGGCCTGTGGATTGAGCCCTTTGTCGGAACAGGCGTTGTCGCCTTCAATATCGCGCCTGAGCGGGCGCTTCTGAGCGACAAAAACCAGCATATCATCGCGTTCTATCAGGGCATCCAAAACGGTGCCATCACAGCCAAAACCGCAAGGGATTTTCTGGAATACCACGGCAGCATATTGGAACAGCGGGGCGGGGAGTACTACGTCGAGATGCGCGGCGCGTTCAATCGAAATCCCGATCCCCTGTATTTTCTGTTTCTGAACCGCTCCGACTTCAACGGCATGATCCGCTTCAACAAAAGAGGGGAATTTAACGTGCCCTTTTGCCAAAAGCCCCACCGGTTTTCCAGCGCGTATATCACCAAAATCTGCAACCAGATTGCCCGCGTCTCCGCCGTGATGGAGGGCCGGGACTGGAAATTCGTCTGCTGCCCCTGGCAGGAGCCCTTCGCAGAGGCGGCGGCAAATGATTACATCTATCTGGACCCTCCCTATATCGGGAGGGACACCTCCTATGTGGGCGAGTGGTCGGAAGAGGACGCGGTATCCCTTGCCAGGTATGCCCACCAGACCCCGGCCAACGTCTGCCTGTCCATGTGGAAGGAGAACCAGTTCCGAAAAAACGGGCATCTGTTTGAATACTGGTCTGATTTCACCTGGCATGAGTGCAGTCATTTCTACCACTTTGGAGGAAAGGCGTCCAACCGCCACCCCATGACCGAAGTCCTGGCCATCAAGCGGTGAGGCGCCGCGAGAACTCTCGCGGCGCCCCTTTTATCGTCCGTGTCCGGCCTGATAGTCCCGAATCCGCCGGAGCAGTTCCCGGTGGTCATACGGATGCAGGAGGGACAGCCCCTCCTGCCGGAAAATCCACTCCAGAAAGCCGTCCAGCGTGGTATACTCCCTTTGCGGGCTGCGGTACTTCGGATAGTACTTCCAGTACAGGTCAAAGACGTCCGCGCCCAGCTGGCTGAAGGGCCCTCTCCCCTCTCTGAGTTCCGAAAAAGATCTGGTGGGGAAGGAGCCGATATTCTCCGTGTTCCCCGATCCCGGCCTGTCCCCCGCGATCTTGTATTTCTCCTGGATAAAATACCGCACATCGCGATACGGAAACACGATCTGGTCTCTCCGGCTGTAGTCATACACGGCGCTCTCCTGCGCCGCTCCGTTTCGCTTGTACACAAATCCGATCACATAGTGCTTCGCGTAGTCCGTGTAACGGTACTCGATATTCTTTGTGTTATTCCGCATATAGGAGCCGTAGGACCCCAGGGTAAATTTAATGGTCGGCTGATCCCCGCTGACATAGGTAGTCTTGACGTCAATCGCGATCTTTTCCCTGGACCCCTCATCCCGCATCATGATAAAATCCGGGTAGACCGTCTGGGAGGCCGGCGTTTTCAGCCGCATCCCATGCGCCTCGGCGATCTCGGCCAGCACAGGCTGTGTCAGCATCTCAAAAATCCGGCCGATAATCTTTGAATCCGTGCCCAGCGTGTGAATCCTGCATCGGAGCCAAGGATTCCATATGCCTCAAAATTGGCGCCGTCCATTTTTTCATAGAACTCATCTATCAGGAATTCTTCCTCCGCTCCTTCTCATGCCACCCCGTCGAACAGTTCGCTCAAGGTAATCTCCAGCCCCCCTGCAATCTTTGCCAGATTCCGGAGGGAAATATTGCGTTTTCCCGCCTCCACTGACGCAAAATACGTCCGGTCCATCTCAATTTTCAGCGCGAATTTCTCCTGGCTGATCCCGTATTCCTCTCTGAGCCGCCTGATTCTTCTCCCAAGCGCCAGCTGAATCTCCAAATCGCTCTCACCTCCGGTCCTCCACAGTCAGTCTATCCGATCCGCCGCTTTTAAGGCAACGGTTTATAAGTCACAATCCCAATTATCTCAAAAAATCCTGTAAACTCTTTTCGGCCAAACATCTCTGGAGAGGAGGCCCCGCCATGCCCGACCGCCGCCCCCTGCTGATCCCCTCCCTGCTGGACGACTGGTTCCCCCTGCTGCAGTACGCCTTCGCCTCCGACATCTGGGAGCCCGTGCTGCTGACGGAGGACCAGGGCCTGGCCGGCCTGGGCCTGCGGTACTTCCACAACGAGCTGTGCTACCCCGTCTTCCTGGTGGCGGGGCAGGTGCTGGCCGCCCTGAACTCCGGGAAGTACGACCCCGCCCGGTGCGGCGTGCTCATGGGACAGGCCGGGGACGGGTGCCGCGGCTCCTGCGGCCTCCGCCTGACCCGGAGGGCCCTGGACAGGGCCGGTTACCCGGAGGTGGAGCTGCTGAGCCTGAACGTGCGGGGCATCGACCGGGACACCGGCCTGCCCATCACCCCGGCGATGGTCCGCCGGGCCCTGGCCGCCGCCGTCTGGGGAGATACGCTGGCCATCCTGCGGAATCAGACCCGCCCCTATGAGGTCCACCCCGGCACGGCGGAGGTCCTGTGGCGGACGTGGATGGAAACCCTGGGAGAGGACCTCCGGCAGGGCAGACACCTCACCCGCCGCCGCATCCTGGCCCGCTGCCGGGAGATGACCGCCGCCTTCCGCCGGGTGGAGACCGCAGCCCGGGACGTCCAACGGGTGGCCGTGGTGGGGGAAATCTATACCAAATACTGCCATCTGGGGAACTGGGACCTGGAGAAGTACCTGGCGGCGGAGGGCTGCGAAATCGGCATAGGCGGCCTCACCTGGTACGCCCTGTACTACATGGACTCCCACGCCCTGCGGGGTCCCGCCCCCCAGCGGAAGCTGTACCGTCTCCTGGCCCGCCTTCTGGGCTCCGTCCAGCGGGAGATGCTGGAGATTTTGAACGATGCCGGCTGCCGCACCCTGCCGCCCCTCTCCCAGGTCAAGAGGCAGGCGGAGGGCCTGGCCCCTTTGAACTGTACCGTGGCGGACGGCTGGCTCATCGCCGCCGAGGCCGCCGCCTGGGCCCGCCTGGGCTATCGGAAGATTCTCTGCGTCCAGCCCTTCGCCTGCCTGCCGGGGCACATCTTCGGCAAGGGACAGTACGCCGCCCTCCAGCGCAAGCTCCCGGGGTCGCGCCTCGTCAGCGTGGACTACGACGCCAGCACCGGTCCCGGCACCGTGGAAAGCCGCGTCCGGATGCTGCTGGACGAGGAGCTGGATTTCTGATACAATTTGTATATTTTAGTATATAATATACGATTCACAATCAAAGAAGGTGCCCATATGTCCCCCAAAACGCTGTTGATCCCCTCTCTGCTGGACGCCCACTGGCCTCTGCTCCGGTGGGCGTTTCAGTCTCCCGCGTGGACCCCTGTGGTGCTGGAGGGGAACCGGGCGGACGTGGAGGACCTGGGGCTGGCCCGCACCCACAACGACCTCTGCTATCCCTTTGTCTTGATCACCGGTCAGGTGCTCTCCGCCCTGCGCTCGGGAAAATACGATCCGGAGCGCACCGGCGTGCTGATCTCCCAGACCGGCGACGGCTGCCGGGGCTCCTGTCTGATCCGGCTGCTGCGGCCGGTGCTGGACCGGGAGGGCTTCGCCCAGGTGCCGCTGCTGTCCTTCAACGTCCGGGGCGTGGAGCAGTCCTCCGCCCTGCCGGTGTCATTGACCATGGCCCGCCGGGCCCTGGCGGCGGCCTTCTGGGGGGACGCCCTGCTGCTGATGGGCAATGAGGCCCGCCCGGCGGAGCGCCATCCCGGGGAAACAGAGGCCCTGATCCGCCGCTGGGAGGAGGCCCTCTCCGGCGACCTGGCGGCCAACCGGAACCTCTCTCCCGCCGCCATCCTCCGCCGCTGCGCCGAGATGGCCCGGGACTTTCAGGCGGTGGAGACCGCTTCCAAAGCCGTGCAAAACGTCGCCCTGGTGGGAGACATCTACACGAAGTACTGCGCCCTGGGCAACTGGGGCCTGACGGAGTTCCTGGAGCGGCAGGGCTGCCGAGTGGGCATCAACGGCCTGACCTGGTACGCCCTGTACTACCTGGACAGCCACCTGGAGATCGGTCCCCTGCCCACGCGGCTGGGGGGCAAGGCCCTGGCGGCCCTGGGCGGGCCCATGCAGCGCCGCTTCATCCGGATTCTGCGGGAGGCGGGGTTCGCCGTCCTGCCGCCCTACCGGGAGCTGAAGGTCCTGGCCCGGGAGCTCAGCGGCACCCGCTGTGCCCTGGGCAGCGGGTGGCTGCTGGCGGCGGAGGCCGCCGCCTGGGTCCGGGCGGGGTACCGGAAGGTCCTCAGCGGTCTGCCTTTTCAGTGCCTGCCGGGGCACATCTACGGCCGGGGGCAGTATGCCGCCCTCCAGCGGCAGCTGCCGGGGAGCCTCATTGTTGGAGTGGACTACGATGCTTCCCTTCGGGACGGTACGGTGGAAAACCGCATTCGGATGCTGTTAGATACCAAGCTGTAAAGGTTTGACGCCTGCCAATGGGTTTGCTGATCGACCGCCTGCGGGCGGGGCCTGTAGCTGCCCTGACGGGCAGGGGGGTGTCAGCCATGAAGATGGCTGGGCTTTGCACCCCCCATTTTCTCTTTTTCTGAGCGCAGAAAAAGAGAAAACGGGCCGTGC
>CAMNRF010000073.1 GCA_946551795.1 uncultured Oscillibacter sp.
CAGAGAAAAGAGAAATGGGGGGTGCATTGCCCAGCCGCCAATGTGGCTGAATTCCCGCCCCCGCGGCCGCAGGCCGTGACGAATGAGGTTGTAGCTCCATGTGGGGAAAGAGGGCTCGTCTGCCGTTTTCAGCGGGGGGCGCCCAGGAAGAAGAGGGCCATGGTGCCGGGGCCGGAGTGGCTGCCGATCACCGGGCCGACGTAGTTGATGTGGATGTCCTTAATGCCGAAGCGGCGGCGGATCTCCTCCGCCACGAACTCCGCGTCCTGGAGACAGTCCCCGTGGGAGATGAAGACGGTTTGGCCCTCCGGCTCGATGGCGGTCTTCTCCATCTCGTCCACCAGGGCCAGCAGTGACGCCTTCCGACCCCGGGCCTTGCTGACGGGGATCAGGCGGCCGCCGTCGTCCACGTGCATCACCGGCTTGATGGAGAGCATGGTGCCGAACAGCGCCGTGGCGGCGCTGATCCGCCCGCCCCGCTTCAGGTGGTTCAGATCGTCCACCGTGAACCAGTGGCAGACCCTGCCCTTGGTCTCCTCGGCGAAGTCCCGGACCTCCTCCAGCGTTTTTCCCTTTTTCTTCTCCTGGGCGCACAGCCATATCAGCAGGCCCTGGCCCAGGGAGGCGCAGAGGCTGTCCACCACGTAGATCCTGGCCTCTGGAAACTCCTGGCGCAGGTCCTCCGCGGCGATGGAGGCGGACTGGTAGGTGGTGGAGAGGGCGGAGGAGAAATTGACGCACAGGATGTCCCGGCCGGACCGCAGGATCTTCCGCATCTCCTCCTGAAAGTCCCCCACGCTGACGGCGGCGGTGGTGGCGTCCTCACCGCTCCGCACCCGGCTGTAGAAGTCCGGAAAGGCGATGTCCCGCCCGTCCAGCCAGTTGCGGTACACCGAATCGCCCATGTGCAGGCTCAGGGGAAGCACCGACAGCTCCAGCTCCTCCGCCATGGCGGCGGTGAGATCGCAGCAGCTGTCCGTCATGATGGTAAACTCAGGCATTTGCCTCACGCTCCTTTTTGGCCTTTTTCCCGGCGGCGTTCTCCCCCTGGGCGCTCCGCTGCCGCAGCATGGTGACGTAGCGGCTGCTGGCCACGCCGGCGGCGTAGCTCAGCAGGGCGAAGTGAATGGCGGCGTCCGCCAGGTCCTCCTGGCCGCCGGGGCGGCTCTCCATCTCCCCGGCGGTGATGTTCAGGGCCTTGTCCAGACTGTCGCAGAAGGCGGCGTAGCCATCCCGGACGGGGCGGTCCCCCTGGAGCTCCTCCCGGATCAGCAGGTCCATGTCCCGGGTGGACATGACCCGCTTCAAGACACAGATCACCGTGAGGTACGCCAGGTGCTCCCGGCTGTACTTCTTCCCCTCCGCCCGGGGCACCAGGCCGCTCTTGGTGTAGTTGTTCACCATGGCGGCGGTGAGGCCGTCGTCCTCGTCAAAGCGGATGACCTGCCGGTCCATGTAGCTGAGGACCTGGTCCATATACAGGGAGAAGTCCGGCAGCTGGTCCCAGTCCACGGGGCGCTGGGTCCGCAGCCGCTCCCGCAAAGAGGCTGAATCACACATGGTACGATCCTCCTTCAAACCGTGTCGCTGGTATTGTAAGGTATTGTACCACGCGGACGTGGTTTTGTAAACCACGTTTTGCGGGAACTGAGATTATTTTCCCACGCAGAAGCGGGAGAAGATGGCGGAGACGATCTCCTCCCGGGCCGTCCGACCCGTCAGCTCCCCCAGGGCGTCCAGGGCCTCCTCCGCGTCGGTGAGGACGGCGTCGGGGGTGAGGCCCGCCTCCAGGGCGGCGCGGCCCCGGCGGACGGCGTCCCTGGCCCGGCGGACGGCGTCCTCCTGGCGCTGGTCCGTCAGGAGGGAGCCGGCCTCAGAGCTGTCCCCGGCGGGGAAGAGGGAGGCCACGGCCCTCTCCAGGTCCTCCAGGCCCTCGCCTGTGACGGAGGAGAGGGAGACATAGGCGGCGGGGCCGTGCCAGCCCGGGTCCCCGACGGCGCCCAGGGACCCGGCGGTTTTTCCGGTGAGGTCCCGCTTGGAGGCCACATAGATCCAGGGCGTTTTCTGCCTGCCCATCTGGTCCAGCAGCCGGCGGAAGTCCTCCCAGTAAGCCTGGGGGCGGGGGGCCTCCGGGTCCACGTTGATGTCGGACACCAGCAGGATCAGCTCCGCCTCCTCCAGGGCCCGGCGGGAACGCTCCACCCCCAGGCGCTCCACGGCGTCCTCCGTGTCCCGGAGGCCCGCCGTGTCGATCAGCCGCAGGAGGACCCCGCCGCAGAGGACGGATTCCTCCACCGTGTCCCGGGTGGTGCCGGGGACGTCGGTGACGATGGCCCGGTCATAGCCCGCCAGGGCGTTCAGGAGGGAGGACTTGCCGGCGTTGGGCAGGCCCACGATGGCGGCGCGGACGCCCCTTTTCAGCACTCGTCCCCGGCGGCAGGTGTCCAGCAGGGAGGTGAGGGCCCCGTCGGCGGCGCGGAGGGCGGCGGCGGTCTCCCGGGGGCCGACGTCCTCAATGTCCTCGTCGGGGTAGTCCACCACGGCGTAGAAGCGGCTGGCGATGTCCAGCAGGGACGACTGGATGGGCTCCAGCACCCGCCGGAGCCCCCCGTCCAGCTGGGCGGCGGCGTTCCGGGCGGCGGCGGCGGTCTCGGCGTCGATGAGGTCGATGACGGCCTCCGCCTGGGTCAGGTCCATGCGGCCGTTCAAAAAGGCCCGCCTGGTGAACTCCCCCGGGCCGGCCTGGCGGGCTCCGGCGGCCAGAAGGGCGGAGAGGAGCTCCCGGAGGACCACCGGGGAGCCGTGGCAGTGGAGCTCGGCGGAGTCCTCGCCGGTGTAGCTGTGGGGGGCGGGAAAGCGGACGGCCATCCCCCGGTCCACCACCCGGCCCCGGCTGTCCAGCATCTCGCCCATCACCAGCTTTCGGGGCTCCTGGTCCCCGAAGGGGCGGCCGCCCGCGGGGCGGAAAACCCGATCACAGGCGGCGAAGCAGCCGTCTCCGGAGAGGCGGAGGATGCCGATGGCGGAGGCGGCGGCCCCGGTGGCGATGGCGGCGATGAGATCCATGGGATCAGCTCCTTCCTTGTTCTGTCAGTTCGCGCGGAGGCCGCTCCCCGGCGGTGCGCGGATTTTTTGCCCGGCGGGGGATGCCGGTATTATTCATCCATCATACCCCCCCGTGTTTCTAATATAAATTATTAGTTTATATTGATTTACAAGAAATTTCAAGATTTTCTAATGATAGATGATATTCTCTAGGAGAGGTGATTCGTGTGGAACCCATAAAACCGCTGAAGATCAGTGTCAGTCTCTCTCTGGATGAAGATGTTGTAAAACGGCTCCGCATTTTGGCTGAGGAGGATGACCGGGCGCTCTCCTCCTATATCAACCTGGTTCTGCGAAATTATCTGCGCGGACGGGAAGAGGCGTAAGGGGACGGGCCGGGGCCCGTCCCCTCTGCTCTGCCGGAGGAGAGATCCCTCCGGCAGAGCGTGATATTTTTTGACAAGGAGGCAGAGCCGTGGCAAAGCGTCTGGACAAATTCACAAAGCCCTTCCGGGACAGCCAGATTCCCTTTCTGCTGGCGGAGGTCATCACCGACGGGGAGGGGGAGATGGTGGACATCGTCTGCCGGTTCATCAACGGCCCCGCGGCGGCCCTGCTGGGGATGCCGGCGGAGGATCTCCAGCGGCAGCGGTTTACCCACGTCTTTCCCGCGGCGGCGCTGGGCGCCCTGGCACCCCTGCGGGAGGTGGCCTTCTCCGGCTCTGCCGCCTCCTTCCTCTACACCACGGCCCTGAGCCGGAGGATCAGCGTCATCTGCTATCAGCCCCAGTACGGCATGGCCGCCTGCATCCTGGAGTCTCTGCGGGAGGAGGCGCCCCAGGAGCACACCCGCTTCCTGGCGGAGAACCTGCCGGGAACCGTGTTGACGATGGAGCTGAGCCGGACGGGGGCCCGGTGCCTCGCCTTCACCCGGGGGCTGTGCACCCTCACGGGCTGGAGCCGCCGGGAGCTGCTGGACCGCTGCGCCGACTTCAACCAGCTGGTGGAGCCGGAGGACCGGCCGGGACTCCTCCAGGCGCTGATGGACGCCGTCCGGGAGGACCGGCGGACCTCCCACAGCTTCCGCCTGCGGCGGCGGGACCGGGAGCCGCTGTGGGTGGAGCTGCGGGCGGAGGTGCAGTCCCGGCGGGAGGGGGGCGCCTCCTTCTACGGCGTCCTGCTGGACGCCCAGCAGTCCCGCCAGGCCCAGGCCAGGCTGGAGGAGGCCCAGGATCAGCTGGCGCGCGTCCGGGGGGAGGTGGACTTCCTCTTTGACGGCCTGTCCGCCGCGCTGTGCCTCTTCCGCAGGGACACGCCGGAGGGGCCGCTCCAACCCGTCCGGCTGGGGCGGGGGCTCTCCCAGCTCCTGGGATACCCCCTGCCGGAGCTGAGCCGCCGCCTGGCGGGAAATCCCATGTGGCGGGTTCACCCCCGGGACCGGGAGGCCCTCTCCGCCGCCGCGGAGGCGGCCCGGGCGGAGGGCAGGACCCTGCGATACGTCTGCCGCCTGCGGGCCAAGGGGGGAGGCGTCCGTTGGGCGTCCCTGGACGCCGCCTGGAGCGGCCTGGGGGACGGCGCGTCGCTGGTCTACGCCGCCTGCTTCGACATCACGGCGGAGCGGGAGGAGTCGGAGGAGGTGCGGTTCCGGGCCCAGCTGTGCGAGCTGATGCTGGACCAGTCCCGGATGATGAGCTTCGACTACGATCCCCTGGAGGACACGGCCCGCAGCAACCGCCACGACGGCCCCAGCCGCCGCGTCCAGCACGTGACGGAGAACTATCTGAAGAACATGGAGCACGACCAGGCCATCCACCCGGAGGACCGGGAGCGGCGGGCCGCCATGATCCGGCGCCTCCTGTCCCGCCCGGGCACGGAGACGCTGGAGTACCGGGCGGACTACGACGGCCAGGGCTGGCGGTGGTGCCGCATCTCCTGGGTGAGCCTGATGGACAGCATGGGCAATATCTGCCGCCTGCTGGGCAAGGCGGAGGACGTGACCCAGCGGAAGATCTGCGCCCTGCGGTTCCAGGCCCTGGCGGCGGGGCAGAGGAAGCTGCCCCCCGGGGTTCTGGCCGTCATCCGGCTGGACCTCTCCGCCGACCGCATCACCGACGCCAAGGCCGGCAGCCGCTACCTCTCCGGCGTCCTCTTCGGCAACACGGCGGACGCCTGCCTCCGCCACCTGCGGGACAACGTGCCCGACGGGGATCAGCGGTGGGCGTTTGACGAGAAATTCCGCCGCCAGCCCCTGCTGGAGGCCCTGCGGGGCGGCGCGGCGCGCGTGGAGCTGGAGCACCGCTTCTCCCTGGGGGAGAGCGGCGGCACCGTGTGGGTCCGCACGTCGGTGGAGCTGGCGGAGGACCCGGAGACCCTGGCCTTCACCGCCTTTTGCACCATCGCCGACATCGACGCCCAGCGCCAGCGGGAGCGGCTGCTGGAGGCCCTGGCGGCCCGGGACTACGACTTCGTGCTCTCCGTCAACGCCTCCACCGGCCTCTGCCGGGTGTACGGCAGAGACGCGCCGCCGGATACGCTGCCCTACCGCACCGTGGCGGCCCAGTACCTGGGCGGCCAGGCCCCCTCCCGGAAGCGGTCCGCCTTCCGCCAGGCGGCCCGGCTGGAGACGGTGCTGGAGCGGCTGGAGACGGAGGAGGTCTACGAGTACACCGGGAGCCTGGGCACCGATGCGCCCCGGGAGAAGCGGATGCGCTGGTCCTGGCTGGACCGGGAGGCGGAGGTGCTGCTGGTGACACTGGAGGATGCCTGAGCGGGGGCTTTTATTCGCCCTGGCGGGCGGGGCGGGGATTCAGCCACATTGGCGGCTGGGCAATGCACCCCCCATTTCTCTTTTCTCTGTCTTGCCAGAGAAAAGAGAAACGGGCCGTGCACGGTCCAAAGAGAAAAGAGAGGCGCCGGGCGGAATTTGACCGCAGGGGTCAAATTCGCCCAAAGTACGGGGGCTGGCCTGAACCAGTGCCAATATGAATTGCCAATCCCCTACCGGGTGCGGCTGACAGCGTACCTTGCGGGGGCGCTCTGCCGCATTTGCGGGTGCCTCCGAGGGTGTTTTGCATCTTTGACGCAAGGCCCCCGGCGCCTCTTCCCGCGCTTCGCGCCTGGCTGGGCCCGAGCGGGGTGGCGCGCTATTCTATCGGTAGACGGCCGTAGGGGCGATTATCAATCGCCCGTCCCCGCAAATGCCGGACCTCCGGTAAACGCCTTATAGGGGCCGCCGCCCTGCGCAGCCCTTGGCGGCTTCTCGGCGGCCCGCTCCCCCGGCAATCTCCAGATTTCCCATAGGGCCCAACTTCGAGAACCACCTATCTGTACAATAGGAGGCGGCACTCTTCTGTGGGGCCTGCCCCCTGTCAGCCCGGCTCGGGTCTGGTCAGGCCATTCCCCCCTCAACCTCCAGCACCTCCAACAGAGCGAAAGACGGTTCGGGCTCCGGGCGGTGTGTTCCGGTTGTAACTGTTTTTCACCGAAATTTAACCGGATTGTTGCCGGTCTGTAAAGAAATCCCCCTCTCTCCGCTGTATAATGGCGGAGAAAAGGGGGATTTCTTATGAAAAGGATTTTTGCGGCGGTTTGCTGTGTTCTGCTTTTGACCGGGTGCGCCGCTCCGGCGGGGGAGGATTTGCCGCCGGAGGCGGCTGGTTTAGCGGAGGATACGGTTCCGGCGGAGGATGCCGTGGAGTACGCGGCAGCCCTCACCGTCCCGCTGGCGGACCTGGAGCCCTACGAGCCCTGGGTCTCCATGGAGCCGGACACGGCGGGAGTGGAGACCATGGGGGAGCTCCTGTGCGATGAGACCCTGCCGGGCGGCACCCGTGTGGTGTGCTATTGGCGCCCGGATCACATGGCAGACCCAAACCGCCTGACAGACCAGGACGCCCAATATGAAAAGCACTGGGCGATCCATCAGGGGGACAAGCTGCTGCGGTTTGCCGCGGAGTACAGCGGCTATGATTCCGGCTATGAGGTGACGCCCTTTTCCAATGTGCTGGGCCGGAACGGCTTTTGCGTTACGGCGCCCCGGGGTGCGGCCTACATCGCCCATGACTACTATGTCTTTGACGAGACCGGCGTGCCCCGGCTGCTGATGGACTGTTCCAACGACGTGCTGGAAAAGGACGTGGACGACGACGGAGTGACGGAGCTGGTCTGGAACTACCACGGCGGGCAGTTCGTCAACTGCGCCTTCGTACGGGACGGAGCTGTGTGCCAGGCGGAGCTGATGTCCCTGCTGGCGGAGCATCTCCTCTTTCCGGCCCTGCCCTTCGGAGACCTGGAGAACTGGGGAGAGAAGGGGCTGCCGGTGAGCGTCCTGGCCGGGGGCTGGGCAGTGGTCAACGAGCCCGGACCGAAGAGGTACATCGAGGGGTATCTCCGTCTGACAGAGGACGCGTTGGAGCTGGATGTCCCCGCGGAGCAGATTCCGCTGGAAGCGTGGGCGGGGAAGCGGTACACCCTGATTGAGGGAGCCCCCGCCTGCCGGGACATCGTGCCGGAGGGGGAGCCGGAGGGGCCCTGGACCGTTCTGGGGCCCGCCGTGCCCGCGCCCCGGGAGTGGGCGGAGCAGGATCTGGCGGGACGGAATCAGGCGGAGACCTGGGCGGGAGTGGAGCCGTCGTACCTTGCCATGGAGATGGTGTCGGCGCGGGAGGGGTGGATGGTGGTGTCCGTCAACCACGGCGTGGGGGCCGGCGCGGACAACTACGTCTACCGCACCCGGGACGGCGGCGTCACCTGGCGGGAGGCGGCCAAGCTGGCGGAGGCGGGGCGGTATCCCTGCGCGGCTGCGTTTTTTGACGGGCTCCACGCCGTGGTGGGGATCGAGCGGTTTGAGGACACGCCGGTGTTTGTCACCCGGGACGGCGGGGAGAGCTGGGAACGGGCCGATCTCTCCCTGCTGGATGATCCGGACAGCTGGCAGGCGTACAACATCTTCCGCTCCGGAGACGGGATTTCCATCGAACTCTGCCGGGGCGCCGGCGATGAAACGGAGTACCGTCAAGTGGTCTCCCGGGACTGGGGAGAGACGTGGACACATGAGTAGGGATGATACGGGGAAATGGCCGGCGGCGGGGGACGGGCCGCCCAGACAGACGGGTCGGTAACGGGGAACGGGCCGCCCAGGGGGGCGGCCCCTACGGGATATACAGGCATCATGTAGGGGCCGCCGCCTTCGGCGGCCCGTCCCCCGACAGCCTCCCGGCCTTCCATCAAACAGCGGCAGGGACGGACCAGAGGTCCGCTCCTGCCGCCGCGCGTTTACTCGTCCAGCTTGAGCACCGCCAGGAAGGCCTCCGTGGGGATCTGGACGGAGCCCAGAGAGCGCATCTTCTTCTTGCCCTCCTTCTGCTTTTCCAGCAGCTTCTTCTTCCGGGTGATGTCGCCGCCGTAGCATTTGGCCAGCACGTCCTTGCGCATGGCCTTCACCGTCTCCCGGGCGATGACCCGGCCGCCGATGGCCGCCTGCACCGGCACCTCGAAGAGCTGGCGGGGGATGTTCTCCTTTAATTTCTCGCACAGCTTCCGGGCCCGGGGGTAGGCCTTGTCCTTGTGGGCGATGAAGCTGAGGGCGTCCACCTGATCGCCGTTTAAGAGCAGGTCCACCTTCACCAGCTCGCTGGGGCGGTAGCCCGAGAGCTCGTAGTCCAACGAGGCGTAGCCCCGGGTGTTGGCCTTGAGGGTGTCGAAGAAGTCATAGATGATCTCGTTCAGGGGCATCTGGTAGTGGAGCTCCACCAAATTGGTGTCCAGGTACTGCATGTCCTTGAACTCCCCCCGGCGCTCCTGGCACAGCGGCATGATGCTGCCCACGTACTCGTTGGGGGAGATGATGGAGACCTTCACGTAGGGCTCCTCCGCGTGCTCGATGGAGGAGGGGTCCGGGTAGTTGTGGGGGTTGTCCACGGCCACCATGGAGCCGTCGGACTTGTAGACGTGGTAGATGACGGAGGGCAGGGTGGTCACAAGATCCAGGTCGAACTCCCGCTCCAGCCGCTCCTGGATGACCTCCATGTGGAGCATCCCCAGAAATCCGCACCGAAAGCCAAAGCCCAGGGCCACGGAGGACTCCGGCTCAAAGGAGAGGGAGGCGTCGTTGAGCTGGAGCTTCTCCAGGGCGTCCCGGAGATCGGGGTACTTGCTCCCGTCCTCGGTGTAGATGCCGCAGTAGACCATGGGCTGGACAGGGCGGTAGCCCGGCAGGGCCTCCGCGGCGGGATTGGCGGCGTCGGTGACGGTGTCGCCCACCCGGGTGTCCTTCACGTTTTTGATGGAGGCGGTGAAGTAGCCCACCTCGCCGGCCTCCAGTGTCCCGCAGGGCTCCAGGCCCAGGGGGAGAAGATGCCCGCACTCCACCACCTGGTAGCTGGCGCCGGAGGCCATCATCTTTACCTGCTGGCCGGCGCGGAGGCTTCCCTCCATGAGGCGCATGTAGACGATGACGCCCCGGTAGCTGTCGTACTGGCTGTCGAAGATCAGGGCCTTCAGGGGGGCGTCCGCGTCCCCGGCGGGGGGCGGGACGTTCTTCACGATGTCCTCCAGCACGGCGTCGATGTTGATGCCCATCTTGGCGGAGATCTCCGGGGCGTCCAGGGCCGGGAGGCCGATGATGTCCTCCACCTCCTGCTTGGCCTTCTGGGGGTCGGCGGCGGGGAGGTCGATCTTGTTAAAGACCGGGAGAATCTCCAGGTCGTGCTCCATGGCGAGGTACGTGTTGGCCAGGGTCTGGGCCTCCACGCCCTGGGTGGCGTCCACCACCAGCACGGCGCCCTCGCAGGCGGCGAGAGACCGGGAGACCTCGTAGTTGAAGTCCACGTGGCCCGGGGTGTCGATGAGGTTCAGCTCGTAGACTTCGCCGCCGGCGGCGGTGTAGTTCAGCCGGACGGCACGGGCCTTGATGGTGATGCCCCGCTCCTTCTCCAGGTCCATGTTGTCCAGGAGCTGGGACTCCATCTCCCGCTGGGAGACCGCGCCGCACTTTTCCAGCAGGCGGTCCGCCAGGGTGGACTTGCCGTGGTCGATATGGGCGATGATGGAGAAATTTCGGATATTGGATTGTTTTGCCATAAGAGGGCCTCCTTTTGGATACCCTGCGGGTATCGGGGGAATTGTATTCCTTCGGAATCCGGCCTGCGGGCCGGGACGGGGGGTATCCGCCCTTCGGGCGGGGATGGGTTGTGCTCGCCCTGGCGGGCGGGGCGGGGATTCAGCCATGATGATGGCTGGTGCATTTGCACCCCCCATTTTCTCTTTTCTCCGCTTGTGGAGAAAAGAGAAAACGGGCCGTGCACGGTCCTCGTCGGAAGAAACTCCGCCGCTCCATTTCCGGCTGGCGCCGAAAATTCCGCTCAAGCTCCGTTCCTTCCTCCTCTCCCCACCGGACCCGCTCCGCTGGGCTCCGGCGGGGGCCCCGGATTAAGAGAGACGCCGGGGGCACGAATTTGACCCAGGGGTCAAATTGTGCCCAAAGTACGGGGGCTGGCCTGAACCAGTGCCCATAAGACCCTGGCAGCCTTCTGCCGGGTGCGGCTGACAGCGTAGCGCCCGGGGGCGCTCCGCCGCATCTGCTGGTACCATCGAGGGTGTTTTGGTGCGTTGACGCATGGACTTTCTTCTCTTCCCGCGCTTCGCGCATAGATGGGCGCGTTTGGGCAGAACTGCGTCTACCGCCTGGCGGGAATTAACGCTCGTCTGTGCGGCCTGCCAGATAGTCGATGGTTACGTTGAAATGGTCTGCCAGTTTCCAGGCGTTTTCCAGATTGGGGAGGTTTACGCCCCGTTCAAGTTTTTGGTAGTGCTGCTCTACAAGACCAACAGCTGCCGCGACCTGTACCTGCGTTTCTCCTTGTTCCTTTCGCAGAGCCCGCAGACGTTCATTGAATTTAATCTCCATAAATTTATCCTCTTGACAAAGCTCTTTTGATGTGTTACGATAAGATCATACAAAGCGAACTTGATGTGTTATGAAAGGGCGGTTTATATGTCTGATTTTATGAAATGGCTGTATGCGAGTTATATTGATCCACAGATAAAAACTGCTTCACAGGAGGATTATGAGGCATACTTTTCGCTGATGGAAGACACATTGGAGCCGGATCTTGCGGCCACTTACAAAAAGACGCAGGAGTTTACAGCCATCCACGCCTTTCTTCTGGGTCTGCGCACAGGCCGTGGTTTACCGAGGGAATAGGAGCAAGCACATCCCCGCACGGGACCAGCTATGCGCGAAGCGCGGGAAGAGAAGAAAGTCCATGCGTCCAAGCACCAAAACACCCTGGTCGGCACTTGCAGATGCGGCGGAGCGCCAAAGGGCGGTACGCTGTCAGCCGCACCCGGTAGAGGACCGGCAATTCACCTTGGCACCGATTCAGGCCAGCCCCCGTATCTTGGGCGAAATTTG
>CAMNRF010000074.1 GCA_946551795.1 uncultured Oscillibacter sp.
GCCACGCCCCGGCCGTGGTTGCCGTCGGTGGCGGTGAAGAAGGTGGCCTGGCCGAACTCCTGACGGAAGGCTTCGCTTGTCAGGTAGTCGTAGGTCATCTCGGACACGTCCCGGCCCATCTCCTGGGCGATGTAGCGGGCCATGGCGAAGGAGCCGCCCAGCACCTTGAAGGCGTTGAGGCCGAACCGCTGGGCCTCGTTCTTCACATACAGGCCGCCCAGGCCCAGGTACGCGGCCATGCCGCTGAGCTGGTCCAGAGAGGTGATGGAGTACTGGGGAAAGCTGCTGTGGAAAAAGCGGGCCTTTGCCACATTGGGCAGGGACATGACGGCCAGCTGCTTATCGTCGCTCTTGGGCATATGGTTGAGGGTCCACTTGATGGCCTCTTTCATGGTCGGTCGCCTCCGATAACATTTATTTTTGGTTCCTGAAAAAAATTTAGCTTCCAGGGATATGATAGCACAGAAAATCGAAAAAGCAAGAGGGAAACTAAAAAATTTTTAGGTAATCTCAAAAAATGTCAGAAACAGGGAAGGGAGCGAAAAGAGCGGGCAGAAGCGGGCTGTCCGTGCGCGAGGGCTCAACCGGATTTCCCGGCGGACTGAAAAGGGCCGCTGGCAGGCGGCAGCGGCCCTTCTCTATACGGTGGAACGCCGGGACCGTGGCCCTATCCGGCGGGTTCGCTTTTTTCGTATCTTGAATAGGATTCACCTGAGGAGGTTTCCACCTTTGCGTATACCACACTCTGGTCAAGGGCGGAGGAATAGAGTTTAGTCCCGGCCGGGAGCGCGTTGGAGTAAAAATTCTCATGTACCATTGGCTCATGCTGTGGAACGACTTCCGTGATAGAACCAAGATAATCGGCATCGTCTGGCATCACAGAGACCGTATGGCCGGTTCCGCGGTAGATGGAGTCATTTACAAAAATCTGCGGGGGATAATCTGAACCCTGAGAAGCTGTTTTTTGGTTTATGAGGTATGGCGCAAACACGAGGACTCCGATGAAAAGGGGGAGGATTATTAAATTTCGATTGTTCATATCTCTCCAAATCCTTCACAAGCCGCTGATGAAATGCCGGAGCTGTCCGCTCGGACGCGGGCCGTCTGTCAATAGGGGGATTTGAGCCTGCCGTCCATGAAGTCCAGCACCCGCTGGGCCTGGGTCTCGTCGGCGATGGGGGCGGGGCAGTAGTTGTTCGCCTTGCCGGTGTAGACGTAGCAGGGGATCAGCTCCGAGGCGGCGCTCACCAGCGTTCCGTCCTTCACCGTCAGGGTCAGCCGGTAGATGACGGTGCGGTTTTTGGGGTACCGGCTGCCGCCGTAGCAGAAGTTCCCAAGGGAGTAGACGATCTCTTTGTCCTTGTAGATCTCCCGGGGCTGGAGCACGTGGGGGTGGTTGCCCAGCACCAGGTCCGCCCCGGCGTCCACCAGGCGGCGGGAGGCCCGGACCTTCCAGGCCTCCGGCGTGTGGACGCCCTCCTTGCCCCCGTGGTAGAAGACGATCTGGAAATCGGACTCCGCCTCCGCCGCCCGGAGGCGGCTGACGATGGAGGAGGCCTGTCCCTCGTTCCAGAGGCCGTTGCAGATCACGGCGACGCGGAAGCCGTTTTTCTCCAGGTACAGGGGGTGGGTGTTGTCACCGTACTGGAGCCCTGCCTCCGTGACGGCTTTGACGGTGTCCTTGTAGCCGCCGGTGCCGTAGTCGCCGGTGTGGTTGTTGGCCAGGGATACGGCCTCCACGCCGGAGGAGGTGAGGATCTCCGTGTTCTTTGTGCCGCTGCGGAACCAGAAGGCGGGGTCCGTGGTCTTCTCCCGGGGGGTGAGCGTCCGGTCCGTGAGCACGTTCTCCAGATTCACCACGGTGAAGTCGTCCTCGTCAAAGATGGGCTTGACGTTTTGCAGAAAGTATGTCGGCTCCTGCTTGGCGGCGTAGTCCAGGAAATTCCCCGCCGCCCGTGTTCCGTGGCCGGAGGCCAGCAGCATGTCACCTGTGAAAGAGAGGATGATGGTGAAGGAGCCGTCCTCCTCCACTTCCCCGGGGACGGCCTCCGGCTCTCCTGGGACCTCCGGCGGCAGCTCCTCCAGAGGCACCTGCGGCAGAGGCTGGCGGAGGAGCGCCGCCTTGGCCGGCGGGGTCTCCGGCGCCGCCGGGGCGGCGGGGGCCATGGCGGGGCAGATGGTCACCCAGAGGGCCGCCAGCAGGCCGGGCAGATATTTCAGATTCATGTCCGGTTTTCCTCCCGAATCACAGAGATTGCGATACTCTTTTATAGTATACCATTCCCGCCGGGGGAAGTCGAGAAAAATTTGGCAGTTTTCCAGGGGATCTCCGGGGAAAAAGATTTGACCTCCCGCGCCTCCGATGCTACAATAGCATTCAAAGGGCCCCGGCCGGAGATCGGCGGGGCAGAGACGGCAGAGGGGGGATCGGCCTTGAAAAGCGTCAAGCCCGGCCGGGGGCCGTCGGCCATGGGGGCCTTCGGGTCCCTCGCCGGCGTGATCTTCGGTGTGATCTGGACCGGCGCCGCGGCCTCTATGGGGGCGCCGCCGTTCTTTCTGGCCTTCGGCGCGCTGTTCATCATCGTGGGCATCGTCCAGGCCCTCTACCACTATCACAACGCCGCGGGGGAGAACCGTTTCTCCGAATTTGACATCACGGAGGACAGCGAGGAGCCGGACCCCCTGGACCGCCGGAGCCGGGAGGCCCCGGGGCGGGAGGAGCCCGGCGGTGCGTACCGCTTCTGCCCCTACTGCGGCGCGAAGCTGGGAGAGGATTTCGCATACTGCGCCAGGTGCGGCAGAGAGCTGCCGGAGATCGGGGACGGCAGACATCAGGATTCCTGACAGAACGGGCCGCCCTCGGCGGCCCGCTGTCACCAATTTCGCGGAGCGCCATAGAGCCATAAATGAATAGAATAATAGAATATAAGCGCAAATAGGAGAGATACCCATGAAAATCGGACTGCAATTTGCCATGCCCGTGGAGTTCCGGGCCCTGCCGGGGGCGGAGGAGCTGGAGCCCTTTGAGACCGTCTCCGGCGTGCCCTTTTACGACCTGGGGGAGGGGCTGATCGCCTGCGTGGGCGGCGTCAGCAAGGTGAACGCCGCCATGGCGGCGGAGATCCTCTGCCTGAAATACGGCGTGGACCTGATTCTGAACGCCGGCATCGCCGGCTGCGCCACGGACCTGCCCACCGGCACGCTGGTGGTGGCCCGGGAGTTTGTGCAGCACGACGTGGACACCTCCGGCGCGGGGGACCCCCTGGGGATGGTCTCCACCGTGAACCGGACGGAGTTCCCCACCTGGAATCCGGAGCGGTGCACGGCGCTGCTTGCGGCCATGGGCCGCGAGGCGGTCCCGGGCCGGGTGGCCACCGGGGACTGGTTCGCCGTCAAGGGGGACCGCTCCGCCTGGATTCGGGACACCTTCCACCCGGACCTGGTGGAGATGGAGGGCTGTGCCATCGCCCAGGTGTGCCTGCGGAACGGGGTGGGCTTTGCCGCCCTGAAATCCGTCTCCGACCACCTGTTTTACGACACCCAGATGGAGGAGTATTTCGACTACAGCCAGGCGCTGAAGAACCTGGGCGGGGTGGTCCTGCCCTTCGCCAGAGTGCTGCAAAAGGAGGAAGCATGATATGGAACGCATCGCCAGCTTTACCGTGGACCACAACAAGCTCCAGCCGGGACTCTACCTCTCCCGCCGGGACGGGGACGTGGTGACCTTTGACCTCCGGTTCAAAAAGCCCAATACCGGGGATCTCCTGACCAACGCCGAGATGCACTCGGCGGAGCACCTGATTGCCACGCTCCTGCGGAACTCCCGGGAGAAGGACGCCGTGGTCTACTTCGGCCCCATGGGGTGCCAGACCGGGTTTTACTTCCTCTTTGACGGCAGCCGCCTCTCCCTGGAGGGGGCGGTGGAGCTTTTGAAGGAGGTCTTCACCGCCGCCGGGGAATTTCAGGGCGAGATGCCCGGCAAGAGCGCCAAAGAGTGCGGCAATTACATCAACCTGGACGTGGAGACCGGCCGGGCCGTATGCAGGTTCTACGCGCGGCTCATCGCGGACTGGACCGCGGAGCGGCTGTCCTACGACTGAGGAAGACCGGAACGGAGGATTGCCATGTCGGAAGAGAGCAGGAAGAGCGGCAGACGCTATGGGATCATTGCCGCCTGCGCCGTGCTGGCGCTGGCGGTGGTTGCCGGAGCCTACTGGATGGGACGGTCCGCGGGAACCGGAAAGGACGTGGGGGAGGAGACGGCGAAGCTCACGGCCCTGGGCCACGCCCAGGTCTCCGAGAGCGGCCTCTCCCGCTACGAGATCGCGCGGGACGACAGTGACGGGGTCCCGGTCTACGAGGTGAAGTTCACCGCGGACGGCGTCGCCTACGACTACGAGATCAACGCCGCCGACGGCAGCATCGTGAAATTCAGCCGGGAGGCGCAGGAGACTGCCCCGCCCCCGGTCCAGGACGCCCCAGCCCCGGAGAGCGGGGACATCGGCGAGGCCCGGGCCTGGGAGATCGCCTACGGCCATGCCGGCGTGGCGGCGGAGGATGCCGCCCCGTCCCCGGCAAAGCTGGACTACGACGACGGCAGACTGGTCTACGAGCTGGAGTTCTTCTCCGGCGGATACGAGTACGACTACGAGATCAGCGCCGCCGACGGCGGCGTGGTGAAGTTTGAGAAGGAGCCGGACGTCAGGACCGCTCCCGTCCAGACGCCCGCCGGGACTTCCGCCCAGGCGCCCGCCGGGGACAGTTCCGGCACCCCTGCCAGGCCGCCCGCCGCCTCCGGCACCGGGGACATCGGCGAGGCAAAGGCTAAGGAGATTGCCCTGGCCCACGCCGGCGTCACGGCGGACAGCGTCACCGGCTACCGGTGGGAGCTGGACGATGAGGGCGGTGCGCGGGTCTACGAGCTGGAGTTCTTCTCCGGCGGCTGCGAGTACGACTATAAGATCAGTGCCGCCGACGGCAGTGTGGTGAAGTTTGAGAAGGAGAGCGCCGGCGGCCCCGCCGCCCAGTCCGGGCAGAGCCCCTCCGCGGATACGGCCCCGGCCTATATCGGCGAGGCCCGGGCCAAGGAGATTGCCTGCAGCCACGCCGGCCTCACAGCGGACGCCGTGGCCCGCTGCGCCGTGGAGCTGGACCACCACGACGGCCATGGGAATCATCACGGGGCGGGGTGCTGTGAGTATGAGGTGGATTTCAAGTCCGGCGGGTATGAGTACGAGTACAAGATCGACGCTGTCACCGGGGAGATTCTGGAGTTTGAGCGGGACCTGGACGACTGACCGGGGATTTTTGCAAAAATTCTCCGAAAAACCGTTGACTTTTCCAAATCCCGCTGATATACTTGACAGGCCGCTTTGAATGGGCCTGAAAGTGTCCCCCCGGACCGCCCCCGACAGCGAGCCCGTAATGAAGGAGTTGAAACAAGCATGAACGCAATCATCGTGACCGGCGGCAAGCAGTACAAGGTGGCCGAGGGCGACGTGGTCTACATCGAGAAGCTGGACCAGGAAGCCGGCGACACCGTGAAGTTCGACCAGGTTTTGGCCGTCATCGACGGGGACAAGGCCACCTTCGGCACCCCCACCGTGGCGGGCGCCTCCGTGGAGGCCACCGTGGTGAAGAACGGCAAGGGCAAGAAGATCCGCATCTTCAAGTACAATCCCAAGAAGGGCTACCGCAAGCGCCAGGGCCATCGCCAGCCTTACACCAAGGTTGAGATCGCCAAGATCTCCGTCTGAGCATGACCACTGTTGCCTTCCATATGGAGGGAGACCGGATCACCGGTTTTGACGCCCGGGGCCACAGCGGCTACGCCGAGGCGGGGGCGGACATCGTCTGCGCCGCCGTCACCAGCGCCGTTCGCCTGGTGGAGGCCACCGTCAACGACGTGCTGGGCCTGGCGGCGTCTGTGAAGGTGCGGGAGCGGGACGCGTCCATCTCCCTGCGTCTGCCCGGGGGCCTGGCTCCCACGGCGGAGAGCACCTGTCAGGCCCTATTGACGGGGCTGATGGTCTACCTCACGGAGCTCCACGACGAGTACCCTGAAAACATCGAGGTTCTGGAGGATGAATAGGTCCTCCCCATCTAAAAATCTGAGAAAGGATGGTTCGTTATCATGATTCGGATTGGTCTTCAGTTCTTCGCCCATAAAAAGGGCGGCGGCTCCACCAAGAACGGCCGTGATTCCAAGGCCAAGCGCCTTGGGCCCAAGCGCGCCGACGGTCAGTTCGTCAAGGCCGGGAATATCCTGGTCCGCCAGCGCGGCACCCACATCCACCCGGGTGTGAACGTGGGAATCGGCAGCGACGACACCCTGTTCGCCAAGGCGGACGGTGTGCTCCGCTTTGAGCGGCTGGGCAAGGATCGCAAGCAGGCCTGCGTGTACGAGGCTGAATAAAAAACACGCTGAGGGGCTCGGACGGTGTCCGGGCCTCTTGTGTTTTAATGACCCCGCCGGGGGTGGGGCGGATTCCGATATTGACGATTCTCAATATTTCCGCTAAAATAGACCAGACTATTCAAAACGAACTTCGGAGAAAGCAGAAGAGGTGCCCCAATGGCAAATGCATTCATCGATAAAGCCCGCATCACGGTCCAGGCCGGCAATGGCGGCAACGGCGTGGTGGCCTTCCACCGGGAGAAGTACGTGGCGGCCGGCGGCCCCGACGGCGGCGACGGCGGCCGGGGCGGCTCCATTATCCTGGTGGTGGACGACAATATGTCCACCCTGATGGACTTCCGCTACAAGCGCAAGTACGCGGCCGGCAATGGCGGCGACGGTCAGGGCAGACGGAAGACCGGAAAGGACGGGGAGGACCTGGTGATCCGGGTGCCCCGGGGCACTCTGGTGCGGGACGCGGAGACCAATGAGATCATCAAGGATATGTCCGATAAGGAGCCCTTTACCCTGTGCAGAGGCGGCCGGGGGGGCTGGGGCAACAGCCACTTTGCCACCCCCACCCGGCAGGTGCCCCGGTTTGCCAAGGCGGGCCTCCCCGGGGAGGGCCACGACGTGATCCTGGAGCTGAAGCTCCTGGCGGACGTGGGCCTCATCGGCTTTCCCAACGTGGGCAAGTCCACGCTGCTGTCCGTGGTCTCCAAGGCCCAGCCCAAGATCGCCAACTACCACTTCACCACCCTGTACCCCAACCTGGGCGTGGTGTGGGTAGACGAGGGCGTCAGCTTCGTCATGGCGGACATCCCCGGCATCATCGAGGGGGCCAGCGGCGGCGCGGGCCTGGGCCACGACTTCCTGCGCCACATCGACCGCTGCCGCCTGCTGGTCCACGTGGTGGACGTCTCCGGCAGCGAGGGCCGGGACCCGGTCCAGGACTTCGACGCCATCAACGAGGAGCTGCGGCAGTACAGCCCGGAGCTTGCGGAGCGGCCCCAGATCGTGGCCGCCAACAAGGTGGACATCATGGAGAGCCCGGAGAACCTGGAGCGGCTCCGGGCCCATGTGGAGGAGAAGGGCTTTACACTTCTTGAGATCTCGGCGGCGGCCCACCAGGGTACGCGGCAGCTGGTGGGCAAGGCGGCGGAGATGCTGTCCGTCCTGCCCCCGGTGACGGTGTACGAGCCGGAGTACGTGCCAAAGCCCCCGGCGGTGGACAGCTCCGCTCCCCTGGACATCCGCCGCAGCGACGACGGCACCTGGCTGGTGGACGGCCCCTGGCTCCAGCGGCTCATGGGCAACGTGAACTTCGCCGACTATGAGAGCCGCATGTGGTTCGACAAGATGCTGCGGGAGTCCGGCCTTTTCCAGCGGCTGGAGGAGATGGGCATCCAGGACGGGGACACGGTCTCCATGTATGACTGGGAGTTTGAGTATCAGAGATGAAAATGACGAGGCGGGCCCTGAAAGGGCCCGCCTCGTGCCGTTCAGTTCAGCGTATCCGCCGCCTGGGCGAAGAGCTCCGCGATCCGCTCCGCGGCGGCGGGGCAGGTTCTGAGCTCCGGGTCGGCGGAGAGCAGCTCCTCCGCCGCGGCCTGGGCCTCTTTCAGGAGGGCGGCGTCACAGCCGATGTCGGCGATCCGCAGCCCCGGCAGTCCGTGCTGCCGCTGGCCGAAGAAGTCCCCGGGGCCCCGGAGCCGCAGGTCCTCCTCGGCGATTTTGAACCCGTCGCTGGTCTTCGTCATCACCCTCAGCCGCTGCCGGGTCTCCTCATTGCGGTTGTCGGAGACCAGCACGCAGTAGGACTGGTGGGGGCCCCGGCCCACCCGGCCCCGCAGCTGGTGGAGCTGGCTGAGGCCGAACCGCTCCGCGTTCTCGATGATCATCAGCGAGGCGTTGGGCACGTCCACCCCCACCTCGATGACGGTGGTGGACACCAGCACGTCCGTCTCGTGGGCGGCGAAGGCGGCCATCACCGCCTCCTTCTCCTTGGGCTTCATCTTCCCGTGGACAAAGGCGATCCGCAGGTCCGGCAGGGCCTGGGTCTGGAGCGTCCTGGCGTACTCCGTCACGGCCTTGCGCTCGTCGGGGGCCTCGTCGCTCTCCGCCACCATGGGGCAGACCACATAGGCCTGCCGCCCCTCCGACACCTGCTTTCGGATGAAATTGTACAGCCGGGGGTGGTAGCTGCCGGGGACGGCGTAGGTCTCCACCACCCGCCGCCCCGGGGGCAGCTGGTCGATGACGGACACGTCCAGATCCCCGTACAGGATCAGCGCCAGGGTCCGGGGGATGGGGGTGGCGGACATGACCAGGGTGTGGGGGTGCCGGCCCTTGGCGATGAGCGCCGCCCGCTGGCCCACGCCGAAGCGGTGCTGCTCGTCCGTCACCACCAGCCCCAGGTCCGCGTACTCCACGGTGCCGGTGATGAGGGCGTGGGTGCCGATGGCGAAGTCAATCTCCCCCGCCGCCAGCCGGGCGGCGATGGATTTTTTCTCTCTGGCCGGGGTGGACCCGGTGAGCAGGGCGCACCGGAGACCCATAGGCTCCAGCAGGGGGGCCAGTCCCTTGTAGTGCTGCTGGGCCAGGATCTCCGTGGGGGCCATCAGCGCCGCCTGGCGGCCATTTTTCACGGCGAAGTAGACGCAGGCGGCGGCCACCATGGTCTTGCCGGAGCCCACATCCCCCTGACACAGCCGGTTCATGGGCGTGCCGGAGGTCATGTCCGCCAGGGCCTCGTCCACGCACCGCCGCTGGGCAGCCGTCAGGGTAAAGGGAAGGGCCTTGTAGAACGGCCCCATGTCCACCAGGGCGCAGGGGGGAACGGACACCGTCACCCGGCGGTCCCGCAGCCGCCGCAGGCCGATGGCGAAGAGGAACAGCTCCTCAAAGGCCAGCCGCCGCCGGGCCACGTCCAGCGCCTCCGGGGAGGTTGGGAAGTGGATGTTCTCAAAGGCGAAGCCGGCGTGGCACAGCTGGTGGTCCCGGCGGACGCTGTCCGGCAGAATGTCCGGCAGGATGTCGGCGCAGGCGTCCAGCCCCTGGCGGATGGACCGCCGCAGCACCAGCTGGCTGACCCCGGCGGTGAGGGGGTACACGGGCACGATGCGCCCGGTGGCCTCCCGCCGCCCCTCCGGCTCCACCACCGGGGAGGCCATCTTCCGGTGGGCGCCCCGGCCCTCGGCCCTGCCGTAGAAGACGTAGGTCTCCCCGGGGCGGAGGCTGTTTTTCAGCCACGTCTGGTTGAAGAAGGTGACATCCAGGGTCCCGGTCTCGTCCACAGCCCGGAGCTTCACCAGCTCCAGCCCACGGCGGATGCGAGTGACGGTGGGGACGGAGGCCGCCATGGCCGCGCAGCAGGCGGGACCGTCCTCCGGCAGCTCCGCGATGGGCAGGAGGGCCGTCCGGTCCTCATACCGCCGGGGGAACCAGGAGATCAGGTCCCGCAGGGTATGGACACCCAGCTTCCCCAGGGCCCTGGCCCGCTGCTCGCCGATGCCCTTGATATACCGTACGTCCGTGGTGAGGTCCGCCATGGAGATTCCCCCTTTCCGAAAAGCTCTGCCTCCATTATAATCAGATTTTGGAGACTTGCAAACAGCTTTGTAACGAAATCCCAAATTCCCCGTCCTATGGACGAAGGAGGTGAGAGGATGCCCGATTTTGAGGAGGTCTACCGGCTGTATTTCGCGGACGTGTACAAGTACGTCCTGGCCCTGAGCCGGGATGCCGCCGTTGCGGAGGAGGTGACCCAGGAGACCTTTTTCCGGGCCCTGGCCACCATCGGCACCTTCCGGGGGGACTGCCAGCTGCGGGTGTGGCTGTGCCAGATCGCCCGGAACCTGTACACGGACCTCTGCCGGGAGCGGCGGCGGTTTCGGGACAGCCCAGAGGAGGCGGGGGATGGCGGCATGGAGGAGGGCTTTGCCGACCGCGACGCCGCCCGGCATCTCCACGTCCTGCTCCACGCGTTGCCGGAGCCCTATAAGGAGGTGTTCTCCCTGCGGACCTTCGGGGAGCTGCCCTTCGCGGACATCGGGGCGCTGTTCCAAAAGAGTGAGAGCTGGGCCCGGGTGACCTACTTCCGGGCCCGGGGAAAATTGAAGGAGGGATTGGATGAACTGTAAGATCGTGCAGGACCTGCTGCCGCTGTACCACGACGGCGTGTGCTCTCAGGAGAGCCGGGCGGCGGTGGAGGAGCACCTGGCGGGCTGCGGGACCTGCCGCCAACTGCTGGCGGACATGGACGCGCCGCTGCCGGAGGCGGAAGAGAAAAAGACGGAAGAGGACGCGGCGGTGGTGGAGAGGATCGCCCGGGAGTGGCGGCGGCTCTGGCGGCGGACGCTTTTGACGGGCGTCGCCGTTGTGCTGGTGTTGTGCCTGGGCGGATTTGTGTTCTGGTGTTCCGTCACCCAGTGTACGGTTCCCATGGACAGCGGGGACTATGCCTACCTGAACACCTGTGTGCTGGAGAGCGGCGAGATCTGCGTGGAGGCGGGGCTGAACAGGGCGTGCCGGAACCTCATATCCTATGAGAGCGATGAACCGGGGATCTGGCACCTCCGTATCCTCCGGCCCCTTCTGCGGCTGAACATTTTCCTGGGCGCCGCTGAAAAGATGTTCCCGTTCGATCTGGTGATGGTCCGGTGGAAATTTGATCCCAGGGACTTTTCCAGCGACGAGGCGGGGAGCGTATATTTCGGCGAGGGGGAGGATGCCATCCTGCTGTGGAGCGAGGAGGATGGCTATGCCGTGCCCGCCGCCACGGAGACAGAGGAGGCGTACTGGAACGACTGGTCCCCCGGCCATGTCTTTTGACCTTGAAACAATAAGAGCCCCGTCCCCGCAGCCGCCCCCGCGACCACCAGGAGTGGAGGGGGGTGTGTGCGGGGGGAACGAAGGTTCCCCCTGCGCGATTCAAATCAACCCCGCCGAAGCGGGCCGGTTTTGCCGCAGGCAAAACCGGCGGGCGCCCCCCAAAACAGGGGGGGCGCACGAAGGGTACCCCCGCGCCCATTGAAAAAGTGGTT
>CAMNRF010000075.1 GCA_946551795.1 uncultured Oscillibacter sp.
GGCGGCGGCCGGGGCGGCTTCGGCGGCGGCTCCTTTGGAGGCGGCGGAGGCCGGGGCGGCGGACGGCGGTGAGGCGCCGGCTGAACTCCCCGCCTGCAACATCCAGCTCCGGAAACCTCGACCCGCGGCCCGGATGGGGCGCGGGTGTTTTAACAGCGCCAAGCGCAAGAATTTCATATTTTTTATATAATTTATTGTATTAGTACTTATTAAGTGATGGTATAGTAAAATATGCCAAAACCAGTGGATTCCCGGAGCAAATCAAGTTATTATGAGAACACCGGACCCGCGCTGAGAGAGCCGCGGAGAAGGGGAAAGCCTCCGCACCGTGGACCGGCGGGGTTTTCATTTGAATTTAAGCGCCCACCGGCGCACGGAGGCTTTTATGAAATTCTGGAAGATGAACGGCGCGGGCAATGACTTTCTGATTCTGAACAACCTGGAGGAGCACATCCCGGCGGAGCAGTTCCCCCGCCTGGCCCGGACGCTGTGCGAGCGGCACCTCTCCATCGGAGCCGACGGCTTCATGGTGGTGGAGGCCCCCACCCAGGGCGGCGACTACAGGATGCTGTTTTTCAACTCCGACGGCACCGTGGGGGAGATGTGCGGCAACGGCGCCCGGTGCATCTGCCGGTACGGCTGCGAGGTGGGCCTGGCCGGGGAGGTCCAGCGGGTGGAGACCACCGCCGGCATGGTCACGGGCCGGCGGATCGACCGCCGCCGCTACCGGGTCCGCCTCAACGACCCCACCACCATCCGCCTGGACTGCCCCGTGGAGGTGGACGGCGTCACCTATCCCTGCGCCTATGTGGAGCTGGGGAATCCCGGTCTGCCCCACGCCGTGGTGCCCTTCCAGGGCCTGGAGGACACGGACCAGAACCGGCTGCGGGAGCTGGGCCGCAGGCTCCGCCATCATCCCGCCTTCCCCAAGGGGGCCAACGTGAACTTCTACGAGCTCACCGGGGAGGACCAGCTCTATGAGCACACCTTCGAGCGGGGCGTGGAGGACTTCACCTACGCCTGCGGCACCGGCACCGGCTCCGTGGTCACGGTGCTGACCCTCCTGGGCAGGGTCTCCGGCCGCGGCGTCCACGCCCGGATGCCCGGCGGCGAGCTGGTCATCGACGTGGAGCGGGAGGGGGACCGCGTCACGGACCTCTTCCTCACCGGCCCCACTAACATCGTCTGCAAGGGCGAGGTCACCGACGAGGAGCTGGCGCTGTAGCCCGTCTCCCGCCCCGCGGACCGGAAGGACCGGCGGTGCCGGCAGCTGAGACAACAGCCCTCTCTTTTGCGGGAGGCCCCGGAGAAACCGCTCCGGGGCCTCCCCGTCATTCCCGGAGAAATCCGCCGAAGGCCCGAAAAAACCGGAGGGAGCGGCCATGGAGAGGCGCCGGCCGCCGCCGGGGAAAAATCTCCCGGCGCCGGCATAGGAACTCTTTGCTTTTTCCCCGGAATGTGCTATACTGTGAAAATCAATCCTTTTAAAAATCGAAACGCGAGGTGCGGACAATGGGACAGCCGATGGATCTGACTGAAAAGCTTCTGCGCAGGGAAGACAAATATAAGGGCATCCTGATGGACGTCCACGTGGACACGGTGGAGCTGCCCAACGGGAACACCTCCCTCCGGGAGGTGGCGGACCACACGGACGGCGTGGCCGTCCTGCCCCTGGACGAGCGGAACAACGTGCTGGTGGTGACCCAGTACCGCTATGTGTTCGGCCGGACCCTGCTGGAGATTCCGGCGGGCAAGCTGGACGCGGGGGAGGACCCGGCCACCGGCGCTCTGCGGGAGCTCCGGGAGGAGACCGGTGCGGTGCCGGAGGTCTTTCTGCCCCTGGGCCGCCTGCTGCCCTCCCCTGGCTGCTTTGGGGAGACGCTGCACCTCTTCCTGGCCCGGGGACTGCGGATGGAGGCCCAGCACCTGGACCCGGACGAGTTTTTGAATGTGGAGCGGGTGCCCTTTGACGAGATGGTGCACCGCTGCGTCAACAGCGAGATTGAGGATGCCAAGACCGTGGCCGCCGTGCTGCGGGCCAAGGTGCTTTTGAATCTGTAAAACGACCCGGAGGTTTTTTATGGACAGACAGAAGACCGTCCTCATCGTGGAGGACGAGAAGAACATCGTGGATATTCTCCGTTTCAACCTCCAGCGGGAGGGCTACCAGACCCGGGAGGCCTACGACGGGGAGGACGGGCTGAACAAGGCCCGGACGGAGAAGCCGGACCTGATCCTGCTGGACGTGATGCTGCCCAGGATGAACGGCTTCGAGGTCTGCCGCGCCCTGCGGCAGGCGGGGGACAACGTGCCCGTCATCATCCTCACCGCCCGGGAGGAGGAGACGGACAAGGTCCTGGGCCTGGAGATCGGCGCCGACGACTATATCACCAAGCCCTTCTCCATGCGGGAGCTCATCGCCCGGGTGGGGGCCAACATCCGCCGCACCGCCATGGCGGCTCCCGCCGCGGCGGCGGCCGGCGCCATGGCGGTGTCCGGCAGCCTCTCCATCAACACCGAGAGCCGCCAGGTCTTCCGGGACGGCCAGGCCATCGACCTGACCCAGCGGGAGTACGAGCTTTTGACCTTCCTGGCCAGCCACCCCAACAAGGTCTACTCCCGGGTGGACCTGATGGAGCAGGTGTGGAACTACGGCTACGTGGGCGACGACGTGCGCACCGTGGACGTGACGGTGCGCCGCCTGCGGGAGAAGATCGAGGTGAACCCCGCCAGCCCCGCCTACATCCTCACCCGCCGGGGCGTGGGGTACTACTTCTCCGTGCAGGAGTGATCCCGGGGATTTTACGGTGAGAGGAGGCCCGCCATGTTCAGAAGCCTTCATATGAAGCTCACGCTGATACTGCTGCTGCTGATTACCTCGCTGATGGCGGTGGTGGGCGCCTTTCTCACAGTCAGCGTCTCCAGCTTCTTCATCAACTCCTTCTACCAGCAGATGAGCGACGTCTTCGGCGGGGAGAACAACAGCTTCGTCTTCGATCTGCGGGGCGCCGCCGCGGACCCGGAGGACCCCGCCGGCCGCGTGGCGGAGATCCTGGAGGCCAAGGCCGGCTCCCTGGGCGTGGACTACCGCACGAGGAACTACTTTGTGCTGGACGGCGAGACCGGCGCCTACATCTCCAGCTCCGCCAACGAGTCCCTCCTCCCCCGGGAGCAGAGCGCCAACCTGCTGACCGCCCGGAACGCCGTGATCCGGGGGGACGAGACCGCAGTGGGGGACGAGAGCGACATCACCGCGGACTTCATGGACGTGGCGGTGCCCATCATGGGCGGGGACAGCGCCTTCATCGTCTACATCCTGGACAACAAGGACACCGTCTCCGGCCTCAACGCCCAACTCTTCCTCATTATTATGCAGGCCCTGGTCATCGGTCTTCTCATCTCCGTGCTGCTGAGCTTTCTTCTGTCCAAGACCATGGTGGGCCCCATCGAGAAGCTCACCGCCGGCGCGGAGCGGGTGGCCGCCGGGGACTTCGACGGCGAGCTGCTGGTGGAGTCCACCGATGAGATCGGCATTCTCACCGGCACCTTCAACGAGATGGCGGACATCCTCCAGTCCACCCTGGCCGCCGTGGAAAACGAGCGCAACAAGCTGGACACCCTCTTCCTCCACATGACCGACGGCGTGGCGGCCTTTGACCACCGGGGCCGTCTGATTCACTGCAACCCGGCGGCTACCGCCATGCTCCAGCGCCCCCTGGACAACAGCTGCGCCTACGACGACCTCTTCGGCTCCGCCTACCCCTTCCAGGACGTGCTGGCCCTCCGGCGGCCCGACCACGCCGAGAGCGAGCTGCTGGTGGGAGACCGCACGCTGGAGCTGTATCTGGCCCCGTTTTCCGGCCAGGACAGCGGCGGCGTGCTGGTGGTCCTCCACGACGTGACGGAGCAGCACCGCAACGAGGAGCGGCGCAAGGAGTTCGTGGCCAATGTCTCCCACGAGCTGCGCACCCCTCTGACCAACGTCCGCAGCTACGCCGAGACACTGCGGGAGGCCGGACACGACATCCCCCTGGACACCGCCAACAGCTTTCTGGACATCATCATCAACGAGACCGACCGCATGACCCACATCGTTCAGGACCTGCTGACCCTCAGCCGCCTGGACGCCGGAGACGCGGAGCTGGTGCTCTCCCGCTTCCCCTTTGAGGAGGCCATCGAGAGCGTCACCCGGGCCAACGCCCTCAACGCCAGGCAGCGGGGCCACCAGCTGACCTACGACCCGCCGGAGAGCCTGCCCCTGATCGTGGGGGACCGCAGCCGGCTGGAGCAGGTGATGATGAACATCATCGGCAACGCCGTGAAGTACACGCCGGACGGCGGCCACATCCGCATCACCGCCGGGGCCGAGGAGGGCGTGGTGTGGATGGAGGTCTCCGACGACGGCATCGGCATCCCGGAAAAGGACCGGGCCCACATCTTTGACCGCTTCTACCGGGTGGACAAGGCCCGCTCCCGGGAGTCCGGCGGCACGGGCCTGGGGCTCTCCATCGCGCTGGAGATCGTCCAGCGCCACCAGGGCCGCCTGGTCCTGGCCCCCCACGAGGGGCCCGGCACCACCGTGCGGCTGGAGCTGCCCGTGGGCGGACCGGACGACCCTGTCCGGGAGCGGAAGATCTGACGAAAGGAGCGAGGCGGCATGGATGCGGGCAGACGCAAGCGCCGGGACTTTTTCCAGAACATCGCCATCGTCCTGCTGGCCCTCTCCGCGGTGTTCCTCTTCGCCCAGACCCAGCTGTACACCCTGGGGGTGAATGCCGGCAGCGGCTACCTCCGGTATCTGGCGGGGGACTCCGACCAGACGCCGGACACCTCCCAGGCCACCGCCCTGACCAGCCTCTCGGCCCCGGTGCGGCTTGCCGTCACCGGCGTCTACGGCGGGCGCTACGGCAGCGTGACCCTCACCACCGCCGACGGGATCTTTGAGCCCGCGGGCGGACTCCTGCGGGAGGCGCTGCGCTCTGTCCAGTCCCTGACCCCCTGCGAGAACAGCGCGTTCCTGGAGGCCCTGAACGGCACCTCCGTCTACTGCGACTTCCTCTCCCCCCTGCCCCTGCCGGTGCTGGCGGGACTGGTGGGCGCCTCTCTGGACAGCAGCCTGTCCGTCCGGCGGCTGGCGGTCTCCTCCCAGGCCGGAGGCGGCACGGCGCTGTACCTCTGGTGCGAGGGAGACTCCTACCGCCGGGGGACCTGCGCCGTCTCCGCCGAGGAGCTGGAGAGCGTGGTGGGCGGCTACGAGCTCAACGGCGCCCGCTTCGCCCTGGACGGCGGGGAGCCGGAGGCCGCCGGGCTGGACCCCTGTTCCCTCTTCCCCCTGGAGCTGCCGGCGCTGCCGGTGCTCACCTCCGCGGCGGCCCTGCCGGACAGCGCCGGACTGCTGTCCGCCCTCAGCTTCTACCCCCGCACCAACTCCCGCTACACGGAGTCCGGCGGCGTGGAGGTGGTTACCGACGGAGACCGCACCCTGCGCCTCAACCCGGACGGCTCCATCCGCTACCGCAGCGGCGGCGACCCGGCCCTCACCGTTCCCTCCGCCGGGGAGGAGCCCACCGTGACGGAGGCGGTGATGGGGGCCAGCACCCTGCTGAACAACCTGCTGTCCGGCCAGACCAGCGAGGCCGGGCTCTATCTGACAGGCGTCCGGCAGACGGAGAGCACTCTGTCCCTCACCTTCGGCTGGCAGTCCGATGGCGTGCCCATCCGCTTTGAACGCGGCGGCAGCGCCGCGGAGGTCACGCTGTCCGGCAGGGTGGTCACCGGCCTCACCCTCCGCTTCCGGCAGTACACGAACGCCGGAGAGACGTCGCTGCTGCTGCCTCTGCGGCAGGCCCTGGCCATCGCCGCCCGGCAGGAGGGGGCGGAGCTCTCCATCGGCTATGTGGACGGCGGCGAGACCGCCTCAGCCAGCTGGCTGACGGACTGAATCCGCGGGAAAGGAGCTCCGGGAATGGACCGTTACCAACTGAAAAATGTCATCATCCTGATCCTGCTGCTGGTGAACGGCTTTCTGCTGGGCTCCCTGGCCTATCGGAACACGGCGGCCCAGTCCGCCCGGGAGCGTTCCGCGGAGCAGCTGGAGGCCCTCTTCGCCGCCGGCGGCATCCAGCTGGACCCCGGCGCCATCCCGGAGGAGGACCCGCCCGCCGGCCGTGTCCTGACCCGGGACCCCGCCCTGGAGCGTTCCGCCGCCGCCATATTGCTGGGAGGCGGCCTCCGCCACTCCGAGCGGGGGGGCGTCTACTCTTACAGCGGCGCCGGCGGCGCGGCGCTGTTCCGGGAGAACGGCTCCTTCGAGGCCGCCGGCACCCTGGCCAAAAGCGGCGGGGAGTCCTTCTGCCGCGAGTTTTGCCGGGAATTCCACTATGTGGTGTCCGCCGTACAGCTGGACGGGGACGGCAGCGGCACCATCACCGCCCTCCGGGAGTACGGCGGGCTGACGGTGGCCAACTGCGCCGTGACCTTTACTCTGGAGCAGGACGCGGTGACCGCCGCCAGGGGAACTCTGCTGCCGGAGACCTCCGCGGAGATCTCCGGGGGACCGGAGCTCCTCTCCGCCCAGGCGGCCCTGACCGCCTTCCTGGCCATGCGCCGGGAGACCGGCGCCGTGGCCTCCTCCATCACGGAGATGTCCCTTTGCTACGAGCTCCAGAGCTCCACCGCCGCCCCCATGTCCCTGATGCCGGCGTGGCACATCGTCACCGACACGGTGAGCTACTACGTCAACTGCTCCACCGGCGCCGTCAGCCAGTACTGAGAAGCTCTATCCACAGCCTCTGCCCCCGCCGCCACGGCCGGATCTGCCGGTCATACAAAAAAATTCAAAAGAATCCGCCCGGCCACTTGACAGCCGCCGGGTTTCGTGGTATCCTGATTCAGCTGACAATTTTCGGGAGGGCGAACGCAGGTGTAGCACAATGGTCAGGGCACCAGCCTTCCAAGCTGGGGATGCGAGTTCGATTCTCGTCACCTGCTCCATCAAATTCGCGCCAGTAGCTCAGCTGGATAGAGCAACTGCCTTCTAAGCAGTAGGCCAGGGGTTCGAGTCCCTTCTGGCGTACCAGCTCTCCCGCGGGGATGGTCGGCGGGCGTTCCGTATGGTTTATATGTGGTGGGTGTAGCTCAGTTGGTTAGAGCACCGGATTGTGGTTCCGGGTGTCGTGGGTTCGAGTCCCATCTCCCACCCCAACAAAAGCAGGGGATCGGGGTCACCCCGGTTCCCTCTTTCCACATAGGGGCGTAGCCAAGTGGTAAGGCAAGGGACTTTGACTCCCTCATCCGCTGGTTCGAGTCCAGCCGTCCCTGCCAGCTTTTCCCGCCCGCGGGCGGTTTACCGCAGAATATGATCCGGTAGCTCAGTTGGCAGAGCAACTGCCTTTTAAGCAGTGGGTCCGGGGTTCGAATCCCCGCCGGGTCACCAAAAAAGAGAGACACGCAGCGCGTGTCTCTCTTTTTTGGTGACCCGGCTTTTGCCGTGGGCAAAAGCCGGCCGCTACGGCGGGTTGATTTGAATCCCGCAGGGGGAGCCCGCAAAGGTTCCCCCCGCGGACACCCCCCTCCGTGCGGAATCACAGCGCAGCTCCTGAAATCGGCTTTAACTGGTTACCACAGTCTTGCAGATCTTGAATTTCAAGGTTTACAGGATTTTATAGCTGCCACAGTACTTAATAAAATAGAGGGGACGGACCCCTCCATTTTTGTCCTTCCAGCCCCTGGACGGCAGGCAAATTCATGCTTTTCAGGCATGACAGAGGATAGGCACAAAGTATTTTACATTTTCATGCCCATCGGGTACAATCGGAGCTGTCAAAGAGGCGGCCCCGGTTTTCGTTTTTTGCGGGGCGGTCACCGCGTTCTGCCCGCCCCCGGCGGGAGATGACCCCCTAAACTCTCACAGACAGAAAGGACTGCTCCTATGAACAGAATGAAACGACTCTTCGCGCTTGTGCTGCTGTTGGCGCTGGGCGTCACGCTGACCCTGGCCGCCACGGCCCTCGCCGCCGGGGACGGCTTCTCCGACGTGGCCGGGGACGCCCCCTACGCCGGGGCCATCCAGTGGGCGGCGGACAACGGCTATGTTAACGGCTACGCCGACGGCCGCTTCGGTGTGGACGACAACGTGACCCGGGCCCAGCTGGCGGCCATTCTCCACCGCTCCGCCGGCAGCCCCGCCGCCGTCGGGAGCGCCCGGTTTTCCGACGTGGCGGCGGGTGCCTATTACGCCGGCGCCGCCGGCTGGGCGGCGGGCACCGGCCTGGTGAACGGCTACGCCGACGGCCGCTTCGGCGTAAACGACCCCGTCACACGCCAGCAGGTGGCCGCCATCCTCTGGCGCTGGGCGGGAAGCCCGGAGGCCGCGGCGGAGGACTGCCCGGATGAGAGCGCCATCTCCGCCTATGCCCGGACGGCGGCGGACTGGTGCCGGGCCAACGGCATCCTCACCCTCCGGGAGGACGGGCGCTTTGACCCCCTGTCCCCCGCCACCCGGGCGGAGGTGGTCTCCGCCCTGTATCAGTACCGGAACGGCGGAACGCCCGCACCGGCCCCCGCTCCCCGTGAGACCGGAAAAGTCCTGGTGGCCTGCTTCTCCAACACCGGCAGCACCGAAAACATCGCCAGGCACCTGGAGGCCCTGCTGGACGCCGATTTCTACGCCATCACCCCGGCGGTCCCCTACACCGCCGCCGACCTGAACTACACGGACTCCAACTGCCGCGCCAACCGGGAGCAGCGGGACGACTCCGTCCGCCCGGCCATCTCCGGCGCGCTCCCGGATCTGGCGGACTATGACACCGTGTTCCTGGGCTATCCCATCTGGCATGGCCAGGCGCCCAAGATCCTCTACACCTTCCTGGAGAGCGGCGATTTCAGCGGGAAGACCATCGTGCCCTTCTGCACCTCCGGCAGCAGCGGCATCGGCTCCAGCGCCGCCAACCTCCGCTCCTCCGCCGCTTCCGCTGCCTGGCTGGAGGGCCGGCGCTTCAGCGGCAGCGCCTCCCGGGAGACGGTGGGCGCCTGGGTCGATGAACTGGACCTGCCGGCGGCCCCGGCAGGAGAGACGCTGAACATCACCGTCAACGGGACCACCCTCACCGCGGCGCTGGCGGACAATTCCTCCGCCCGGGCCCTCCGGGAGCTGCTGGCGGAGGGCCCCCGCACCATCGAGATGCGGGACTACGGCAATATGGAAAAGGTGGGGCCCCTGGGCCGGAGCCTTCCCACCAACGACCAGCAGATCACCACCCAGGCGGGAGATCTCATCCTCTACCAGGGCAGTCAGTTCGTCATCTACTACGCGCCAAATACCTGGAGCCTCACCCGCCTGGGCCGCGTCGACAGCGCCGGCGCCTCGGAGCTGCGGGATCTCCTGGGCGGCGGGGACGTGTCCGTCACTCTCTCCCTGGGGAAGTGAAAAAGGACTTGACCTGGAGCCCGCTCCAGAGCGTATGATAGGGACACGGCGGACATCTCACTGTCCAACCGATGGATTGGAGGAATCACGATGGTAAAACAGACGGCAGGCAGAGATCAGCTGGGCGAATTCGCCCCCAAGTTCGCGGAGCTCAATGACGATGTGCTCTTCGGCCAGGTGTGGAACCGGGAGGGGAAGCTCTCCCTGAAGACGCGCTCCATCCTCACCGTCTCCGCCTTGGTGAGCAAGGGGCTGATCGACAGCTCCCTGGAGGCCCACATGACCAACGCCAGGAAGAACGGCGTGACCCGGGACGAGATGGCGGAGATTCTGACCCACCTGGCCTTTTACGCCGGATGGCCCAACGCCTGGGCGGCATTCCGCACGGCGGTGGAGGTCTACAGGGAGGACGGCGGGACCGACGGCGGCCTCTTCGGCCTGGGGGAGCCCAATACGGCGTACGCGCGGTACTTCACCGGAAACAGCTATCTCAAGCCCCTGACGGACCCGGCGGAGACGGTCTTTCTGGCCAACGTCACCTTTGAGCCGGGCTGCCGGAACCACTGGCACATCCACCGCGCCGCAGAGGGCGGCGGTCAGATCCTGCTCTGCACCAATGGCCGGGGCTGGTACCAGGAGTGGGGCCGGGAGGCCCGGGAGCTGCTCCCCGGTGACGTGGTGTATATCCCCGCCGGGGTAAAGCACTGGCACGGTGCCGCCAGGGACAGCTGGTTCTCCCACGTGGCCCTGGAGGCCCCCGGCACGGACTGTTCCAACGAGTGGCTGGAGGCTGTGGACGACGCGCAGTACGGCACGCTGCGCTGATTGGGGCAAGACAACACAAAACGATCCGGCCGTGCCCGCGCGGGGTTGGCAGGGGGGCGGGGGAAAGTAGGTTAAGGGGGGAAAAAAAACACAAGGACCAAAACAAAAAAAGAGGAAAACCCATTAAAGAAGAAAAAGAGAAAAAATGCACCAACCAGCAAAAAGATTCCAGAAAAAAGAAAAAACAAAACAACAAAAAAAAAA